>CANQKI010000012.1 GCA_947624355.1 uncultured Clostridia bacterium | reverse complement strand
CGGAATTACTTTACTGTCCTATTTGTTTGACAAACTTACAGGACCGGGCGTACGTCGCGTTTTTTTCAAAATCAACATTGCGAAGCGCGTAGATTAAGCGCAGCGTACATCAGATACGCACAAATGCATCGTAAATGGCACGGACGGCTGCAGCAAAATCGTTTTCATCCACGCCCACAATGATATTCAGCTCGCTGGATCCCTGATCGATGGTACGAATGGAAATTCCCTGGGAGGAAATTGCGGAAAACAGGCGCGCCGCCGTACCGAAATTCCGCACCATGCCGCGGCCCACGGTGGCAATCAGGGCCAGATGCTCGTGAATGGAAATCTGATCGGGCTGCACCAGCTCCTGAATACGGCGCAGCACCGTCTCTTTATGCGGCGCAAGCGCCTTTTCTTCCACCACCACACACATGGTGTCAATCCCAGTGGGAAGATGCTCAAAACTGACGCCCGATTCCTCAAAGGCCTGCAATACCCGCCGCCCGAAGCCCAGTTCCGCGTTCATCATATCCTTTTCGACGGAGACGATGGAAAATCCCTTTTTTCCCGCGATGCCGGTAATTACATGGCCGGGGGCCATGGGGGCGGCGGCATGGATCATGGTGCCGGGGTGCAGGGGATCATTGGTATTGCGGATATTGGTGGGAATGCCCGCCCGCCGAACAGGAAATACGGCTTCGTCGTGCAGCACGGACGCACCCATATACGAAAGCTCCCGCAGTTCCCGATAAGTCATACTGGCAATGGACAGCGCGTCGGGAACGATGCGGGGGTCGGCCATACGGAATCCTGTCACGTCCGTCCAGTTCTCGTATACGTCAGCGTTGACGGCGCGTGCTACCAGCGCCCCGGAAATGTCACTTCCTCCCCGGGAGAAAGTGTGGATATTGCCTTCTTCATCGCTTCCATAGAAGCCGGGAATCACGGCGCGGGGAAGGGAATGAAGCGTGTCTGAAAGAAGACGGTTTGTTTCTTCTTCCAGGAGCTTTCCTTCCCGGTCAAATCGGATGACGCGTGCGGCGTCGACAAAGGGAAAATCAATGTATTCCGCCAGCAGCATGCCGTTCAGGTATTCCCCACGGCTCGCGGCATAGGAAAGGGAAGCGCCTTCCGAAATAGCCTTGGCAATCCCGGCAAATTCGTCCGCAAGGGGCATGGAAATGCCGAGTTCCTGAGCAATGTCGGTATAGCGGGCCTGAATGCGTTCCAAAATATGCAGGAAGGGCTTGCCGCTTTTTGCGGCGGTATGGCAGGCAATCAAAAGGTCGGTGATTTTGTCGTCCTCCGGGCCGCGTTTGCCGGGGGCGCTCGGAACGACGTACCGTCTGTCGCCGTCCGCCAGAAGAATTGATTTTACTTTGGCAAACTGCTTTGCATCTGCCAGGGAACTGCCGCCAAATTTTGTCACGAGCATACCCTTCGTCACTCCTTCGCTGCAGGTTGTTTTTATTTTAGCTTTTTTTTACGCGGCTGTCAATTGAATCCGCCGTTTTAGATTATGCAAAACGGGAAGAAATGTGCGCCATTCTATTCTTGAAAAGCTGCGAATCCATGATATAATGAAGTTCAGGGTTTTTGCGAAACAAAAATCCTGACCGCCGGCTTGTATAAGCGGTTCGACGGCAAGCAAGGAGATGTGAACGATGCCGGATGACAGGGACGACAGAATGGAAAAATTTCTGGCGGCCGCGGAGCGGATGCGCCTGGGGGATTACGTGCGCTTTGAAAGCGACAGGCGCGCCCGGCTGTTTGATGCCTTCTGGCAGGGCGTGGCCCGGGGCCTTGGCATCATGGTAGGGTTCTCGGTGCTTGGCGCTGTGGTGATTTTTATTTTGCAGGATCTGGCTCAGCGAAACCTGCCGGGGATCAGCGAATTTGTTGCCCGGGTAGTGGAACTGGTGCAGCTGCGGATCAAATGAATAATGGGAATGGGGTGAAGCATGAAGCGGGCAATAAGCTGGATCTGGCCGGGAGCGCTGATCTTTGCGCTGGACAGGGGCGTGAAAATCTTTTGCCGGAATATAAACCGGGTTTTGATTCCGGGTGTGCTTGCTCTGCACAGTACGGAAAACACCGGCATGGCCCTCGGTCTTTTTCAGGGCCACGCGCTGCCGGTGCTGCTCCTGTCCGTTCTGCTGGTGTGCGGATGTGTATTCCTGCTTCGGGGTACCCGGGTGCAGGGGCTTGGCCGCATCGCCATTTCCATGATGGCCGGCGGCGCGCTGGGAAACGCACTGGACAGGCTGACTCTCGGCTTTGTGCAGGATATGTTTGAACTGCTGTTTGTGGACTTCTATATTTTCAATGTGGCGGATGTGGGCGTAACGGCAG
Source organism: uncultured Clostridia bacterium (assembly GCA_947624355.1). Taxonomy (GTDB): domain Bacteria; phylum Bacillota; class Clostridia; order Christensenellales; family Aristaeellaceae; genus RUG563. The sequence goes on along the minus strand of CANQKI010000012.1, from coordinate 35,523 downwards.
GCGCGGCACTTTGCGGCATCAGTCTGCTCTTCAGGCCCCGGGACTGGAGCAAAAGATGATTCGGGAATTAACGGCAGCGGGGGAAAGGCTGGATGTGGAATTGGCCAAAGACGGCACGGTGAGCCGGTCCCGGGCAGCAGCGCTGATCCGGGAAGGCCGGGTGCAGGTGGACGGACGTGTGGAGGACAAGCCTTCGGCCAAACCGGAAGCCGGTGCGCGGATTATCCTGGATATGCCCGAACCGAGACCGGCTGCCGCTCAACCTCAGGATCTTCCCCTTGAAATCCTGTATCAGGACGCGCATTTGGCCGTGGTTATCAAACCTGCGGGGATGGTGGTGCATCCGGCGGCAGGCAATGATGACGGCACGCTGGTCAATGCTCTCTTGTACCATCTTGACAGTTTGTCCGGCATTGGCGGGGAAATGCGGCCCGGCATCGTGCACCGGCTGGATAAGGACACCAGCGGGCTGATGCTGGTGGCCAAGGACGACGCAACACACGCTGCCCTTTCCCGTCAACTGGCCGACAGACAGATGGAAAAGCATTATCGCGCCGTGGTGGCCGGGCATATGAAGGAGCCAAGCGGCGTCATCGAAAAGCCCATCGGTCGAAGCCGCCAGGACCGCAAAAAAATGGCGGTGGAGCCGGATGGGCGCTGGGCAAAAACGGAGTGGCAGGTATTGAAGGAATATCCCGACCGTACGCTGCTGGACGTGCATATCGTTACCGGGCGCACCCACCAGATTCGCGTGCACATGTGCAGCATCGGCCATCCCGTGCTGGGGGATTCCCTGTACGGGCATCGAGGCATGCCGGGGGCCGGGCGGCTGATGCTCCACGCCTATTCCCTTTCCTTTACCCATCCTGCTACGGGGGAACGCATGACGTTTACCGCGCCCTGTCCGTTTTCCGAGGAATGATACATGAAACAAAAGAAAATCAGGCTGATCGACAGGCTGCTGGAAATGGGCGCCTGTCCCAACGAAAAAGAAGCCGCCGCCCGGATTATGGCGGGTGAAGCGTATATCAACGGCCAAAAGGCGCAAAACGGCGCGACAGTAAAGGAAACGGATGTCGTGACCCTCAAAGGGATGCTGCCCTATGCCAGCAAAGGCGGTTTTAAGCTCAGCGGTGCGCTGGATGATTTTTCCATTGACGTAAAGGGCCGCATCTGCATCGACGCAGGAGCCTCCACCGGCGGTTTTACCGACTGCCTTTGCCAGCGCGGCGCGGCGATGGTTTATGCCGTGGACGTGGGATTCGGGCAGCTGATGGGTCGCCTTCGCCAGGATGAGCGGGTCGTCAACATGGAAAAGACCAATATCAGCGACGAAAAGCTGTTGACTCTGTCGCCCCGGCCGGATTTTGGCACGGTGGATGTGAGCTACCTGTCCCTGCGCAAGGCGATTCCGTATTTTTCCGCCGTTTTGCACGGAGAAGGGGAGCTTTGCTGCCTGGTAAAGCCCTTGTTTGAAATCGACGACGCGGAGGCGCGCCGGACGGGCGTAATCCCCGATGATGCTTATGCTCCGCTGCTGTTTTCCCTGATTCGGGACGTAAACGATATGCCGGGCGCGGCAGTCAAAAACGTGACAAACAGTTCCGTCACCGGCAATGCCGGTACCCGGGAGTTTTTTCTGCATGTGCTGCTTGGAGAATCCTGCCCGCCCGTTCCGGAAGACGCGGTCTATGCCGCTGTAGCCCGGGCGGAGGAATTGGAGCGTTACCGTAAATAGGTGAAATTCATTTTTCGGGGTTTATCAAATCTTTTGCAGAATATCCAGGGTGTGATGGGACGCGCCAATCAGATCCTGCCGTTCGCAGATAGTGAAATGGTAATCCATCCATTTGGCAAAGGTATCGTCGTCCATGGCGTCGATATATTCCCGCTTATAATTTGTCGCGCCGTCAGTGGCTACCAGTTTGATTCGTTTGACCGGGAATTCCGCATCCGGGGAAGCGATTTCCTCCGTTCTGACCATCTCAAATAAATCCTTTGGTTCGCTGACGCAGTGCCAGTCCGGCGTGAGCATGTGCAGGTCCATGACCTCGTGCAGGTGATTCATTCCGAAAACGTACTGAATGACCGTCGGCTCATTCATGCAGTAGGCAACAAGAATATACCCGCCGCGCTTGGTTACGCGCACCGCTTCGGCAAGGGCCTTGTGTTTGTTTTCCCGTGTATACAGGTGGTACATGGGCCCCAGCAGCATGGTCAGGTCAAATGCATGATCCGGCAGAAAGGACAGATCCATGGCGTTTCCCTGCAGGGCGGTAAGGGGTTCCGTGCCGTCCAGCTTGGCCTTGAGCAAATCCAGGTTGTGGGCGATCAGCTCCACCGCCGTTATCCGGTACCCCTGCCTGGCCAGCGTGACGCAGTATCGCCCGGTTCCCGCGCCAACTTCCAGAATGGTCGGAGCGGAAAGACCCGACAGGCATTCGTGAATATATTTCATGGTGGTCAGGTATTCCACCTGCCCGTGCCGGGAAAGAAGCCGGCCATCTTCGTCGTAATGGTTGTAATAATCTTCAAGATAATTCATATTTTCCTCCTGGGTTTATGGACACTGCCAGTCTGGAGCTTGATGGAAAGGAACTTTTCAGCATATGTTTCTGCGGCGCGCTTCCGCCAGCAGCCTTGGCTGGATTTCCGGATACGTTAAATTGCCTGGCAGATCGGCGGATAAAACAATGCATTCGATTTCGTTATGCAATTCATTTTCCAGGGTGCGCACCTCCGCAAAATACAGCATACCGAAAGTTTCCTCGCCGTTGAAGTTATTTTCCGCAATCACGGAGTAAACGCAAACAGGGGTCAGCGTATAATCGATGGCCCCTGTTTCTTCGCACAGCTCACGCCTGGCGGTTTGCTCGATCGGCTCGCCGGGTTCCCTGTGGCCGCCCGGAATTTCATAGGTGTTGCGCTTCCTGTGTTTGCAGAAAATCAGTTTCCCGTCTTTCTTTGCAATGATCACGGCAAATTTCAGTTTTTCGTCAGGGACAGTTTCATAAAAATTGACGGTTGTCATGGGCGGTCCCTTATGCTTTGCTTATTTACCCAGCTTGAAATCCGTCCAGATATTCTGGAATTTGGTTTCGTATTCGCCGAGGTCCATGATGAATTCCGCGTCGGTCAGCAGTTCGGAAGGAATGTTGATGGCGGGATCGTTGAGGAATTCTTCCGGCAGAAATTCCTCTGCTCCCAGCACCGGGCTGCGGAACTGCTGGGCCTGGGCCACCTGAGCGGCGATTTCGGGCTGCAGCAGGAAATCGATGAACAGGTGAGCGTTTTCCGGATGCATTGCGTTGGCCGGAATCACCAGGGAATCGATGCCGAACCCCACGCCTTCTTTGGGGTAAACCACTTTCAGGTCGGGATTTTCCGCCAGGGCATAGGCGGCATACTGGCCGTACATATAGCCGGCATAGCATTCAAACGAATTAAGGTCAGCGTCCGGCGTATCGGAATTGAAGGTGCGGATATTGGGCCGAAGCAGCGCCAGCTTCTCCGCAGCCTGCGCCAGGATTTCATCGTCTGTCACATTAAAAGACTGGCCCATGGTTTTGAGGGTAATGCCGATAATGTTCCGGGCGTCATCCATCACCACCAGGCTGTCCCGCAGCCGTTCGTCCCACAGGTCTTCATAACCCGTGATTTCGAAATCCACATAATCGGGATTGTATACGATCAGCGGTGTGCCGGACATATAGGGCACGGAATATTCGTTGTCCGGGTCAAAATAGGGGGAAAGGAGCACGGGGTCGATTTTGTCATACCGGGTAATCAGGCTGTGATCCAGCTTCTGCAGCAGTCCGTCCTTCCGCGCGATGTTGATGGCATAATCGCTGGCGATAATGACATCGTATTCATTGGACCCCAGCGTCAGTTTGGAAAGCATGGCTTCGTTGGAGTCAAAAGGCGTATACTGCACACGGATTCCCGTGGCGCTTTCAAAATCGGCAATGGTCTGGTCGTCCACATACAGTTCCCAGGTAAACAGGTTCAGCACCTTTTCTTCTTCCGCCCAAACCGGGGAAGGAACCAACAGCAGGCAGCAGCACAGCACAATCAGCGCTTTTTTCATGGATCATGGCCTCCTTCAATATATGATTCTGGCTTACTATAATACCGTGAAAAGCCCGTGTCAAGCACCCAACAGGAAAAACAAGGCAATCTGCATTGACAAATGCTGGGCAGTGGTTTACAATAAAACAGAATCGGGTATGTTTATATTAGAAAGGCGGGATGAACATGGCACGGATGGATCGGCATAAGCAACGGCCGGAGGAACAGGCCCAATACCGTGCCTCGTATCCGCCAGATCCCGCCGCCCCCACGATTTACCGCACACAGGAGGATGAAACGGCTTATCCCGATCAGGCGTATTTTGTACCAAAGTCTGATTTTGAGGATGATCCGCCTGCCCTGGATTCTTATCCGGTGACGCCGGCTTCTGTCCGCAGTGCCTGGGCCAGCGGCGGTACGCCGCGAAAGCCCCGGAAAACGGCGCTTTGGGTGTTTATTGCCTTTTGCTGCGTGGCTGTTCTTTCGCTGCTGGGATTCTGGATGGCGTCGCTCCACGAAGCGTATGCGCCCTTCCGGCAAATGGTTGCGGTGACGCAGGGAGATACCTTCGCCCAGGGGGTTTTTGTGGACGGCGTGAACATTGGCGGCATGACGCGGGCACAAGCCGAGCAGGCGCTGAACCAGAACGCGTCTTCCCAGCAAAATGCCCTGCATATTTCCCTGAATATTGATGGGATTACCTGGGTCATCACGGATACCGAATTGCCTTTCACACGCAATACTGCCGCCGTCCTGGACGTGGCGTATGCCGTGGGCCGGATCGGCAGCCCCGAAACCATCGGTATTTCCATGACACCGCTGGAATACCGTTACGCGCATTTGCGGCATGTGGCCGAGAATCCGGCTTATCTGATTACCCAGGTCACTTATGACCCCGCCGATGTCCGCAGGTTAGTGGGCATCGTGGAAAGCAACATCAACCGCGATCCCGTGGATGCCCAGGTAGCCACGTTTGATTTTTCCACCCGTGCATTCACCTTTACGGAAGATCATCCTGGGGCGCGGCTTGACGGCGATGCGTTGTACCGGCAGATCGTCGATGCGCTGAATGCCGGCAATTATCAGGCGCAGATTACCATGCAGTCCGAAACGCTTTTGCCTGCGGTGACCCGGGTAGAACTGATGAATTCCTTTGCCCTTGTTTCCACGTATACGACCCAGACGACTTCCGATGCCAACCGCAACACCAATATTGATCTTGCCTGCAGGGCAGTATCCGGCACGGTGGTCATGCCGGGAGAAACATTTTCCTTTAATAACACCACTGGCCAGCGCACGGCGGAAAAGGGCTATCTGCCTGCCGCCGCCATTGCGGGTGGCACCACGGTGGATGAAATCGGCGGCGGTGTGTGTCAGGTAAGCAGCACGCTTTTCAATGCCGCCGCCATGGCCGATCTTACCATTGTTTCGCGCACGCCTCACACCTGGCCCAGCAATTATGTGGACAAAGGCCGGGACGCCACGGTGAACTGGCCCAATCTGGATTTTGTTTTCCGAAACGATAAAGATACGCCCGTCTTCATCGTGGCCTATTACGAACGGCGGAACTGCACGGTGGAGCTTTACGGCGCGGGTCTTGGGGCGGGGGAGACGATCGAGTTGAGCACCCGCACCGTTTCCGTCACCGAGCCGCCGGCCGATCCCATTTACGAGCAAAACCCCGAACTGCCGCCCGGCACTGTGCAGGAAAAGAAAAAGGCCAGAACAGGCTATGAGGTGGAAACCTACAAGGTTTACCTTCATAACGGTGTCGAATACCGGCGCGAGCTGCTTTGCACATCCGTCTACCGGATGATCCAGCAGGTCATCGAGTGGAACTGAGCACAGGAGGAAACGCACATGATGAAGGGCGATCTTCGAAAGCAGGCGATTCTGGAAGCTGCGGAAACGCTGTTCTTTGAAAAAGGATATATGGCGGCCACCGTTCAGGATTTTCTCGATATGCTGGGCTGCAGCAAGGGCAGCTTCTACCATCATTTTGAATCGAAGCTGCAGGTGCTGTCCGCATTGTGCCGGGAAAAGGCACGGCAGGCCTATGTGCAATACAGCCAGGCGCTGTTCGATACGGACATGGACCGGCTGAACGGCCTTATCTATTACGCTATGCCCTTCCGCGCGGGGGAGGAAAAGACGGTGGCGCTGCTGCTGCCGCTGGAAGGAATGGCGGACGGAAACGTGGTGCGCCAGGCCATTTGGGAGGCCCAGAAGGAGCTGTTTTTCCCCGAGCTTTGCCGCATACTGGAGCTGCTTCGGGCGGCCGGCACGGTGCATTACAGTCTGGCGGTTTTGCCTGAGCTTTTGTGGGACACTTATACCATTGCTTACGGTCATCTGATGGCGCAGGCGGCTGCTGTCTGCAATGGCGGGGGAACGGGCAGTGTCGTCAAATTGATTGAAGGGGAACGGTTTTTGTGGCAGCGGCTGCTGGACGCGCCATTTGGTGCCATTGAAGTGGTGCGCGGCGATGAGGCGCTGCAGGTGATCGATCATGCCATTTCCAGAATCCGCCGTCAGACAGCGCGGGAACAAGGGGAAGCGTAAGGGAATTTTTGCAGTTTTTCGCCCGGTATATCTTGTCTTTTTGAAATTGAACAGTTATAATAATCCAAGCGCGTTGAAAGGATGCGCTTGGTATTTTATTTTTTGAAGGAGGCAATCAGGATGGAAGGCGAAGAAAAGCGCACCAATTTCATTTGGGACGCCATCGATCAGGAACTGGAGGCGGGCCGCTGCCAGCAGGTGCACACGCGTTTTCCCCCTGAACCCAACGGATATCTGCATATCGGCCACTGCAAGGCCCTGGTGACGGATTTCGGCACAGCGGAAAAATACGGCGGCCTCTGTAATCTGCGCTTTGACGATACCAACCCTGCCAAGGAAGACACCGAATACGTGGACGGCATTCTGGAGGACATCCGCTGGCTGGGATTTGAATGGAAAGGCGGGCTGTATTACGCCAGCGAATATTATCAGCGGCTGTACGATATTGCCGAGGATTTCATCAAGCGCGGTCTTGCCTATGTGGACGAGCTTTCGCCTGATGAAATGCGGGAATACCGCGGCACCCTCACCGCGCCCGGAAAGAATTCTCCCTGGCGGGACAGGCCCTGGGAAGAATCGCTGGATCTTTTCCGCCGCATGAAGGCGGGGGAATTCCCGGAAGGCCGCATGGTGCTTCGGGCGAAGATTGACATGGCATCCCCCAACATCAATATGCGCGACCCCACCATGTACCGTATCCTGTTCAAGGAGCATCACCGGACGGGCAATACCTGGTGCATTTATCCCATGTATGATTTCGCCCACCCCCTGAGCGACGCTTTTGAGGGCATTACCCATTCCCTGTGTTCGCTGGAATACGAGGATCATCGTCCTTTGTATGACTGGTTTGTGGAAAAGGCCGGCTTTCGCAGCGGAAAGAACGGCTACTTTGGCCCCCGGCAGATGGAGTTTGCCCGGCTCAATATCACCCGCACCATTATGAGCAAGCGGTATCTGCGTCAGCTGGTGGAGGAACACTATGTTTCCGGATGGGACGATCCCCGGATGCCTACCCTCTGCGCCATGCGCCGCCGGGGCTTCACGGCCGCTGCCATCCGCAATTTCATTGATCAGGTGGGCCTGGCCAAGGCCGATTCCACCGTGGATTACGCCATGTTGGAGCACTGCGTCCGGGACGATCTGGGCGACAGGGTCCCTCGTGCCATGGCGGTGCTCAATCCCCTTAAGGTCATTCTGACCAACTGGCCGGAGGACAAGGTGGATACCCTGCCCATGGAAAATCATCCCGATCATCCCGAAATGGGCGCCCGGAACGTGACGCTCAGCAGGGAAATCTGGATTGAACGGGAAGATTTCATGGAAGATGCGCCCAAAAAATACTTCCGCCTGAAGCCTGACGGCGAGGTGCGCCTCAAGGGGGCGTACATCATCAAATGCGAAAAGGTGGTAAAGAACGAGAAAGGCGAAATCGATCACCTGGAATGCACCGTGGATATGGATACCCGCTCCGGTTCTCCCGGCGCAGAACGGAAAGTCAAGGGTACGCTCCACTGGGTGGACGCCCGGAACTGCTGCAAAATCGAAGCACGGCTGTACGAGCCTCTGCTCAACGAGGAATCCGGCGGGGAAACGGAAGAGGAAGCCGATAAAAAGGATTTCATTTCCCGTCTGAACCCGGACAGCCTGAAGAACGTGACGGGGTATGCCGAGCATGCGCTTCACGCGGCGAAACCGGGGGATACCTTCCAGTTCCTGCGCATGGGCTACTTCTGCAAGGACAAGGATTCCACCGACACCCTCAGCGTCTACAACCGAGTGGTAGGCCTGAAGGACAGTTACAAAGGATAATCATAGAACGGCTCATAGAATACGGAAAGGAAGATTTTCATGCAAGAGGTTCGCACCCGTTTTGCACCGTCGCCCACGGGCTTTATGCACCTGGGCGGCCTGCGGTCTGCGCTGTATACATATTTATTTGCCAAGCAGAACGGCGGCAAATTTATCCTGCGCATTGAGGATACCGATCAGGAACGCTTCGTGGAGGGCGCTACCGAAGTAATTTACGATACCCTCCGGGGCTGCGGCATCATTTGGGATGAAGGCCCGGACATTGGCGGCGATTACGGCCCCTATATCCAAAGCGAGCGCAAGAGCCTGTACCTGCCTTACGCTAAGCAGCTGGTGGAAAAGGGCGCAGCCTATTACTGCTTCTGCACAAAGGAAGAACTGGACGAACGCAGGGCCGCGTGTGAAGCAAAAGGCGAAGTGTTCAAATACGATAAACACTGCCTGCATTTATCCAAGGAAGAAGTGCAGGCCAAGCTGGACGCGGGGATTCCGTACGTCATCCGCATGAACTGCCCCACCACCGGTGAAACGGCTTATGACGATATGGTGTTCGGCCACCTGTCCTTTCCCAACGACACCCTGGACGATATGATCCTCATCAAGACGGACGGGATGCCCACCTACAATTTCGCCAACGTTGTTGACGACCATCTGATGGGCATCACCCATGTGATCCGGGGGATGGAGTATTTGTCCTCCACACCCAAATACAATATTCTCTATGATGCTTTCGGCTGGGAAATTCCCAAGTATATCCACCTGACCACCGTCATGCGGGACGCCCAGCACAAATTGTCCAAGCGGGATGGAGACGCCTATTACAGCGATTTCATCGAAAAGGGATACCTGAAAGAGGCGCTGATCAATTATCTGGCCCTGGTTGGCTGGAATCCGGGAGACGACCGGGAATTCTTCACCATGGATGAGCTGATTCAGGCCTTTGACGTCAGCCATCTCAATAAATCTCCCGGTATTTTTGACGTAAATAAACTTACATGGATGAATGGCCAATACATCGCCAAAATGGATTTTGAGGAATATTTGAAAATGGCGACGCCGTGGTTTGACAAGGTGTTGGCGGGCAAGGGTATGGATTACCGTCGCCTGGCAGAGCTCATGCAGGGCCGCACGGAGGTTTTCTGCCAGATTCCGGATATGATTGCCTTCCTGGCAAAAATGCCTGAATTTGATCCGTCGTTGTACGTCCACAAAAAAATGAAGTGCGACGAAACGGTGGCCAAAGAGAATCTGGAAATGATTCTGCCCGTGCTGGAAAGCGTTGTGAACTGGACGGAGCAGAACCTCCACGATACGGTGATGGCGGCTATCGAGGCCTCCGGTAAGAAAAACGGCGCCGTATTGTGGCCATTGCGTATTGCCATTTCCGGGCAGGCCAATACGCCCGGCGGCGCGTTTGAAATTGCTTATCTGCTTGGACGGGATGAAACGCTAAAAAGGCTGCGTTCAGCGCTTGAAAAACTTCATTGAGCCCTTGCAAAACCAAATGGGGGATGTTATAATAGGGACAATAAGGAGGTGGAACCCCCATGAAATCCGTTCCGATTAAATTGGGTTACGCCGAGGAAGTAAAGGCGTTCGTCAACACCGTCAACCGCTATCCCTATGACGTGGATTTGCGTTCGGGCCGCCATGTGGTGGATGCGAAATCCATCCTGGGCATTTTCTCTCTGGACCTTTCCAAACCGATCACCCTGGATATTTATAACGACGACTGCGAGGATCTGATGCGGGAAATTGAACAGTTTACCATCTGACCTCCATTTATCGGTATAGACCCAGGGATGCAAGCGCGTTTTCAAAGAGCGCGCTTTTTTCGATATACCCCGGGATGCATTCCACTGTGGACGCGTTCATTTGAATAAAATGAACCGCATATGCTATCCGGGGTGATGTCAAATGCGGGAAAAATCCTTTGTGCCTCCGGAAGCGCGAAGCGAAACGCCCAGAGTCGTGATCACGGGACGGGAAGAAGTGCTCATCGAGCAGCATGCCGGGCTTTTTTCCTATGAAACCAAATGCATCCGCGTACGTACAAAGGCGGGATTGCTGGCCGTAACGGGAAAAGGCCTTGTGATTTCGTATTTCGGTATGCAGGACCTGCTGATTCACGGACAGATCGGCGGTGTGCAGATGGATGAGGGCGCACTGTGAAAGGTTTTTGGCAGGTGCGCTTCAGGGTATCAGGCCTGAACGCCGAAAAATTGCTGAATGAGGCACGAAAGCGGCAAATTCCGCTGCAAAGCATTTCGAGACAGGCCGACCGCAGCATTTCTATAGGCTGCACGCCAGGAAACTATCGCGCACTTGCCACGCTGGCTGAAGAAAAGGGTTTTTCGGTCACCCAGACGCATCCGGCAGGGTTGCTCCGGCTGCTTTATGGCCTTTGTCGGCGGTGGAGTCTGCTTGTTGGCGCAGGTATATGCCTTTGCCTGCTGGTTTTTGCCATGAGTTTTGTCTGGCGAATTGAGATTGAAAATGCCGGGATATACGAAGGGGAAGTGCGTTTGTTTCTGAACGAGGCGGACGTCCATCCCGGGCTTCGTCGAGGCGAAATCGATCTGGCGGAACTTCGACAAAAGCTGGAATGGCGGCTGCCTCAAGTGAAATGGGTACGGACGGAATGGGCGGGGGTCACGCTCAGAATTCGTTTGGAAGAAGGAACACCGCCTCCTGGGGTTGCTTCTGCCGGCCTTCCCGGGGATATTGTGGCGGCAGAGGACGGCGTTTTGCTGCGGCTTACCTGCTATGCGGGAACGCCTCTTTGCAAGGAGGGCGACCTGGTGCGGGCCGGGCAGGTTTTGATTCGCGGCGTGGAAAAGGGGCCGGACGGTCAATCGGTTGCCATAAAAGCCCAGGGGGCGGCCGTTGCACGGGTCTGGATCAGCGCCAGGATGCGGATGCCTATGACGGAATATGAGACTGTGCCCACGGGACGGGAGTACAATCGCCGGGTGATCGCGCTGCCTTTCTTTCAATGGAGCTTTCAGGATACGCCTGATTATCTGCAATGGGATATGGATGTGCAGAAAACGCAGCTTGGGGGTGCATGGCTGCCTGTCCGGCTCATTCGGGAAAAATACATGGAAGCTGCGTTGGAATTACGGATGCGGGATGCTGATACGGTTTGTCTCGAAGCCGGGCGGAGCGCCATGCAGATGCTGGAAAAAACATATCCTGATGAGGATTTTGTTGACAAATGGGTAGATTATAGTATGATAGAAGGGGATATTATTGTGGCAACAGCCACCGCCGAAATCCGGCGTGACATTGCCCGCTATCAGAAAACACCCTGAAGGAGATGCAGTTCTTTTTGCAGCTATCGCTTGAAAGTATGGAAGCCTATCTGGCGCTTTTCGGCATGAACGACAGAAACATGGCCGTGCTGGAGCAGGAATTGGAAGTGAGCGCCGCCCTGCGCCAGAACGAGCTGATTTTCAAGGGCGCTGGAGAGAATATTGCCCTGGCTGAGCGGGTGGTGGGCAAGCTTATTGACATGCTCCGCAAGGGTGAAATGATTGACCCTTCCCGTATTCGTTACGCCGCGGCGCTGGCCAGGGAAGGCCGCCTGGATGAGATGGAAGAGATTATGGGCGACGTGGTGGCCATTACGTACCGCGGCCGGCGTATCCAGTGCAAAACATTGGGGCAGAAAGCCTATGTCGCTTCCGTGCGCGAAAATGAACTGACGCTGGCGGTTGGTCCCGCCGGCACCGGGAAGACATATCTTGCTATGGCAATGGCTGTCGTGGCCATGCGCAACAAGGAAGTGGAACGCATTGTGCTGACCCGGCCTGCCGTGGAAGCTGGGGAAAAACTGGGCTTTTTGCCCGGAGATATGTCCCAGAAGGTCGATCCTTATCTGCGGCCACTTTATGATGCGCTGTATGAGATTATGGGTTTGGAAAGCTATCAGCGTTTGGTGGAGCGCGGTACGCTGGAAGTGGCGCCCCTGGCATTTATGCGCGGCCGCACCCTCAGTGATGCTTTCATTATTCTGGACGAGGCGCAGAACACAACGCCCGAACAGATGAAAATGTTTTTGACGCGCCTCGGTACGGGTTCACGCTGCATTGTGACCGGGGATATCTCTCAGATTGATTTGCAAAAAGGCAAAAAAAGCGGCCTGGTGGAGGCGATGGAAGTCCTGCGGAACGTACCGGGAATCAGGATTGTGGAACTGACGGCAAAAGACGTGGTGCGCCATGAGCTGGTGCAAAAGATTGTGCGGGCGTATGCGGATTATGAAGCACAGGAAGGAAAAGATTTATGAAACGAGGGGAAAAGGGAAAAAACGAATTTATGACAGGCTTACAGCGCCTGAGAAGTTTTTTTCGTTCCAGAGGTGCGGTGCGCCTGGCCGTCATCATCGTCGGGATTGTTTTGATTGCCGCGCTTTTCGAAGCGGCCATCGTGCCTGTCAGGTATGATGTGCAGGTGGGCATGGTGCCAAACAGCACCATTCGCGCCACAAAGGACGTAGAGGATACCATTGCCACAGAGGTTCGCCGGAATCAGGCCGCGGCCGCCGTGACGCCCACTTATCTTTATCAGGACGGCGTTACGGAAAAGGTAATGGCGGACTTTGACGCAATTTTTGCGCAGCTTCGTTTGGTGCATCAGTATGGGCAGACCCTCCCGAATCAATCCGCAAATCGGGCGTATTCCAAGGAAGAACTGCAATATGCCAAGGATATACTTACGTCTATCACCCTGCGGGATTATCAGCTGACAGCTTTGCTGAACAGCACGTCTGAAGAACTGGATGACGCCTACAGCCTGCTGTATACGGCGCTGCAAAGCACCATGCAGGGCCGCGTTATCGAAGGGCAGACGGCGAATGCCGTTACAAGCATTCGTCAGATCGTGGATTACCGGATATCCCTCCGGTTTGGGCAGTATTTGGCGAGCCCAATCCTTACTGCCTGTATTCAACCCAACATGCTTATTGATCAGGAAGCAACCGATAAGGCACGGGAAGCCGCCCGGGAGGCGGTTGAACCTGTGATTTATAAACAGGGACAGAATATCGTTGTCAAAGGCGAAGGACGCATTACGCAGAACCAGCTGGCTATGCTTTCTACTCTAGGTCTGCTGGCAGATGCCGACGTGGATATGCCCACGTATCTTGGCGCGGCGGTACTGATCCTCTTAACGATGCTGATTATGCTGGCAGCGCTCAACGTGGAAAACTGCAATATTGAAGATACGAGCCGGATATTGATTCTGTTGATTATTGTTTTTTTGACGCTGGCATTCAGCATTGTGGCCAGATTGGTGAACGTTTATCTTGCGCCGATGCTGCTGTGCCCGCTGCTGATTACGGCGCTGCTTGGCAGAAGAACAGGGCTGATTGTGAACGCGGCGGTCACGCTGCTGGTGGCTTCTTTGGCGGCAGGCGGCAGCGAAGTGTACGGCGAACAGATGGTTACCCTGATTGTTTCCGGCCTTGTCTCCGGCACTGTCTCGGTGCTGTTTCTCGGCAACAGGGCAACCAGAAACCGTGTTGTACTGGCCGGGGTCATTGGATGCGCCGCAAATTTTATGATTGCTTTTGCACTTGGCGTGATGACGTCTCTGGAATTGACGGACACATTGATTGACTGCGCCTGGCTGGCGGGCGGCAGTGTGATCGGTATGCTGCTGTGCATTGCGTTCCAGCCTTTGTTTGAAACGGTTTTTAACCTTCCCACACCAATGAAACTGCTTGAACTCAGTAATCCCAACCGACCGCTGATGCGCAGACTGCTGCTGGAAGCGCCGGGCACTTATCACCATTCCATTATTGTGGCCAATCTGGCAGAAGCAGCGGCAGAAGCGGTACACGCCGATCCGCTGCTGGCCCGTGTGGGCGGCTATTACCATGATATTGGAAAGCTGAAAAGACCCCAGTACTTCAAGGAAAATCAACCGGCGGATGACAATGCTCACGACAGAACCGATCCATACGTATCCGCCGCGATTCTGACTGCGCATACCCGGGACGGCGTTGCAATCGCGAAGGCCTACCGGCTGCCTCAGGCAGTGATTAACATCATTGCGGAGCACCACGGCGATGCGCCTGTAATGTTTTTTTACCACAAGGCGTTGCAGATGGCGGAAGGAAAACCGGTGGATATTAACGCTTTCCGGTATGATTCGCATCCCCCGCGCACCAAAGAAGGGGCTATTGTGCTTCTGTGCGATACCATTGAAGCGGCTGTTCGCACGATGAAGAACCCAACAAAGGAAAGCATTGATGATTTTATTGTAAAACTTGTGCGTGGAAAACTGGAGGACGGGCAGCTGAGCGACAGCCCGTTAACCTTACGGGATATCGATAAAATTGGCGCAGCCGTGACGCAGGTATTGAATGGCGTATTCCATGAACGGATTGAGTATCCGGATATGGAAAAGGACATGGCTCAGGCTAAACGTTTTCAGGAGGAGGCGAAGCAGGCAGCGGCAAAGGCAGAAGCGGTTGCCGCGTCCGAACCTGTTCAGACAGTGCCTTCTGCCGGAATTTCATCCGAATCGATAGATCAGCTTCCTCTGGAAGAACAGAGAGAAAGTGAAGAGCTTCGGGTGGATGTACCTGAGACGCCTGTAAATCTGGTGGAGATTGCGCCGCCGGCCGCCATTGGCCCGGTTCCTGTGGAAGATTTGATAGCGTTTGACACTTTTTCTTCCAACATGGAGGAAGAGACGGCTGAAGAGGGCGCGCAGACTGTTTCCGCTGCAGCAGACGACAATCTTTCTGAAGATAATACCGAATCGACAGAAAAGGATATTCCGAAAGAAAATGAGCATCAGGCTTGAAGTTGAATGGAAAAAAGAAAAAATACCCGGGGCAGAGGAATTGCTCGAAAGGGCAGCGCAAATGTGCGTGCGCTTGGAAGGAATTGCGCGGCCTGTGTACGCTCACGTACTTTTGACAGATGACGCGGTAATCCGCACGTATAACCGGCAATTTCGGGGAATTGATCGGGAAACGGATGTGCTTTCTTTTCCTTCCATTCAGTGCACTCCCCAAAAAACGCTTGGTCAATGCGCTGAAAAACTTGGACGGGAAATAGACGAGACGGGCGATGCATTTCTGGGAGATGTGGTCATTTCGCTGCAAAGGGCCCAGGAGCAATCCCGGGAATACGGGCACAGTTTGCAGCGGGAATTGGCCTATCTGGTTGTTCACTCTCTCTTTCATTTGATGGGGTATGACCATATGAACGACGAAGACAAAAGGAGGATGCGTATCATGGAAGAACAAGCGCTGAACAATGCCGGCATTGCACGGGTGACGGACGACGAACTGGTTGAGATGGCCAAAGAGGCTATGCAGCTTTCCTATTCGCCCTATTCCCATTTCAAAGTAGGGGCAGCACTTCTTTGCAAAGACGGAAAGGTATATAAGGGCTGCAACATTGAAAACGCTTCCTATGGCGCGACTAATTGCGCCGAACGTACTGCCCTTTTCAAGGCTGTCAGCGAGGGAGAAAGGGAATTTACAGCCATTGCCGTTACTGCTGAAAAGGCCATGGCCTGGCCCTGCGGCATCTGCCGCCAGGCATTAAACGAGTTTGCCCCGGATCTCCGGGTCATTGTGGCCTGGCAGGATCAACGGGAGGAAGCATTTCTTTACGAATTGCTGCCGCACGGTTTTGGCCCCAAGATGGGGACGCTGGAATTTCTTGGAAAGGAATAACCCATGAAAGAAGATACGGCATTTCGTTCCGGGTTTACGGCCATTGTGGGGAGGCCGAATGTGGGCAAGTCTACCTTGCTGAATACTTTGGTTGGCGAAAAAGTAGCCATTGTCAGCAGCCGTCCCCAGACGACGCGAAACAGGATCATGGGGGTAATGGGCGGCGAGCACTATCAGATGGTGTTTGTGGATACGCCCGGCATCCATACCCCCCGTACCAAGCTGGGCGAATTCATGGTGCAGTCTATCGAGGAAGCCATGGAAGGGATCGATGCCCTGCTGGTGCTGGTGGATGTGACGGCGATTGGCCCGCACGACCGGCAGATTGTGGCAGATATGAGCCGGAAAAAGGTGTACAAGCTGTTGGCACTCAATAAAATCGATCTGGTGGAGCCTCAAAATCTGCTGAAAATCATTGATTCCTTCAAGGATGCGGGTTATGACGGCATTATTCCGGTCAGTGCGAAGACGGGAGATGGCGTGGAGCAGCTGAAAGCGGAACTGGCGGCGCATCTGCCCGTTGGGCCTAAGTACTTCCCCGACGATATGCTCACCGATCAGCCCGAACGGGATATCTGCGCCGAGCTTATCCGGGAGAAGGCCCTGCGCAGCCTGCGGGATGAGGTGCCCCACGGCATTGGCGTGGAAATGATGGCCATGAAAAAGGAAAACGATCATTTCATGGAAATCGACGCAACGATTTACTGCGAAAAAGAATCGCATAAGGGCATCATTATCGGGAAAAAAGGCGCGATGCTGCAGAAGATCGGCGCTGAGGCGCGCGCGGACATTGAAAGCCTGCTGGGAATGCACGTCAACCTTCAATTGTGGGTGAAGGTGCGCCCGGGATGGCGGGATTCCCAAGAGGATCTCAAAACACTGGGTTATGTTCAAAACCGGTAATACGATAATGAAGGCTGAACGGATTTTTCCGCTCAGCCCTCATTTTTGCTGCATTTCTTCTGCTTTATTTTTCTTTGAGCGGCACGATATGATCCGCATCCTTGAAAATATGTTTTTCAGGCACTGTACCCCGCACACGGGAAAGGGGATACACGCGTGCTCCACGCCCGAGTATCGTGCCGGGATTAAGCACGCTGTTGCAGCCCACTTCGACACCGTCGCCCACCATTGCACCCATTTTTTTTCGCCCGGTCGAAAGAATTTCGCCGCCGTTTCGAACGGAAACGGGGGTTTTATCGCTTTTCACATTGGAGGTGACGGCGCCTGCGCCCAAGTGGCTTTTATACCCCAGAATGGAATCGCCCACATAATTGTAATGGGGCACCTGTACGCCGTCAAAGAGGATACAGTTTTTCAGCTCTGTGGAATTTCCGATTACGGCATTGTCCCCAATCAACGCACTGCCGCGGATAAAAGCGCAATGACGCACTTCGGTCTTGTGGCCGATGATGCAGGGTGCGCCAATGAAAGCCGTGGGGTATACCGTGGCGTCTTTGGCAATCCACACGTCATCCTTTGGGTGATCGTACTCATCGGGAGAGAGCGCTTTGCCCAAATTCCGGATGAATTCCGAAATCCCATCCAGGGCTTCCCACGGATAAGTGGTTCCCTTCAGCAAGGGGAGAGCGAGGGTATGCGTCAGATCAAATAGTTCGCTGGTTTTCAACATAATTTTTCCTCACTTGCCGGGCTGCAGGGCCTGGATGGCGTCCGCAATGTGATCCACACATTTTTCGCAAAGCTTTTTATCGGGCGCTTCCACCATAACACGAATCAACGGCTCCGTTCCGCTCTTCCGGAGTAATACGCGCCCGTCGCCCTGCAGCATTTCTTCGGCTTCTTCCTTCGCTTTGAGCACGGAAGGGGCATTCATGGCGGCGTCTTTATCGGTTACCTGTATGTTTTTGAGCAGCTGAGGATAAATCGTTACAGGCTCGGCCAGCTTGGACAGGGGCTGCTTTTGATCCAGCATGGCCTGCATTAGTTTGATGGCCGTCAGCATGCCGTCGCCGGTGGTGGCATATTTGCTGAAAATGATATGGCCGCTTTCCTCGCCCCCCAACAGATGGCCGCCGGCGCGCATGGTTTCATAGACGAACCGATCGCCAACCTGGGTTTGTATCCAGTCGATGCCGGCTGCTTCCAAGGCCTTTCCCAACCCCATGTTGCTCATGACGGTAGATACAATGGTGTTGGTAGTGAGCATATCACGTTTTTTCATATAGGTGCCATAGATGTAAAGGATCAGGTCGCCGTTAATCAGGTTGCCGTTTTCATCCACGGCCAGACAGCGATCAGCATCCCCGTCAAAAGCAAACCCCACATCCAGCTTCTTCTCTTTTACAAATTCCTGAAGCCCTTTGATATGGGTGGAACCGCAATCCAGGTTGATATTGGTGCCGCTTGGCGTATTGTTGATTACGGAAACTTCGGCGCCCAATGCCTCAAACACTGATTTTGCAATCATCCAGGTGCTGCCGTTGGAGCAGTCCAGCCCCACCTTAACGCCTTTATAGGAATGAGTGGCCAGAGAAATCAAATAACCGATATAGCGGTTTCGCCCGGCGGCGTAGTCCACCGTGCGGCCGATATGTTCCCGGGTGGCATAGGGAACAACGGGAAGCTGACCATCCAGATATTTTTCAATCTGGTTGGTTACCTCGTCGGCCATTTTTTCGCCGTTGCCGTTGATCAGTTTAATGCCGTTATCATAATAGGGATTATGGCTGGCGGAAATCATGATGCCGCAGTCAAACCCATCGGTTTTCGTCACATAGGCGACGGAAGGCGTCGTGGTTACGTGGAGAAGATATACGTCCGCACCGGACGCGGTGAGCCCGGCGGAAAGGGCGTATTCAAACATATAGCTGGACAGGCGTGTGTCCTTTCCGATGACGATTTTTCCCTTGTGACCACGGCCGTAATAGTAGCCGATATAGCGACCAACCTGAAACGCATGATCCACCGTTAAGCCTACGTTTGCTTCTCCCCGAAAGCCGTCTGTGCCGAAATACTTTCCCATGCTGCCTCCAGAAAACTGATTTTAAGTGTTTGTTATTCAACAGTAAACATTTTTATTATAATCTGGACAAATTGGAAAGTCAATGCTTGTGCAAATGTTTTCATTTTCATACACAATTAAACATTTTGCACGCAAAAATTTGCAAAATAATGAGAAATTTGCCAGATCAAAAGCAAATTTTGAAGATTTTTCACAGCATGTTTGACAGCGGTGAATATCTATGGTAAACTATTTGCCGTAATACATGAGAGGAGTGTGGTCGCCTCATGGAGGGCGATTATGGCAGTAGCTGTGCCATAAACGACGGTGATTATCCCAGTAGAATGATAGAGAAACGATCCCGGCATACCACGCCATGAAAATGGCGGTGCGTATGTCTTTTTGTGTTCTTAAGGAGGAAGATTTGTTATTATGGGCAGCGGCGCGATCCTGCAGATTGTGAGTATGTTGGTATTGGTGGCCTTGTCGGGATTTTTTTCGGCCACCGAAACGGCTTTTTCTTCTCTGAACCGCACACGTCTGAAAAGCCTTGCGGATCATGGCAGCAAGCGGGCCGAAAAAACACTGGCGCTGGAAGAAAGATACGACGATCTGCTTTCAACCATTTTGATTGGCAACAATATTGTGAATATTGCCTTGGCTTCCATCGGCACGGTATTCTTTGTACATTTGATTGGTAATGCAGGCGTGTCCCTTTCCACGGCGGTCATCACCGTTATGGTGCTGATTTTCGGCGAGGTTTCGCCCAAGAGCCTGGCAAAAGAAGCTCCGGAATCTTTTGCCATGCGGGTTACGCCTGTTATTGGCGTATTGGTTACGGTGCTGCATCCGATCAACTGGCTTTTTTCCAAATGGAAAATCCTTCTTTCCAAAATGTTCAAGGTGAAAGACGACAGGCGCCTGACTCAGGACGAGCTTCTGACCCTGGTAGAAGAAGTGGAGCAGGACGGCGGCATGAACGCCCAGGAGAGCGATTTGCTGAAATCGGCCATTGAATTCCGCGATCTGGACGTAGCGGATATCCTGACACCCCGGGTGCGGGTGGAGGGAATTCCCGTTGATGCCACGTTCAAGGAAGCGGCGGAAATCTTTGAGGAAAGCGGTTATTCCCGTCTGCCTGTTTATGAAGAAACGCTGGACCACATCGTGGGCGTGGTGCACCAGAAGGACTTCTATCGAAAGATGCGTTCAGGCGAAGCGACCATCAGAGAAATTATGAAAGCCCCCGTATTTGTCCCGGAAACCCTCAAAATCAGCGCGCTTTTGCAATTGCTGCAGCACACCAAATCCCAGCTGGCTGTAGTGACAGATGAATACGGGGGCACGCTGGGCATTGTGACCATGGAAGATATTTTGGAAGAACTGGTGGGAGAAATCTGGGATGAGCACGACGAAATTGAAGTGGAATTCCAGCAGAATCCCGATGAATCCTGGCGAATCCTGGGCACCGCGCCGGTGGAGGAACTGGAAGAAAGGTTTAACCTTGGCAGCGGCGCGGAGGCCAGCACGGTGGGTGGCTGGGTGATGGAGGTGGCCGAACGCATTCCAAAAGCGGGGGACAGGATTCCCTGCGGCGATTGGGAAATCCTCGTACTAAAGGCAGACGAGCGCCATGTGCAGGAAATCGAACTGCGCCCGGTGGAGAAAACCGAGGTCGAAAACAAAGATTGATCGCATATATCAAAAACCGCTTTGCTCATCAAAAGCAAAGCGGCTTTTTTGTGTTCCTGTTTTATTCCACAAACACTGCGGCGTACCAGTGCTGCTCCTCGTGCTCCGGATCGGAAAGCGTCTGAATAGGCAGGTCAAACTGCCGCACGGTTTTGAATACGTCGATGCCCACACTGTGGAAAGCGGGGCGGGCCATTTTCTTGTGGCGGCATTCGCCGGTGGTATACCCGGCGCATTTTTCGCACAGGCCGCAGTCGCTCATGGAAAAAGCGAAATAGTATCCGTCATGGAACGCCATGCTTTCCAGGGCCAGGCTCACTTTTTGCGTGACATGCTTGTTGGGGCCGCCGATGATGACGCCCCACTGGTAACGGCTCAGCATTTCCTTATATTCGGCCATGGAGGGGTTATTGGGCCGGGACGGGCAGGTGAGCCCCTTGCCCCAATCCTCGCAGCCGAACATGCATTTGAGCAGCACCCGGCTGTCAAAGCAGATATCGGATATTTCAAACAGTGTGGCGCTGGCTGCGCCCATATCCAGGGCCTTTTCCTTCAGCTTCTGGGCGTATTCCGGAAAATCAAACATCGGCGGTACTTCCTTTCTCCGGGAAAACCGGTTATTCTTCTTCGGATTCAAACCCGATGGCGTCTGCTACAATATAGAGCGGCCTGCCGCGGACCTCATCATAAATCCTGGCGATATATTCGCCCGTCACGCCAAGGGCGCAGAGCACCGCCCCCGTGCAGCCCATCATCAGCATGGCTAGCCACCACAGGCCGCCCGGCACGCCGCAGCAAAGCAGAATCAGCAGGACGAGCAGTGTTACGCCGCTGGCCAGGATGCCCAGGGCACCCAGCCACGTAATGAATTTCAGGGGTTTAAAGGAGAAGGACAGGATGCCGTCCATGGCAAATTTGAACATTTTTTTGAAGGGATAATGGGTTTCCCCGGCAAAGCGTTTATCCCGGTCAAAAAGCACAGGTTCCTGCCGGAAGCCGACCCAGGCGAACATGCCGCGAAGGTAGCGGGCGTGTTCGGGCATGCCGCGCACTACATCGGCGGCCTTTTTATCCACCAGACGAAAATCTCCTGTATCCCGTGGCGCAAAACCGTCGGTCAGCCAAGAAAGAATCTTATAGTATGCGCTGGCTGTAAACTTCTTAAAGGCTGTTTCGCCTTCCCGTTTTCTGCGCTGGCCGTACACGACCTGCGCGCCGTTCCGCCATTTGGCGGCCATTTCGGGAATTACTTCGGGAGGATCCTGCAAATCCGCGTCGATAATAACGATGGCGTCCCCGCAGGCGTAGTCCAGCCCGGCGGTGACGGCCATCTGAT
Source organism: uncultured Clostridia bacterium (assembly GCA_947624355.1). Classification (GTDB taxonomy): domain Bacteria; phylum Bacillota; class Clostridia; order Christensenellales; family Aristaeellaceae; genus RUG563. Next base: position 13,392 of record CANQKI010000012.1, on the reverse strand, counting down.
GTCCGGCGTTTCTCGCAAACATCAGTGCGCGGACGTGAGGATCGTTTTCAGCCAATTCCCGCAGAATATCGGGCGTCTTGTCCCTGGAACCATCATTGACATACACGATTTCATAGGGCCCGTCCATTTGGGAAAGCACATTTGTCAGCCGCTTATGGGTTTCGTGAAGCACGGCTTCTTCGTTATAACAGGGAACGATGACGGAATAGGTTGGATGCGGCATGGGCTTGACCTCCTTTGCGTCTGTATTTTTACAGCATTTTAACCAGCATATTTTTCTGGTCATCCATTTCCAATTGCAAAAGACCGTCCTTTTCCATTTGCTTGAGCACGTCGGAAAAACGCTTGAAGCCGATGGTGCGCTCAGAAAAATCAGGATAGGCGGCCTGAATGTCGGCTTTGAGGATGGATGGATTGATGCGTTCGAACCCGTCGTCCTTATAATGCTGCAGCTGCTCGGAGAATGCGGTGCGCCAGTTTTCCTGATTTAACTGCTTTTTGCTGTCCTCCGGCGTATCTGCGTTGAGGGATACCAGCACGTTGTAATTGTCGTTCTTTACCCGGATGGTGCCGAACTTTGTAGCCAGCTTGTTCAGCAGTCTGCCAAAGGAGGCGCAGCCGAAGGCTTTCTCATTAAAATCGGGACGAAGCCGAAGCAATACGCCCTTCAGCTCACTTGCATACATTTCATCCTCGTCCGTCTGTTCAGACAGGATACCCTCCAGCAGCTTGTTGAGCCCGGCGTCGTCCAGCGGTTCGTCTTTGCTTTGCTTCTGCCTGCTCCGCTTGTCCCTGCTGACGGAAGAAACGGTCTCCAGAAACTGGAATTCATTGCAGGCATTGATGAATATGGAACTGGCAACCTCGCTTCGGCTGATGCCCAGCACAAACTTGCCCATGCTCTTGAGCCTGCCGACGAGGGGCGTGTAATCGCTGTCGCCGGATACGATGCAAAAGGAATCGATCAGGGGATTCGTATACGCTACCTCCAGCGCGTCCAGTACCAGCAGGATATCGGCATTGTTTTTCTGGGCGATGCCGTGGCGCAGGGAGGGAACGACCGTGAATGTATTGGATAATAGAATTTCCTTGAGGTCGCTGAACCGGTCGGTATACCCATATACCTTGCCCAGCAGGATATCCCCGCGAATCTTGACCTTTTCCAGAATATTGTTCAGCGTGGCCACCTTGGCCCCGCAGTTTTCCAAGTCGACAAATAATGCAAACCTTGATGTACTCAAAATGTTTTCTTCCTTTCTCATGTGAATGGTTTTAATTGCTTTCCTGTGTGGCGGGAACGTCCTCCGCCGGATGGGCCCAATGATAGACGGCTTCCGCCGCTTTTTGCGTCATGCCGGAGGGTTGCTGCAATTCTTCAACTGTCGCTTCCCGGATAGCTTTGACAGATTTGAAGTATTGCAAAAGCGCCCGGCGGCGGTTGGGCCCAATGCCGGGAATATTTTCCAGCACGCTGTGCACGCTCTGCTTTTCCCGCAGCCCCCGGTGATGGGTGATGGCAAAGCGGTGCGCCTCGTCGCGGATCCGCTGGATAAGGTGCAGGGCAGGGGTGTGATGATCCAGCAAAATGGGTTCTTCCCGGTTCGGAAGGTAGATTTCCTCCAGCCGTTTGGCAAGACCGAACATGGGAACGTCCGCTCCTGTATCCAGCATGGCCTTCCGCGCAAAAGCAAGCTGTTCCGGGCCGCCGTCGATGAGCACCAGATCCGGCATGGGCCACCTTTCGTTCGGATCATCGCTTATAGCCCGGCGGAAGCGGCGGGAAAGCACCTCATTCATGGAGGCAAAATCATTTGCTCCTTCCACCGTTTTGATGCGGTAGTGGCGGTATTCCTTGGGCGCAGGCGCGCCGTCCAGAAACACCACCATGGAAGCCACAGAGAGGATGCCCTGAGTATTGCTGATATCGTAGCCCTCTATACGGTGGGGAACATTTTCCAGCCCCAGTGCCTGGGCCAAAGCCTCCACGGCCCCTACCGTGCGCTCGTATTGCACCTGTTTTTTGGCGTTGCGCTTTTCCAGCGCGTCCCGGGCGTTTTTCTCCGCCAGCAGGGTGAGCGCCCGCTTGTCGCCCCGCTGCGGAATGGCCAGGGTGCATGCGCCGCCCCGTTTCTGCCGCAGCCATGCCTCCAGATCCTCGGCAATTTCCCCAGGCAAGGAGGGGCACAGTACTTCCCGTGCGGGCTGCCGTTCGTCATAATACTGCAGGATGAAATCGAAAAGCACTTCGCCCGGGTCCTCCTGTCCTTCGCCTGGCAGGGGAAAACTGTCGCCTCCGACCATCTTGCCCGCGCGGATATACAGCACCTGCGCCATGCCGTCCAGCCCATCCTGACACAGGGCAAATACATCCTGCTCCGCGCCGCTTGTCTGGATTGCCTGCTGGCGCTGCATCAGCCCTTCGATATCCCGCAGCTGATCCCGAAGCCTGGCAGCTTTTTCATATTGCAGCGCATTGGACGCGGCCAGCATATCGGCGCGGATGCCGGCCGTGACATCCTGATATTTCCCGCTCAGAAAGGATAATACCCGCTCAACCACAGCCTGATATTCCGCTTCCGTGCATTTCCCTCCGCAAGGCCCCAGGCAGCGCCCGATTTCATAATTCACGCAGGGGCGCTTGGGGGCTTTGAGTGGAAACTGCAGATTGCATGTCCGTAGGGGAAAAAGCTTGCGCAGGGTATCCAGCACATCCCGCACGGCGGTGGCGCCGATATAGGGGCCGAAATACCGGGCCTTATCCTGCGGTGCCTGGCACCGGGCAAGATACACCCGGGGGAAAGGTTCGTGCGGGTTCAGGCGGATGTAGGGATAATGCTTGTCGTCCTTGAGCAGAATATTGTAATAGGGGCGGTAGAGCTTAATAAGGTTGCATTCCAGAATGAGCGCTTCCAGATTGGTGCGGCACAGGATAATATCGAAATCGTCGATATGCGAAACCATGGCCGCCACCTTGGGGGTGTGGTCGCGGCCATGAAAATAGCTCCGCACACGGTTTTTCAGGTTTACGGCCTTGCCTACATAAATGATTTTCCCGTTTTCCTTCATTTGGTAGCAGCCGGGAGAATCTGGCAGCAGGCGCAGCTTTTGCTGCAGCGTCTCATTCATGGAACGGAAAAGGAATCAATCCTCGTCTTCCTCAAACGTGGTTTCCACCACCTGGATGAGCTGGTCCATCAGGTCTTCGTCCACGGGCACGAATTCTTCCATGTCCTCGCCGTCTTCGCCTTCGATGGGTTGAATCTTCATCACATAATGGGAAATTTCGTCGTGATCACCGTCTCCGCAATCGTCGCTGAGAAGCACGTACTCATCGCCGTTGTAGAAGAAGTAACGCTCCACACACAGGCGCAGGGTTTCGCCGTCCTCGTTTTCCAGCTCAATGATGTCAACTTCTTCGTTGTTATCCATGAAATGATCGCTCCTTCCGCACCGTAATCAGGATAACTCTATTATATCCCAAAACCCGAAAAAGCACAAGCGGCGATATGCGGCAAAAGAAGGGTCAGCAGCAGGCAGAGAATGCCTGAAATGACAGCATGTATCAGCCGGATGGGCACGAGATTTGCAGGGGTCAATCCACTTTCCCGCCAGCAGACGGCGTTTTGCAGCAGAATGGACAGCCCCGAAAACGAACATGCAGCGCAAAGAAGCGGCATAAGAAAGGGCGGACGGAGGGACAGGAGCGCGTGCGCACCGGCTGTCACTTCCAAAATGCATTGTAGCGCGGCCATAGCGGCATCGGGGAGCGTGGGCAGGGCGCACTGTACCATTCTGGCGGAAACCGCCCCCATCATCATGCACAACGCAATCACGCACAGGGAAGGGGCACAGCTTTGGAGCGCTGCAGACAGGGATACAGGGGAACAACGATTGGACGTATGGACAGTTTTGTCCATCGGAAAAAACAGGCCGGTGATGAAAGCGCCGGTAATATGGCAAAGAAAGATTATGAGACCCGCTGCCGGATTTCCCAGCCAACCGGATACCGTTCCCAGAAAAAACATGGGGCTCATGGTGCCCGTCACGGCGGCATAATGCAGGGCATTTTTTCGGCTCAGGCGAAAGGACTGGAATATCTTTGCCCCTCCCGGAGAGCCGCATAACCAGGCCGTCACCACGCACGGAGCAATACTGCTTCCCAGCCTTCCTGAGAGCATCACTGCGCATACCATGAAGGGCCCCAGAACGGGAACCACGGCTCGTGCCCAAAGCGTCAACGCTTGCTGAGCCGCGTCAGCTGCCTGCTGCGGATAGGCCAGCATAGCCCCCGCAAGAATGCCGAATAACGCCGCTGTCAGATGACCTTTGAATTTTTGCATTTTCTTTCCTCCTGCAGTACGGGTATGCGGAAAGAAGCGGGAACATAACCGTTGAGTATTCAGAATACGTGGGAAAAAATTAAATTTTGGCAGGAAAAAACGATGCGTTCGGCGAAAGCATAATGTGATAGACAATGGCTATCCATTCCTGAAAGAACAAAAAGAATAAACAAAGGGGTGCGTAACGAATGAAAGTGGTATGCTTTGGTGAAATCATGATGCGCCTGAATCCGGAAGGATATCTGCGCTTTGCGCAGGCCGAGCGTTTCGAGGCCACCTACGCGGGCGGCGAGGCGAATGTGGCCGTTTCCCTGGAAAATTACGGCGATGATGCGGCCTTTGTGACGGCTGTGCCGGCCCACGAGATCGGTCAGAACGCGGTCAACGCCCTGCGCCGGTACGGTGTGGATACTTCCAAAATACTGCGTCAGGGCCCGCGCCTTGGCATTTACTATTGCGAAAAAGGTGCTTCCCAGCGGGGCAGCAAGGTGATTTATGACCGGGCCGGTTCTTCCGTCGCCCTGTCCAAGCGGCAGGATTACGACTGGGAAAAGATTCTGGATGGGGCTGAGTGGTTCCATTTTACCGGGATTACTCCCGCTTTGGGCGGCGAGCTGCCGGAAATCTGCCTGGACGCGCTGAAAGTGTGCCGCGAAAAGGGCATCACGGTCTCCTGCGACCTCAATTACCGCGGAAAGCTGTGGACCCGGGAAAAGGCGGGCCAGGTCATGGGCCAATTGATGCCCTACGTCAACGTCTGCATTGCCAATGAAGAAGACGCCAAGGACGTGTTCGGCATTGCGGCAGAGAACACCGATATCAATTCCGGCAAGCTGGATAAACAGGGTTACGTATCCGTTGCCCGGCAGCTCAAGGAGCGTTTCGGGTTCAAGTATGTGGCCATTACGCTGCGCGGCTCCATTTCAGCGTCCGACAACAACTGGAGCGGCATGCTTTACGACGGCAAGGACGCTTATTTTGCCAAGAATTACCTGATCCACATTGTGGACCGCGTGGGCGGCGGCGACAGCTTCGGCGGCGGCCTGATTCATGCCATGGGCAAGTGGCCGGGGGACTGCCAGCAGATTATCGAATTTGCCGTGGCGGCGTCCTGCCTCAAGCAGACCATCGAGTTTGACTTCAACCACGCTTCCGAGCAGGAAGTGCTGGCGCTGGCGGGGGGCAATGCGTCCGGCCGCGTGCAGCGCTGAAGAACACTTGATAAACCGGCGTGCGGTTCTGCCGCGCGCCGTGTTTTGTTATGTTCCGGAAAAATACAATAAGGAAACACGCCGGCAGCTTTTAAGATTGTAAAGGGGAGGATCAGAATGGATTTTGGAACGATTACGCCCTGCGGCGAGAGCTGTGTTGGCTGTAAAAAGAAAGCAGAAGGATTTTGCCAGGGGTGTATTGCATCAGACGGACATTGTAAGGAATGGGAACAGTCGCAGGGGTGCCCGATTTATCTTTGCGCAAAACGGCATGATGCAAAGTTTTGCGGAATATGCCCAGCGTTTCCGTGTGAATTGATGCTGCGCACAGTCACATGGCGTAAAAACATTGTTTCCGAAATGCAGAAATTGGCAAACGAATACTGTCAGGCTCTGAATGCAAAAAAAGAAGCGGGAACGGTGTGACCGGAATCATACCGTTCCCGCAAAACCGGATCAATCTTTCCGATTACGCACAACTTGCTTTTGCAGGCTGTGCGTTTTTTTGATGTTATTTCACCGCGGCAACGAAATCCTGGCCGTCGGAGCCGGCGTCGATTTCGATGGTTTGGCCGGGCAGGATATCGCCCTGGATGAGTTTCCGCGCCACAAGGGTCTCAATCTTGCTTTGCAGCACCCGCTTCATGGGCCTTGCGCCGTACACGGGATCATAGCCGATCTCCATGAGCCGGTCGAAGGCGGCGGGCGTCAGCGTCAGGGACAGCTGCTTTTCCTTGAGGCGGCCCCGCAGCCGCTCCAGCAGCAGATCCACAATGGAACGAACCTGGTCGCGGGTCAAAGGCGTGAAAATGACGGTATCGTCAATGCGGTTGAGGAATTCGGGGCGGAACTGGGTTTTAAGCAGCGCCTGTACCTCGTCCTTGGCCGATTGCGACAGCGTGCCGTCCGGCCCGATGCCTTCCAGAATGTGGGAAGAACCCAGATTGCTGGTCATGATGAGAATGGTGTTGCGGAAATCCACCGTGCGGCCCTGGCTGTCCGTCACGCGGCCGTCGTCCAGAATCTGCAGCAGGATATTGAACACATCAGGATGCGCCTTTTCCATTTCGTCAAAGAGCACCACGGAGTAGGGGTGACGGCGTACGGCTTCGGTGAGCTGGCCGCCCTCCTCATAGCCTACATATCCCGGAGGCGCTCCGATCAGACGGGACACGGAAAACTTCTCCATATATTCTGTCATGTCAATGCGCACGATGTTCTTTTCGTCGTCAAAGAGGGCTTCTGCCAACGCCTTGGCCAGCTCAGTTTTGCCCACGCCCGTGGGACCCAGGAACAGGAAGCTGCCGATGGGCCGGTTTTCATCCGCCACGCCGGCGCGGGAACGCAGAATAGCTTCCGAAACGGACTGCACGGCCTCGTCCTGGCCGATGACGCGCTTGTGCAGCTCGTCCGGAAGGCGCAGCAGCTTTTCCCGCTCGCCTTCCATCAGCTTGCTGACCGGAATACCCGTCCAGCGGGAAACAATGCGGGAAATTTCTTCTTCGGTCACCTTGTCCCGCAGCAGCGTCGTACCGGCGGGGGACAGCTGTTCGGCGGCGGCAAGCTCTTCTTTCAGCTTGGGCAGACGGCCGTATTTCAGTTCGGCAGCTTTGGTCAGGTCATACTGGCGTTCGGCACGCTCAATCTGGGCATTGACCTGCTCCAGTTCCTCCCGCAGCTTCTGCACTTTGCCGATGTCGTTTTTTTCGTTTTCCCAGCGGGCTTTCATCTCATTGAACTGCTCCCGCATTTCCGAAAGTTCCTTCCGGATGGCGTTCAACCGTTCCATGGACAGGGGATCGGTTTCCTTTTTCAGGGCCGCTTCTTCGATTTCAAGCTGCATGATGCTCCGGCGGATATCGTCCAGTTCGGTGGGCATGGAGTCCATTTCGGTGCGGATCATGGCGCAGGCTTCGTCCACCAGGTCAATGGCCTTGTCGGGGAGAAAACGATCGGTAATATAGCGGTTGGACAATGTGGCGGCGGCGATGAGCGCGCCGTCCTGGATTTTCACGCCGTGGAATACCTCATAGCGTTCCTTCAGGCCGCGCAGGATGGAAATGGTGTCTTCCACCGTGGGTTCTTCCACCATGACAGGCTGGAAGCGGCGTTCCAGAGCGGCGTCCTTTTCCACATATTTGCGGTATTCGTCCAGGGTGGTAGCGCCGATGCAGTGCAGCTCACCACGGGCCAGCATGGGCTTGAGCAGGTTGCCCGCGTCCATAGAGCCTTCGGTTTTGCCCGCGCCAACGATGGTATGCAGTTCATCGATAAAGAGCAGGATTTTCCCTTCACTTTTTTTGATTTCAGCCAGCACGGCCTTGAGGCGTTCCTCAAATTCACCCCGAAATTTTGCGCCCGCAATGAGCGCGCCCATATCCAGGGAGAAAACGGACCTGTCCTTCAGGCTGTCGGGCACGTCGCCCCGGACAATACGCAGGGCAAGCCCTTCGGCAATGGCCGTTTTGCCAACGCCTGGTTCGCCGATGAGGACGGGGTTATTCTTTGTTTTCCGGCTGAGGATCCGGATCACGTTGCGGATTTCCTGATCCCGGCCGATGACAGGATCCAGTTTGCCTTTCCGGGCCAGGTCAACCAGATCGGAGCCGTATTTGGCAAGGGCGTCGTAAGTTTCCTCGGGATTATCGCTGGTGACCCGCGCCGCGCCGCGCACGGAAGAAAGCGCTTGCAGAAATGCGCTTTCCGTGATGCCGTGCTGCCTGAAAATGGGGGAAAGGCTTCTGTCGGCCGATTTGAGAATTGCCAGGAACAGGTGCTCCACCGAAATGTATTCGTCCTTCATTCGGGCCGCTTCGTCGGCGGCGGTGCGAAGGGCCTTTTCCAGATCGGCGGAAATGTAGACCTTTCCCTCCTCCCGCGACAGGCCGCGAACCTGGGGCAGCTTTTGCAGCTCTGCCTCTATGGATTTTTGCATTTCTTCCGTTGAAACGCCCATTTTTTGCAGCAGGCCGGGAATCAATCCGTCCGGCATGGTGAGAAGCGCGAGAAGCAGGTGCGCCTGTTCCAATTGCTGATGGCCGCGTTCGGAAGCAATACGTTGGGCCAGCTGGATGGCCTCGGTGGATTTTTGCGTGTACTGATTGTTGGACATACGTCATCCCTCATTTCGGGTTTGATAATCATTTTCGAAGGAAAGAATATAGACTTTCTTTGACCTTCAATGATATTCTACCACGTTTTTGGGTCTTGTCAAGTAGATTGGCAAAAATTTTTTCAAAGTTTGCAAAAAGTGTCGCCCGGAAAGAGATTGTATTTCGACCGAATTTATGGTATGCTATATGCGTGGGGGCGAGAGGGCATGGACCGACGGCTGATGGAAGCGGAAGCGATCGTATTTGATATCGGTCAGGTTTTGCTTTCATTCGATGGACACCGCGTGAGCTGCCTGTTGCCCGAACGTCATCGTTCTCGTCTTCATGACGCTATGTTCAGCGGCGCTGACCGGCTTTGGCCCCAGTTTGACCTGGGCGTGGAAAGCAACGAAACCATTTCAAGGCGCATTGCCAAAAAGGCTGGATGCCCGGAAGAATGGTCATATGTGGAAGGTCTGCTGAATCGTTTTCCCGAAACGCTGGACCCCTTGCCGCTGTACCGGCTGCTGCCGGATTTTAAAAGTATGGGGAAACGTCTGTATTGTCTTACCAACTTTCCGGAGCCTTCACTGACGCTGACGTGTGAAAGGTTTGCATTTTTCCGGGAAATGGACGGTATCGTGGTTTCTGCACGGGAAAAGCTTGTGAAACCCGATCCTGCCATATTTCGCCTGCTGATTCGTCGTTTTTCGCTGTGTCCCTCCAAAACATTGTATATTGACGATTTGGAGGAAAATATCGCTTCTGCGGCGAATGAAGGATTCTGTGTCTGGCATTATGCTGGAGATGATCGCATTTTTTGAAATTTTTTCCGAGAAAAATGGAACAAAATGACGGTCTTCTTCGTCTATATGAATAGGATGGTCCTTTAGAAAATCTGATTGCATGGAGTGGAAGGAAGGTTGCACGATGAAACAACGCTGCGGGCTAAAATGGCTGCTTGGCTGCCTGATGCTGGTCACCCTGGCACTGGTATTGAGCGGATGTTATGTCACGCCCGATATTCAGACAGGCGGGAATGGCGTTCCCGGTTTTCCTGATCTCAGCAATACTTATACAACGGCGCCCGTCGTACCGACGGATGCGCCTACGGACGTGCCTGTTATTACGGACGATCCGGGTGTGAGCCAAACGACGGTAACGCTTCCTACGGGCACAGTGAGTGGCCTGATGGGAAATTGGGGCGGCACGGTCGGCCCGGCGGCAGGCACGGTTCCTCCGGGATCGACGCCCTCCACAGTGCTCACGCCGCTCCCCAATAATACCGCTACCCCGTCGCCCACGCCTCAGGGCTCCCTGAAGAAAGGGTCCAAGGGCGATGCTGTGCGCGAAGTGCAGCGCAAACTGAAGGATCTTGGCTTCCTGAAGGGCAGTGTGGACGGAGACTTCGGCGATGCGACCGAAGCCGCCGTGATTGCTTTCCAAAAGCAGTACGGCCTGGAAGCGGACGGGAAGGTTGGCCCCCAGACGCTTGAAAAGCTCGCTTCCGCCCGGCAGACGGCACGGCCCACCGCTTCTCCTACGCCGCGCCGCACGAATACGCCGCGCCCTACCGCTACGCCTGCCTATTCCGCCAATACCTATCTGCGTAAAGGCGATTCGGGCAACCAGGTTAGGCAATTGCAGCAGCGCCTGATTTCTCTTGGCTATCTTGCCGGAACTGCGGACGGCGAATATGGCGCCGGTACGGAAGCGGCTGTGATTGCATTCCAGGATCGGCATTGCTCTTATTCGGACGGCGTCGCGGGGCCGGATACTTTGAAAGAACTGTATTCGTCTTCAGCCAAAAAGGCTTCTTCTGCTCCGTCCGGAATTGCGGGGCTTTCCGTGAGGAACGGCAGTGAAGGGGATGTTGTCCGTGCGCTCCAGTCTCGCCTTAAAAAGCTTGGATATTACAGCGGAAATGTTGACGGCGATTTCGGTCAGGGAACCGAGGATGCCGTGAAAAAATTCCAGCGGGATAATGGCTTAAAAGCCGACGGTGTGGCTGGCAGCGGAACATATGAAATACTTTTCGCCACGGACGCCAGGACGGCTTCCCAGGCAGCCCGCACGGCTACCCCGCGTCCAGTGGCCACGAAACGGCCCACCGCTACACCTCATCGTACCGCCACCCCGCTTCCCAGCGGCACCTATGTTCAGGTAACAACGGCGCCCTCCGGCATGGGATACGCTACACTCCGCCGCGGTTATTACGGCGCACCTGTCACCAGGCTGCAGCAGGCCTTGAAGGATCAGGGGTACTATACGGGTGTTGTGGATGGTTATTTCGGCGAAGGTACGGAAAGTGCTGTGCGCGCGTTCCAGCGCGTGAAGGGGCTGAACATTGACGGTGCTGCAGGCCCTGCCACCTTGATGGCGCTCTATGACAATGGTTTCCCGCCTGAATCATAAAGCAAAACAAATTGTGTTTTTACAACCCGGCATTGAAACGCCGGGTTTTTATATGGTTTTGCGGAAAATGTAACATATTTGAAATTTTTTTGAAAACACTTGCATCAAACGCAAACCTGTGCGATAATAAAAATGTAATTAACTGCCCATATTGTCGGCAGAAAAGAAAGAGGAACACTGCTTATGAAAAAGCTGCACCGTTTGTTGGCGATGACACTGGCCCTTTTGCTGGTGATGAGCACGTTTGCTTGGGCGGAGGATGCCGAAACTCCGGATAGCGTGCCAGAAGAAATGGAAGCCTCTCAGGAAGAGACTGCGGCTGTTGCGGATGACACTGTACTGTTCAGCGTGTATGAACAGGAGGTTACCAAGGCCGAGGTCAACCAGCTGCTCAATGAAATGGCCGCGCAAGACTATGTGGAAGACACGAACGATTATGATACCGCAATTGAATACATGGTGCAGCGGATCGTGGTTGAGCATCAAATCAGCGAATTGGGCTTGGATAAGTTCACGCCGGAAGAAGAGGAAGCGTTTCGCGCGGATGCGGAAGCATATTATAAAGCCTATGACGTGGACGTCGATGCGTTTTATGATTGGCTACTCCAATCGGCCAGCTATGACCGGCTGCAGGAAAAACTGTTTGAAGGACAGGATATTTCCGCATCCGAAGAAGAAATCCGTGAAACATTTGAAACGTATGCCGAGCAGGACAAGCAGGTCATTGACAATAATATTGCCAGCTACGAAATTAGTCAGTATTACTACGGTTCAGAGTTTTGGTATCAGCCCGGCGGTTACCGCGGGATTCTGCACATTCTGCTGAATACCGACCAGGAGCTGCTGGATGCATACCAGACCGCTCAGGCATCTTTCGAAGAAGCGCAAAACGCAGCGGAAGGCGAAGAAGCATCAGGGACGCCTGTTACTGCTGAGGATGTAGAGGCAGCCAGGGCCGCGCTGTTGACTAATCATCAGAAAATGATCGATGATATTTACAATAAGCTGGAGCAGGGAGAAACCTTCCAATCGCTTATTTCTCTGTATGGCACGGATCCGGGAATGCAGGTGGAAAGCAATCTTGAAAACGGTTACGCGGTTCATCAGGACAGCATTTTATGGGATCCTGCTTTTACGGCCGGGGCTTTCAGTGAAAAAATGCAAAAGCCCGGCGATGTGAGCGATCCGGTAATCGGCACGAACGGGATTCATATTCTCTTTTATCTGCGCGATATTCCGGAGGGCTATGTAGAAATGACGGATGAAATTCGAGCTTTGATTGAAAATTTCATAACCGACTATAAGAAGAACGCCATCATTTCTGCCGCAATGACCGAATGGATTGAACAGGCCAATGTGCAGTATAACGAAGAAGCCATCAATGCCGCCAAAGCCATGGGCGCTGAAACCGATGAATGAACGACGGCAAAAAACGGCGCAGAATGGCGCCCGATCATAAAACAGTATAACAAAAAAGACAGACCGTTAACCTTTCCATGAGGGGGAGAGTGCGCCAACGGTCTGTCTTCTTTGTATTTTGTTCACTGTCGGCAATGAGAAGAAATATCAAATTGCGGTCTTCCGATTTTCGCATTCGATGACCAAACAGGATAAATTACGCAGATATGATCGGGAGGTTATCAAGACAAGGCGGAATGTGCATCATGTAATGGTTTGTCATAGGCGTTTCCAGCATTCCGGCACGGGTGAGCCTGCCCCAGAATACCAGCAGCCACACAGAACGCAGGTCGGGGGTAACGCCGCCTGCTTCATAAATCCGCATGACCCATTCCTCAGGAACCATTTCGAAAAGCTCTTCTTCTTTCAGTTCCGCGATAATTTTCCGGGTATTTTTTCCTACTTCATTCATATAGTCACAAAACGCTTCCGGCCGGATGGCTCTTCCAAATTGACTCACTTCCGCGGCTTCTAAGGCATTGCCTGTGTCGGTTATAGGGGAACCGATTTTCTTCTGCCAGTTGTCGTTGAATATCTGATCCTGGTTCGCCAAAAGGATATTGCTGACCAGGTCTTCTATTCGAGTGGTATGCCAGAGCTGCCACACCAAGGGGACCCGGTCAGTACCGGCGTAGTGGAGGTCTGTCGGCCAGGGTTGCCTGGGTACCAGGTCATTTTGGTGGCCGGAAAGCATATAATCCACAACGTAGTCTGCCATGGTTTTTTCGCTGCCGCCGGATACGCAGGCGGGATGAACAAGCGCATGAAGCTTCAATGCCAGGGATTTTACCTTTTGGGGATCCTTATCTTTTAACGCCTCGTGGAAGGCGAGATTGATTGTGCGGTAATTATCATAAAACATCTGTTTTAGCATAG
>CANQKI010000011.1 GCA_947624355.1 uncultured Clostridia bacterium | reverse complement strand
AAGCTGCGGGACTGCGCCGAAAAGGCCGGACTGCGGGAAAAGCTGGAATCCCTGCCCGAACAATATGAAACCAAATTAAACCGCCGGGTGTACGAAGACGCCGTGGAACTGTCCGGCGGCGAAACCCAGCGGCTCATGCTGGCCCGGGCGCTGTACAAGGATGCGCCCATCATCCTGCTGGACGAGCCCACCGCTGCCCTGGACCCCATTGCCGAAGCCGACCTGTACCGGAAATACGGGGACATGACGGCGGGGCGCTCCTCCGTATACATTTCCCACCGGCTGGCCTCCACCCGGTTCTGCGACCGGATCATCCTCATCGACCGTGGCGAAATTGCCGAGGAGGGCACCCACGAAGAGCTGCTGAAAAAGGGCGGCGTTTACGCGAATCTCTTTGAAGTGCAAAGCAAGTATTACCGGAAGGAGGCGGCGGAAGATGGAAAAGGAGCGTAAAGACGTATCCCTGCGGGAAGCGTTTTCCCTGAATCTGCGGGCCTTCCGGCTGCTGCGGCGGCATTTCCCGGCGCTCATGGCTTCGCGGCTGGTGCTCAGCGTCTGGTCCGCCCTGACCCCGTACGCAGGCATTTACCTATCCGCCCGGATCATCGGGGAACTGGCGGGGAACCGGGACGCCCGTACGCTGGTTCTGCTGGCAGTCGTGACGCTGGCTGCCGAAGCATTGATTTCCCTGGGAAGCGCCCTGTTGACAAAGTGGCGGGATTCCGCCTGCGCCGGGCAGTATTTTCAGGTGCACCACCTGCTGGCGAAAAAAATGCTGGAACTGGACTTTGCCCAGGCGGATGACCCCAGGACCCACGCCCTGCTTTCCCTCATCCGCCAGAACAGGAACGGCGGCGGCTGGGGCCTGGACCGGGTCATACGGAACATGGAAAGGGTGCTTTCCTATGTTTTCACATTGCTTGGCGGCCTGACCCTTACCGCGACCCTTTTTGCCAGCCGTGTGCCTGAGAACGCGGGAAGCCTTTCTTTCCTCAATCATCCTTTGTGCTCCCTGGCGGCGGCGGGGCTCATGCTGGCCGTCACGCTTCTGGCTCCCGCTCTCGCGGTTCGGGCCGACGGTTATTTCGCCCGCCGGGCAGGAGATCATAACCTGGGAAACCGCCTGTTCGGCTTTTACGGCTGGCTGGGCTATGAGCCCAGGTATGCCGCCGATATGCGCATTTACCGGCAGGACCGCCTCTGCGACAAATACAACAGTGACAAGAAAGGAACCTTTGGCTCCCAAGGCGCTTTCGCCCATCTGGCCCGGGGTCCCGTCGGGCTGTGCCGCGCCGCCTCCGCCGCCGTATCGGCGCTGTTCACGCTGCTGGCCTATGCCTTTGTGTGCCTGAAGGCCTGGGCGGGAGCTTTCGGCGTAGGTGAAGTGACCCAGTACATCGCCGCCATTACGAAGCTCTCCGGCGGAATTTCGGGGCTGGCGGGCGAATGGGGCGATATGCGGAACAATGCGGCCTTCCTCCGACCCGTCTTTGAATTTCTCGACCTTGCGCCCGAACACCGGGACGGCGCGGCCCGCACGGCCCTGACGGGGCAGGATACCATCGAATTCCGTCACGTTTCCTTCCGTTATCCCGGCACTGAAGCTTACGCCCTCCGGGACGTGAACCTGACTATCCGGGCCGGGCAGCGCCTGGCGGTGGTGGGCCAGAACGGCAGCGGCAAAACCACCTTCATCAAGCTCCTCTGCCGCCTCTACGACCCCACCGAAGGGCAAATCCTCCTGAACGGGCGGGGTATCCGGGAATATGATACGGACGAATACATGAAGCTCTTCTCCGTGGTGTTTCAGGATTTCCGGCTCTTTGCCTGGCCCCTGGGCCAGAACGTGGCGGCGAAGGAGGATTACGACAAGGCGCTTGTGGAAACGTGCCTGGAAAAAGCGGGCTTTGCGGAGCGGCTTTCCCAGTGGCCGAAAGGGACGGAAACCTGGCTTTACAAGAACATCAGCCCGGAAGGCGTGGACGTTTCGGGGGGCGAGGCCCAGAAACTTGCCCTGGCCCGCACCCTTTACAAATCCGCCCCCTTCGTCATTCTGGATGAGCCCACCGCCGCCCTGGACCCCCTGGCCGAGGCCGACGTATACAGCCGCTTCAACGACCTGATTTCGGGAAACACGGCCATCTACATCAGCCACCGCCTTTCCTCCTGCCGCTTCTGCGGGGACATTCTGGTGTTCCACGAGGGCAAAGTGGTACAGCGGGGCAGCCACGAGGAACTGACGGCGAAGGAGGGAAAGTACGCCGAGCTCTGGAACGCCCAGGCGCAGTATTACCGCGAATCTGCTTCCACGTAAAACATCCAAAACGCGACCCCGCATTTTTGGTCAAAACTGCCTTTGCGTTTTCCGATCGAAAGGGGTAAAATAAAAATAACGTGTGGCACCCTGTGCGTAAATCCAGTTGGGTGCCGCGCGTTATTTTTTTGCGGTTTGAAAGGTGGTTATGAACATGAACGAAAACCGGTTTCTGGGGACGGAGCCCATTCCCGGGCTCATGCGGCGTTATGCCGTCCCCTGCGTGATTTCCCTGCTGGTGGGCGCGCTGTACAATATCGTGGATCAGATTTTCATTGCCAACGCGGATTATTTGGGCTCCTTTGGCAACGCGGCCAACACGGTGGTGTTCCCCCTGACGGTGATTGCCCTGGCCGTGGCCGTGATGATCGGCGACGGGTGCTGCGCCTTCGTGAGCCTGAGCCTTGGGAAAAAGGACGCGGAGAGCGCCAGGATAAGCACAGGCAACGCGGTGGTGCTTTCGATCATCAGCGGCCTTTTGCTTTGCGCCCTGTACCTGGCGCTGGCGCACCCCATCATCGCCCTGTTCGGCGGCACAGTGAACGGGGAAACCTATGGCCATGCCCGGGAGTATTTTTTCTACATCACCCTGGGTATCCCCTTTTACGTGTTCGGACAGGCCATGAACCCCGTCATCCGGGCGGACGGGTCGCCGAAATTCGCCATGGCGTCCACCCTGGCGGGGGCGCTGCTGAATGTGGTGCTGGACCCCCTCTTCATTTTCGGCTTCCACTGGGGCATGATGGGCGCGGCAGTGGCCACCGTGCTGGGCCAGGTAGTGACGGCGGCGCTGGCGGGATGGTATCTGCTGCACATGAAACTGATCCGGCCGGAAAGGGCGCACTATCGCCTGCAGGGGCCCATTGTGCGCCGCACATTGGCCCTTGGGGTCACCAGCTTCTTATCCCAGATTTCCCTGGTGGCGGCCATGGCGGCCATTAACAACATGATCCGGAAATACGGGGCACGGGACCCCGTTTTCGGCCAGGAAATGTACGCCCAGATTCCCATGGCCGTGGTGGGCATCGTGATGAAATTTTTTCAGATCGTCATTTCCATTGTGGTGGGTATGGCGGCGGGATGCATTCCCATTGCAGGCTTCAATATGGGCGCGGGGCTGAAAGGACGGGTGAAAACACTGTTTTCCCGGCTGCTGGCGGCGGAAGCGTTCGTGGGGTTTTTGGCTTTCCTCATCGTGGAATTTTTCCCCGGGCAGATCATCGCCGTTTTCGGCGCGGCCAACGAAAGCGCGTATTACACCGCTTTTGCCCTGAAGGCCTTCCGGGTGTACCTGTGCATGGTGATTTTCGCCTGCGTCAACAAGGCCTGCTTCATTTTCCTGCAGGCCATGGGCAAGGCCGCCGCCTCCACCCTGCTTTCCATGGTGCGGGAGGTGGTATTCGGCGTGGGCTTCGCGCTGCTTCTGCCCCTTCGGTTCGGCCTGGACGGGGTATTGTACTCCATGCCGGTATCCGATTTGCTGACCTTCCTGATTGCGCTTTTGCTGATCGTGAACACGTACCGGGAACTGAACGTCAGCACGTCGCGGGTTCCAGCAGGGTCAGCGTTTTCCGATCCGCGTCCAGACGGCATCTGACGCCGTAGGGCAGCACGCAGATGGGCTCTGAGTGGCCGAAATTCACGTTGTAGAGAATGGGCAGGTCAGGCCGACCCGCTTCCCCGCCAACGACGGTTTGGAACGCCTTTTTATAGGGTTCATAATTGCTGCGATTGGTGGGCTTGCCGACAATCACGCCCCGCACCCGGTCAAAAATCCCCTGGGCCGCCAGGCCGCGAAGGAAATAAGTGGTCTGGTCCCCTGTCAGCTCGCACATTTCCAGAAACAGGATTTTTTCGGCCCACGCTTCCGGCGCGGGCCATATTTTTGTGCCCATCAGCATGATGAACACATCCAGGCAGCCGCCCAGCAGCTCCCCTTCCGCCGCGCCCCGGCCCTGGATCACCTCATAGCCCCGTTCCTCCGGATGATAGGGAATGGGCGTATGCATATTTTCCTCTTTCCATTCCACGGGTTCGTCCTCGCCGTCCCGCCAGTAGGGGGAGGAAGGGATTTCCAGCGTGGGCTTGGGCTCAAAGAACGTATCCCGGATCATGGCGGCGGTGTAATCATTGATTTTTCCGTATTCCGAAAAATTGCTGAGCACACTGGGGCCGTAATAGGATATGAGGCCCGCATGGTACAGCATGAAATGATTGGCGGTGGTGTCCGAAAAGCCCGTGAAAATCTTGGGGTTTTCCCGGATCACGTCAAAGTCAATGTAGGGAAGCAGCCGCACAGTGTCGTCCCCGCCGGTATCGCAGAGGATGGCCTTCACTTCCCTGTCCCGGAAGGCGGCCATCAGGTCGGCCGCCCGAACCTCCGGATGGTCGTGAAGATACGCCATGCCCCGCAGGGCGTTCAGCATCACCTTTACCCGCAACCCGTAATCCCTTTCCAGGCGTTCCTTGGCAATGCGCAGCTTATGCAGGGCCCAGGGCTCCCCGATGGTGCCCGCGGACAGGCTCACGATGGCCACGGTATCCCCTTTTTTCAGATGTTCCGGCTTGATCATATGTTCGCCTCCGGTCAATCCCTATGCGTGCGCCTTTTCTCGTCAGTCCACCGGCTTTTCGATGCGGACGATGCTTTCAATCACCGGCTGATTGGCGGGAGCCACGGTGCCGTTCCCGTCCAGCACGGGAGTTTTTTCGCAAATGGCGTCCACAACCTCCATGCCGCTGATGACCTTCCCGAAGGCGGCGTACTGGCCGTCCAGATGCGGCGCGGCGGCATGCATGATGAAGAACTGGGAGCTGGCGCTGTCAGGATCGCTTGCCCGGGCCATGGACAGCACGCCGCGTTCATGGGCAATGGGGTTTTCCACGCCGTTGGCGGAAAATTCGCCCTTGATTTTTTCGGAAGAGCCGCCCGTGCCGTTGCCATTGGGATCGCCGCCCTGAATCATGAAGCCGGAAATAATCCGGTGAAACGTAAGGCCATTGTAAAAGCCATCATCTACCAGCTTCATAAAGTTCGTCACTGTAATCGGCGCAACGCCGCCATAGAGCTCGGCCCGGATAACGCCGTAATCCTTCACCGTGATTTCCACCCAATCGGTGGGTTCCATGCTGCCGGTAGCGGCGGGCGTTTCGTCCTTATGGCGACCGATTACTACCGCCGCGATGACAGCGCACAGCACGATGACAATCAGCACGGCAGCCAGAATCATTCCTTGTTTTTTCGTCATGGGTTTTTTCGTTCCTTTCAGAAAATTTCGCCTGTTTTTTTCGCCGCAGCCCCCTGAAATTCCTGCATTTTTCGCTTCAAATTTCCAGGATCGGCATTGACAGCAGATGCGGCCCGGCTCTATAATTCGGAAAAAGGAGGAATTTGCCATGCCCGATCACGGAAACTGCCCGGCGGAAGGGCACTTTCGGCCAATAACGGAATTCCTTTCCTATCTGCCCGCCAGCGAATCGCCCCTGTCTGCCGAGGCGGTTCTGATCCGATGCGAAGACGGGCTGTGGCTCTATGACGTCGGCAGTTCGGATGAAAGCGCGGCGGCCATTCAGGCGCTGCACGGGAAGCGGCAGGTCGTCCTTTCCCATTTTCATGCCGATCACGCGGGCAACCTGGGCCGCATAACCTTTGACGCCCTCTATGCCGGGCCTTTCGCCTGCAAACGCTTTGGCATGGGTGAGGCCGTTTCCCGGGAAATGTTTTTCCCGGACGGGGTGCGCCTCTTTCCCCTGCCCTCCAGCCACGCCAAGGGCTGCGTGGGGCTGTGTTATCAGGAATATGCTTTTCTTGGAGACGCGGCGTATTCCATGCAAAAGGACGGACGCGTCGCCTATAACGCCGGGCAGCTGCAGGCCTTGATCCGAACGATGAACGATCTCCCCGCCCGGGTATTCTACCTCAGCCACCGGATGCCGGAAAGGTTTTCCAAAGAAGCGCTGCTGTCTTTTCTTCAGAAAATATACGCCCAGCGAAGCAAGGACAGCCCTTACATTTTCCCGGATGACGAAGTGTAAGAAGCGGAATATTGTTGTGGAACACTTTTGTTTGCAAGCAAAGACAAGGTTGCAATCCGGCGCTGAACAGGATAGAATAAACTGAAACCAGCGAAAGGAGCGTTTGTTTATGCGGAGAAAATACGGAATGGCTCAGGAAATCTGAGCTTAAAATACATTTTTCTTAAGCTCAGAGGAATCCCCGCCGAAAGAGGAGGATTACATGAGCTATATCCGGGCAGACCAAATTCTGCCGAAAGAACTGATGGAAGCAATTCAGCAATACGTGAGCGGCAAAAACCTGTATATTCCGTGCCGGGAAAAGAAGTCCTGGGGCAGCGAAACCGAAACGCGGCAATACTATCGGGACAGAAACGCAAGGATTTGCCGAAAATGGGCAAGCGGCGTCTGCGTAAAAACCCTGGCGGAGGAATATTCCCTTTCCGAAAAAAGCATCCAGCGGATTTTACGAAGCGCACCGAAAGATAACGAAAGAAAACGCCGGTAAGCGCGTGTGCCCACCAGTGTCAGCTTCCGCAGAAAGGGAAAGAAAATGGAATACTATCATGTCATTTCCGACCGGCCCAAGCGGCCGGGGGAACATATCCTGCTGGACAACAGGCATCCCAACGGCGTCTGGCAGCGGGTTTATGCCCAGCTTTGCATGGTCAATGAAATCTACCGGAATCCGCAGAAATATGCAGATATGAAGCTGCCGCACGAGGTGGACGTAGCCCTCCGGGAATTGGCGCTGGAAAAGGTTCGGAAAGCCCGGTATCCCCACTATCCCTCCCGCCTGGCTTCGCTGTATGTCTCTCAAACATACGCTGAAGCGAAGCAGTGGGCGGACTACTTTGTCCGCCTCGGGCGGCCCACATACGGAATCGCCCGGATTACGGTGAGCGGCAGCCGCTTTTTCGGGGACGCCTATAAATGCTTTGACGGAACGGTATGGGAGGAGAAAAACCTGGAAATGGCCGAACTCTACTGGGCAAACGGCGAAAACCCGGACGGGCACAGGCCCATCGTTGAAATTCTGGTGAACGGCGATATCGAAATCACCGAAATCGTGAAAACGATCAACAGGAATCTCTGACTGAATTGCACAGCACATCCAAAAAGCGCGGCCGAAGCCGCGCATTTTCGTGTATGATTTTGGGCCGTTACAGCAGTTTGAGCGTGCCCCGGGCAACGTTTTTTCCCGTGGCCTTATCAAACAGGATGGCCGTCTTGGTCAGATCGAAGCGCACTTTGCTGTCCACGGGATAGTCCACATCGCCGAACACCACGGCGGTGAGCTGGGTGCCGTTTACGTTCAGGCGCACGGTGGTTTCCATGCCGGATGGCAGGGTGGAATACACGGCGGCTTCCATGGCCCCGTCATCGTCGATGCGGATATATTCGGGCCGGATGCCTACCACCACCTCCTTGCCGCTGAGGGCAATGGACGCGTCGGCCGCAAAGCTGCCTTTGAGCCCGCCGAAGGTCACTTCCGCGGTATTCCCCTTCACGTCGGCCGTGCCGTCAATGAAATTCATGGTGGGATTCCCCATGAAATCGGCCACGAACAGGTTGGCGGGATTGGCGTACATTTCAAGGGGCGGCACGTACTGCTGCAGCACGCCCGTATCCATGATGCACACCCGGGTGGACAGGGTCATGGCCTCCAATTGGTCATGGGTCACGTATACGAAGGTGGAATCGGTATCCCGGTGCAGGCGCTTGAGCTCGGTGCGCATTTCCATGCGCAGCTTGGCGTCCAGGTTGGACAGCGGCTCATCCATAAACAGCACCTTGGGCCCCGGGGCCAGGGTGCGGGCAATGGCCACGCGCTGCTGCTGGCCGCCGGAAAGCTCGCTGGGGTAACGTTTTTCAAACTGCTCGATGCGGAGCATCCCAAGCAGTTCATGCACCCGGTCGGCAATGCGCTTTTTATCCCATTTCAGGTTTTCCAGGCCAAAGGCGATGTTCTGATACACCGTCATGTGGGGCCACAGGGCGTAATTCTGGAAGAGGAAGCCCACGTCCCGCTTGTTGGGGGGCAGATTGATGCCCTGATCGGCGTCAAAAACCACCTTGCCGTCAATGGAAATGGAGCCCTCGGTGGGGGTTTCCAGGCCGGCAATCATGCGGAGCGTGGTGGTCTTGCCGCAGCCGGAGGGGCCCAGCAGGGTAATGAACGCATTGTTTTCAATCACCAGGTTCAGGTTATCCACCGCGACGAATTTGCCGAAGCGTTTGGTCACGTTTTTCAGAATAATTTCAGGCATTTCAGCCGCCGACCCCCTTATCAATTGACGCGCCCGTCAGTTTATTCACCGTGAAATTCACCAGCAGTACCACCACAATGATCAGCAGGTTGATGGCGTTGCCGAACTGGGCCCAGCCCTTTTCGGAATACTGCATGAGCATGGTGGTCAGGATGGTATTGCTGGTGGGCACAAGCAGCACGAACAGGGAAAGCTCGCGCATACAGGACACCATGGGCAGCAGATAGCCCGACAGGAACGTGGATTTCTGGATGGGGAAAATGACCCGCGTCATGCGTTTCCACCAGGGCACGCCGGTAATAAGCGCGGCCTCCTCGATCTCCCCCGACAGCTGCAGCATGGCGTTCACGCCCGAACGGCTGGCAAAGGGCAGGTATTTCACCGCGCCCACCAGCGCCAGCAGCGCAAAACCCCGCAGCCACGGAATTTTGGAGGACATGGACAGATAGATGGCACCAAAGGCCAGGGAAGGCATCAGATACGGGAAGAAGGACAGGCTGTTCACCCAGGAGGCCAGCTTACTGCCCCTGCGCTTGGCCACGCCGTAGCCCACCAGAATGCCGCTGGTGCCAGCCGCCAGCGAGCATGTGACGGCCAGGAGCAAACTGAAGCCCAGGGCCTTCCACACTTTGGTGGAAAGGAGAATGCCCGTGCTGTCCCCCTGATCCAGGTAATCCAGGTCGCGGCCGATCCAGAAGTCCAACGTCATGTTGGACAGGCTGTAATCCCCCGCCTTGATGATGACGGACTCCAGCGCGAAGGTGATCAGCGGCAGCACGGCCACCAGCAGCAGCACCACCACCAGCAGGATAGCGATGGGCCGGTTGGCCTTCCGAAGGCGGATCAGCGAAATCTGCCCCGATTTGCCCGTGACGGTGGTGAATTGCTTCCGGGAATTGGTGACCCGCTGGTTGAGCAGCAGAATGGCCACGCCGAAGAGAATCATGATGGCTGCGATGATATAGGCCTGGCCGCTGTACGTATCCATCAGGGATTTCATTTTGGTGGACAGCACGTAATACCGGACAGGCGAACCCAGGAACACGGGCACGGCGTAAGCGCTCATGGAGCTGGCGAACACCAGCAGGAAGGTGGACAGCATAGCCGGCATGACGATGGGCAGGGTAATCCTGCGGATGATGCGAAGCCGGGAGGTTTTCAGGATGGTGGCCGCTTCCTCCAGGTTGGCGTCCATGTTTCTCAGGATGCCGCCAATCAGGATATAGGCAAAGGGCGCGTAATGCAGCCCCAGCACCAGGCTGATGGGAAAATAACCGTATACCAGCCACTCCGGGGCAAAAATGCCGAACACGCTGGCCATGATGCCGTTGGAGGTGCCGGTGCCGATATTGACGTTTTTAAAAAACGTCTGCCAGAAAAGCGCCAGCGTCCAGGAGGGCATGACGTAGGGGAACACGAACACGGAAGAAACGAACTTTTTGTATTTGATGTCCGTGCGGGTAATCAAAAACGCCACCGTGCCCCCAAAGAGAATGGCGATGGCGGAGGCCGTCACCGATACCGCCAGGGTGTTGAGCAGCGGCTCCACAAACTGAATCCAGCTGTTGGACAGGCGGATGCCCGCCTCACCCCCGTCGTCAAAGGTGCCCAGCAGCTTCTGGAAATGATACCAGGTAAAGTCCCCCGTACTTTGCCCCAGCCCGCGCACGGCCCGGGCCTCCCGGCCCGAATGCACCGTGACCGTTTCCAGCAGCATGGTCAGAAGCGGATAAAGCGTGAGAAAACACAGGGCCGCGAAGAAGACCAGCAGAATGATATTGGCCGGCTTGGAAAGATAGGCCCTTGTGGCGCCCAGCAGCCTGCGCATCTGCAATTTCCGGGTGCGTTCCATCTTGGGCATACCCCCTTATCTTGTGGAAAATCAATAATGAAGCGCGGCGGGACGGGCAAAGCCGTCCCGCCGCAATGCTTTCGCGGAAAATTACTGGATGTATTTGAGGGCGAAATCGTTGACGGCCTCAAAGTTGTCCAGAATGTACTCGGGGTCTTCCATCACCAGGGTGTCCTTCCAGATGGAGATACCCAGGTCGCCCTCGTTGGGCTCGATGGCCGTGCTGGGAGAATAAGCGCCGATGGACTTGCCCCAGGGCTGGAAGCCGTCCGCCGTCATGAGGTATTCGATGAACAGCATGGCGGTGTAGGGCCGGGTGGCGGAAGCGGTCACCATGGCGTACATGGGATACATGAAGCCGGAGAAGGGCTCCACCGTATAGCCGTTTTCAGTGGCGTCATACTGGGCCACGGTGAGGTTATCGGTCAGCACGGAGGAGGAACGCAGCTTGCTCAGCACGAACAGGCCGATCTTGCCCGCGGCGGTCTCCTGGCTCACTTCCTCGGCGATGGTGGTGTCGGAAGAGCCGAAGGTGCAGTTGCTCAGGAATTCGGCGATCCACTTGTAACCGGCGTTCTTGTAATCGCCCAGGTCGATGTCCTCGCCCTTCCAGGCCTTGTAAGCGTCCGCCAGCTTCTGGGACCAGGTGTCGTTGGTGAGCATGACCAGGAAGTTCATGTTCACGGTTTCGTTTTCGGGATTCTTGAAGATGATGTTGCCCTTCATTTCAGGGGCGGTCAGCTCCCACACGTTCTTGATAGCGGGAACGGAATCGCCCAGGTTGTTGTAGATGAAGAGCTTGTTGATGTACTGGTGCACCAGGGGATTCATGTCGCCCTCGCCCATGGTGTCCTTCACGGCGGCGGGCACGTAATTGATCAGCCAGCCGTCATCCACGGCATAGGTCAGGGACGCGCCGTCCTGAATCATGACCATGTCGGCGCCCTTGGCAGAGCCGTTGATTTCGCTTTCCAGCTTTACATAGATCTCAGCATCCTTCAGGTTGCTGGGCTCCACGGTGATGCCGTAGAGTTCGCCGAAGGCTTCGGCGGCGTTGGCGATACGGCTGGTATTGCCGTACATAATGAAGGTGCCTTCCTCGGCCTTGGCCTTTTCCACCAGTTCGTCATGGGTCAGTTCGGACGCGGCGGCCACGATGGCGGCCACATCGTCCTCGGCCAGGGCGGGCACGACACTTAGCAGCATGCAGGCTGCCAGCAGCAGGGCAAGAAACTTCTTCATGGTTTTTCCTCCTTGAGATAATGTGTTCTATTCCACCGACCGGAATTTCACCGGACGGAAGAGTTCTCGGGAATACGCAGGGCCAGCAGCCGGTCCAGCGCCGCGGCCGCCTTGCGCAGGTAATCCGTCATGGTCACGTTCTGCTCCTTTTCCCGGACGGACAGACGGCACTCCAGGTTGTACCACCGGGGCGAAAGGGCATGTATTCGCGGCATAAGCGCCGGAAAGTCAACGCTTCCGTCCCCCGGAATCAGGTGCTCATCCTCATCGCGGCGGCCATGGTTATCGTGCAGATGCATGGTGACCAGTCGGCTGCCGAAACGCCCCAGGGGATCCTGGCCGGGGGTAAAGCAGTGGGCATGCCCCGAATCGAAGCAGAATTTCAGCCGGCCGGAGGACAGACGGTCGTACAGAAACGCGTTGTACACGGGAAAGCGGGTGTTTTCCAGGGCGATATTGACCCCGTATTCCTCCGCCGCCTCCAGCGCGTGGGCAAACCTTCGCACACCGGTTTCGTTGGGCGGCGGGGTGACCAGCCTTCTTGTGGTATGCACCACCAGATTTTCGATGCCGCGCTCCCCGCAGTCCCGCAGGGCGGCAATCAGCGCCCGCTCATACGCATCCCCTTCCGGGCATTCCCGCCAGCAAGAGGGCGTGGGATCGGTGGGAAAGTGGGCGGTGTGCACCTCAAGGCCGATTGCGTTCGCCTGATCAAACAGCGCGTGGGGCGTGCCGTTCACAGACGCCCATTCCATGCCCCACCAAAGCATGATATCGTCAAAACCCGCATCCAGGATGGCCAGGAGCCGATCCTTTGCCGGAATCCATTCAAATCCAAATCCGAAATCCATTCCCCGCCGGGGAACGGGTAAGGCGCTTTCCTCTGATGTATTCCTCATCGCCTGTTTATTGTATCCTATCTTTGTATTTTTGTCAATCTTTCCAGACCATTTTTTCCGGTTCTTCCGCGCCGCAGGCGAAGGGGCCGGGCAGGGCGTCCACACCCCGGTGCGCGCCGAAGAAATCGCAATCGAAAAGGATAGCCGAGCCGTCGGGGTTTTCAAACCGCTGTTCGGGTTCAAAGGCCCTGCCCAGGATATCGCTGTTCACAAGGCCCGTGCGGTAATCCCCCAGCAGGTCGTACAGATTGGTTTTCAGGCTGTACTGGCCGTCCTTTTCCGTAAGCTCGATTTGCACGGCGTCCTTTTCGTTGACGAAGGGCGCTTTTTCGTGTTTGCATACCGTGGCCCCGCCGAAATAAGCGTTTCCCGCGAGCCATACGGGCAGATGGCCGAAATGGTACTGCGCCAGGGCGCCCATGTTGGGCTCCCGGTCCATCATGAAATGGGAGATCCATTCCTCATAGGTGGGGAAAATATCGAAGGGTGCGGTGCCTACGGCCTCGTAATCGTTGTCGCTGGGCTGCTTTTCCGGATGAACAATGGGATAATGCTGCACGAAGATATTGTTGTAAATCCGGTCGTCCCCGTGGAGAATGGTCATGAACCCGGCCACCTCCGTGCGGTGCCGGATGTGGTAGGGGGTGTAACGGGGCTCCCGCTGGCCGTTGACGACGCTGTCCACCCCGCCGTTGATGAGGCCGAAGGCCCCTAAAATCAGGTTGTGCACCACGGCAATGCCCTGGCTGGGGATGGTGACGGAAACCTTCGACAAAAGCAAATTATTGTCAATCAGCGTGGGGCCGTGGCCGACCTCGATGAAAACGTCAGTGGAGAACATGGCCCCGGGAGCGGGTTTTGCAAAGGCGGGCCGCATATTGTCATGCATGAAATTCCGGGTGATGCGGGCCCCTTGCGCCTGCCAATCGCACCACACGCCCATGATGCAGTGGTGGATGTGGTTGCGGCGGATGGTCACGTCGATGGCGGCGTGGAGCTTGATGCCCGCCGTTTCGGCCCCGCCCAGCTGCTGGGAATTGCAGATATGATGAATGTGGCAATCTTCAATGGTGGAAAACACGCCGCCCATGCGCCCCACGATGCCCGTCTGCTCGCAGTGGTGGACTTCGCAGCGGCGAATGATATGTCCGCCCACCTTTTCCTTCAGCCACCCGTGATACTGGCCCCGGCACACGGCGTCCCGCTCCATCTGGGTGGGGCTTTTGACGTGCTTTGTATAAAAATACATATCGTTTTCGGGGTCCCGGTACTTGCCCAGGGAAATGCCGCAGCACCGGCTGTTGCTGACCTCGCAGTCCTCAATGATCCAGCCCCGGCTCCAATGAGGGCCGATAAGGCCGTCCTGATAGGCGGCGGGCGGGGCCCAGGTGGTGGCCCCTTTGGTAATCACGAAGCCGCTCACCGTGATATAGCCGATTCCCGTTTCGGCGGGCATGAAGCAGTTGCGCCGCACGGCGATTTCCACGTTTTCCGCGTTGGGGTCCTTTCCCTGGAAATTGGCGTAAAGCACGGTTTCGTTTCCGTCCTGCTCGGTGTACCATTTATACCTTGATTCCTCCGGATTCCAGGCGCAGGGGTCGCTTTCCCCCGCCAGGCATTCCTCCAGCGTTACCGTTTCGTACATCATCCGATCATTCAGGTACACGCTGCCCGTGTGCCGCACGGTGGGGGCAAAATACCAGTCGCCGCAGACAAAGGTGGTGTAGGGATTGTACGCCCCGAACACGCCGTTGTCCACCCGGTTGACCCACACATCGCCCTTGTATTTT
Organism: uncultured Clostridia bacterium; assembly: GCA_947624355.1. Taxonomy (GTDB): domain Bacteria; phylum Bacillota; class Clostridia; order Christensenellales; family Aristaeellaceae; genus RUG563. Next base: position 24,406 of record CANQKI010000011.1, on the reverse strand, counting down.
TGCCAGCCCGTCAACACTTCCGCGCCGGTAATCACCGCGCCCCGGGGCATTTCGGAACGGTACACAATGCGCTTCTCCTCCGTGCCCGGATGAAGGGGATTCACGTATTCGCGGTAAACGCCGGGCGCGACGGTCACTTCATCCCCTGCCCGGGCGATTCTTGCCGCGTCATTGATATGGCGAAAGGGCCGTTCCCGGCTGCCGTCCCCTTCCCGGGGCGCGTTTACGTTCACATAGTACAGCATATCTTTTCCTCCGTTTTTCAGGGCTTGACGAATGAATGCCCGTTGGATAAAATGATGATATTCCATTCGGAAACAACTGTCAAGAGGAGGATCGACGCATGGACGCATTTTCCCACCGCAAGGCAGCGGCACGTCTTCGCATCGTGGACAGGCAGGGCAACCCCGTAAAGCATTTCCCCATTCGGGCGGATCAGGTTTCCCATGCATTTCTGTTCGGCTGCGGCGCGTCCGACGCGTTCGGCATGCAGATTGCACGGACGGAAGAGCGCAGGGCCTTTCATCAGGCCCGGGCCGAAAAATGGCTGGAGCTGTTCAATTACGGCACGCTGCATTTTTATTGGGGCCGGTATGAGCCCGTGCCCGGAAAGACCATCAGGGAGCCCATGATGAAAGCGGCCGACTGGCTGCGGGACCGGGGCGTGACGTTAAAGGGCCATCCCCTGTGCTGGCACACGGTGTGCGCCAACTGGCTGCTGGAATACGATAATGAAGAAATTCTCCGCCGGCAGCTGGCGCGTATCCACCGGGAAGTGACCGATTTCAAGGGCGTCATTGACAAGTGGGACGTAATCAACGAAGTGGTCATCATGCCGCACTTTGACAAATACGACAATGCCGTGACCCGTATCTGCAACATGAAGGGCCGCCTGGGCCTGGTGAAGGAGGTCTTTGCCGCCGCCCACGAAAGCAACCCGGAGGCGCAGCTGCTCATCAATGACTTTAACCTGGGCGACGGGTACGACGTGCTCATCGACGCCATGCTGGACGCGGGCGTGCCGGTGGGCGCCATCGGCATCCAGTCCCATCAGCATCAGGGGTACTGGGGCCTGGAGCGGGTGCAGCGGGTGCTGGAAAGGTACGCCCGGTTCGGTCTGCCATTGCACTTTACGGAAAATACCCTGATTTCCGGCGAACTCATGCCCCGGAACATCGTGGACCTCAACGATTTCCAGGTGAAGGACTGGCCCACCACCCCGGAGGGCGAGGAACGCCAGAAAAACGAAATTACCGAAATGTATACCGCCCTCTTTGCCCATCCCGCCGTTCAGGCCATTACCACCTGGGATTTTACCGACGACTGCTGGCTCAACGCGCCGGCGGGCCTCATCCGCAAGGATAATTCGGAAAAGCCCGCTTTCAAAGCCCTGAAGGACCTGATTCACGGGGCCTGGGAAACCCACGAAGACCTGCGGACAGACGAAAACGGCTGCGTGACCCTGAACGGCTTCAAGGGCGGTTACCGCCTGACGTGCAACGGCCGTACGGCGTCCGTTACCCTGACGGAGGACGGCGAACAGACTGTAACGCTATAATGTCAAATACAATTTCAATACAATTTTTCCACTGAAAACCTGTTGACAAACAAAAAATTTGCGATTATCATAGGGCCATAACCTGTGAGGAAGAGTAGTAAGCAGGGATTTTCCTTTCAAAGAGAGCCGCCGGCGGTGGGAATGCGGCAAAGGGAACCGGGCTGAATGGACTTCCGAGGGTGCTTCTGAAACCCGAAGGCTGGAGGACGGAAGGAAACGTGCCGGGGCCATGAACCAAGGGCCGGGCGCGGGACCGAAGCCAAAGGCCGGACGGCAAGTAGGAAGCAACGGGATCCGCACCCGTTATCATGGCGGCGTATGTGATGGCATACGGAGATGAGTGGGCCGAAAGGCCAAGCTGAGTGGTACCGCGGAACATCCGCCTCAAGCAATTTGCTTGAGGCGTTTTCTATTCCACGGCTCAACGAAAATCCATCAAAATACATATTTTGAAGGAGGTTCCCCCATGAAAAAGCTCGTTGCGGTCATCCTGTCCCTGGTTCTGGTTCTGTCCCTCACCCTGTGCGCCCAGGCTGAAGAAGAAAAGAAAGACGTCACCATCGGCATCGCCCAGTTCGCCGTGCACGGCTCCCTGGATAACTGCCGGGAAGGCTTTTTGCAGGGCCTGGCGGCAGGCGGCTATGTGGAAGGCGAAAACCTGACGGTGGATTACCAGAACGCCAACGCCGACATGAACCTGGCCGTATCCATTACCGGCAGCTTTGCCAGCAATAATTACGACCTGATCTGCGCCATCGCCACCCCCATCGCCGTATCGGCCGTGGAAGCGACTGCGGATAAGGACATCCCCGTGGTCTACACTGCCGTATCCGCGCCCGAGGAAGCGGGCCTGGCCGACGAAAACAAGCTGGGCATCGGCAATGTGACCGGCTCCAGCGACCTGATTCCCGTTTCCCTCCAGCTGCAGGCCATCCGGGATCTGCTGCCCGAGGCCAAGAACATCGGCATCCTCTACACCGTGGGTGAAGTGAACAGCCAGGTGCAGCTTGGCATGTATCAGGAGGCCGCCGCCGATTTCGGCTTCGAAATTGTGCCCCAGAGCATTACCGCCGGCGCGGATATTCCCCTGGCGCTGCCCACGCTGCTTCCCCAGGTGGACTGCCTGTGCATGCTGACGGACAACACCGTGGTGCAGTTCCTGGACGTGGTGCTGGAAGCCGCCGGCGAGGATAAGATTCCCGTGTTCGGCAGCGAAGTGGAACAGGTAACGAAGGGCTGCGCCGCCGCTGTGGGCCTGGATTACGTGAAACTGGGCTATGACACCGGCCTCATGGCCGCCCGGGTGCTGGACGGCGAGGACGCCGCCTCCATCCCCTACCTGGAAGTGACGGAGAGCACCCTGTCCTATAACAGCAAGGTGTGCGCTGACCTCGGCATCACGCTGCCCGAAGACGTGCTGGCCACCGCCACCGATATGGCCGAAGCCGCCGAATAAAACTGAACGACCGGGCGCGGGCGTCGGAATTTTCTCCGGCGCCCGCCCTGATGAAAGGAATCTTTTTCCATGCTGAACGCCCTCGCCAAAATCGGCGGAAACTTCATGAACGCCCTGCCCAACACCCTGGAGCAGGGCCTCATCTATGCCCTGCTGGTGCTGGGCATCCTGATTACTTATACCATTCTGGATTTTCCGGACCTGACGGTGGACGGCTCCTTTCCCCTGGGCGGCGCTGTGTCCACCAGTCTGATCGTGCACGGCATGAACCCCCTCCTGGCCCTGCTCCTTGCCGGGCTGGCGGGCGGGGCGGCAGGGCTTTGCACCGGGCTCATTCACGTAAAGCTCAAGGTGCGCGACCTGTTTTCGGGCATCATCATGATGACCGGCCTCTATTCCATCAACCTGCACATTACCGGCGGCACCTCCCTCCTTTCCGTGCCGCGCACGGCGGTGACGCTGTTCCGCAATAATCCCGTGGCGGATTTTCTGCCCCGGGATTACGCCACGCTGATCATTGCCTTCGCGCTGGTGCTGGTCGTGAAGCTGCTGCTGGACGCCTTCCTGAAAACCCGGGCGGGATATCTGCTCCGGGCGGTGGGCGACAACGACGTGGTGGTGACGGCGCTGGCCAAGGACAAGGGCACGGTCAAAATCGTGGGCCTGGTGCTGGCCAACTGCCTGGCCGCCCTGTCCGGCGCCGTGCTGTGCCAGCAGCAGCGGATGTTTGAAATTTCCATGGGCACGGGCGCCATGGTACTGGGCCTGGCCAGCGTGATTATCGGCGTGAACCTGTTTTCCAGGGTTTCCTTCGTCCGGAACACCACCGCCGCCATTGCTGGCTCCGTCCTCTACAAAATGTGCGTGGCCCTGGCCATTGCCTGCGGCATGGCGGCCAGCGACTTAAAGCTCATTACCGCCGCACTGTTCCTGCTGATTCTCTGCACCGGCCTCATCAAACGGAAGGGAGGGAAAAAGCATGCTTGAAATGCTGCATATCGATAAAACGTATAACCCCGGCTCCGTGCGGGAAAAGGTGCTGTTTCAGGATTTTTCCCTGACCGTGGGCACGGGAGAATTTGTATCCATTGTGGGCAGCAACGGTTCGGGCAAAACGTCGCTTCTGAACCTGCTTTGCGGCTCCATTCCGGTGGACCGGGGTCAGGTCATGATGGACGGGCAGGACATTACCCGGCAAAAGGAGCACATCCGCAGCCGCCTTATCGGCCGGGTATACCAGAACCCCGCCATGGGCACCTGCGCCTCCATGACCATTCTGGAAAACCTGTCCCTGGCCGAGCACAAGGGCAAGCCCTCCAACCTGCGGCCGGGCACAGATAAAAAGCGCATCCCGTATTACCGGGAAATTCTGCGGCCCCTGAATCTGGGACTGGAAGACATGCTGGAAGCCCGCGTGGGTTCCCTGAGCGGCGGGCAAAGACAGGCCCTGGCCCTGCTCATGAGCACCATGACCCCCATTTCTTTCCTGATCCTGGACGAGCACACCGCCGCCCTGGACCCCAAAACGGCGGACATTATCATGGAACTCACCGACCAGGTGGTCCGGGAAAAGAAACTCACCGCCCTCATGGTCACCCATAACCTGCGCTACGCCCTGGAATACGGCAGCCGCATCATCATGATGCACCAGGGGGATATCGTGCTTGACAAGCGGGACGAAATGAAGGATAATACCCATATCGACGATCTGCTTAAAATCTTCAACGAAATCAGCATTGAATGCGGCAACTGAAGAAAGGAAGGTCAGGTATGAAGGCACTGTTTATCGGCGGTACGGGCGTCATCAGCACCGAAATATCCAAACTGCTGGTCCAAAAAGGGTGGGACCTGACGCTGCTCAACCGGGGCACGAGGGCGAGCGACGTTCCCGGCGTACGGCAGCTGACCGCCGATATCGGCGACGAAAAGGCCGTGGCGGAGCTTTTGAAGAACGAAACCTTCGACGTTGCGGCCGATTTCATCTGCTTCGTGCCCGGCCAGGCCGAGCGGGATATCCGTTTGTTTTCGGGGAAGGTGCGCCAGTTCATCTTCATTTCATCCGCTTCCGCCTATCAGAAACCCCTGTCCTCCCCCGTCATCACCGAGTCCACGCCCCTGCATAACCCCTACTGGCAGTATTCCCGGAACAAGGCGGCCTGCGAGGAAATCTTCATGAACGCCTACCGGCAGCAGGGCTTCCCCGTGACCGTCGTGCGCCCCAGCCACACCTTTTCCGAGCGTTCCCTGCCCCTGCCCATCCATGGGGACAAGGGGCCCTGGCAGGTGCTGGACCGGATAATGAAGGGCAAAACCGTGCCCGTGCCCGGGGACGGCAGCAGCCTGTGGGCCGTCATGAGCAGCCGGGATTTCGCCCCCGCTTTCGTAGGGCTTATGGGCAACATCCACGCCATCGGCGAGGCCGTGCAGATCACGTCCGAGGAACTGCTCACCTGGAACCAGATTATGGAGGTCGTCGCGGGCGCGCTGGGCGCGGCATACAGGCCCTGCTATGTTCCCTCCGCAATCCTGGCGAAATGCCGCCGGTACGATTATTCCGGCGCGCTGCTGGGGGACAAATCCAACACCGTGATTTTCGATAACGCCAAACTGCACAGGCTCGTGCCGGGGTATCAGGCCCAGTACCGTTTCGATGAAAGCGGCCCGGCTGCCGTGGGGTATTTCCTGTCCCATCCCGAAATGCAGACGCCCGATCCGGACTTCGACGCCTTCTGCGACGGCCTGGAGGCTGCCATGACCCGGGCGGAGCAGGAAATCGCGGCGCTGTAAACAAAAAAGGCCCCGTTTTCGGAGCCTCAGGCTCTCCTTCGGGAGGGCCTTATTTCATATATTGCAGATACCGCTCCGCTTTGCGGCCCACCACGGCGTAAGCCCGGGGGCCGGTCAGGATGCGGCGGGCGATTTCGGTCACGTCCTCCGGCGTGACCTTTTCGATGGAAGCAATGGTTTCTTCCGGCGGAATCACCCGGCCCAGCAGAATTTGGTTGTGGCCCAGGGCGTTCATGCGGTTATAGGCGCTTTCCAGCCCCAGGATAAAGCCGCCCTTGAGCTGGGCCTTGGCCATGGTGAATTCCTTTTCGGTAAAGCCCTTTTCCAGCAGCTTCTCAATTTCAATATCGATCTGCTCCAGCACCGTTTTCGCGTGCTTGGGGGATGTGGCGGCGTACACGGTGAATTCCCCGCAATGGGGGTAATTGCTGGGGCCGGTGTAGACGGAGTACGCCATGCCCAGTTCCTCCCGGATGCGCTGGAAGAGGCGGGAGGACATGCCGCCACCGAAAATATTGTTGAGCACGGCGACGGGGTATACGTCCGGGCTGCCCATTTCGGCGCCCCGGAAGGACAGGCACAGGTGCACCTGCTCGGTGTCCTTATCCCGGGCCAATTTGCAGGGCTCGGCAATGGCTGTGGTTTCGGGGAAGCTCTCCCCCGCCGCCCCCTGCCAGGAGCCGAATTTTTCTTCCATTAAGTCCCGAAGCGCATCCGTTTCCACATGGCCGGCCACCGCCACCACGGCGTTCCGTGGCCCGTAATGCCGGGCGCGGAAGGCCCGCAGGTCGCCGGGCTGATAGGCCGCAATGCGCTCCGCCGGGCCCAGGATGGTCTGCCCCAGGGCCTGTTTTCCGAAAACGGCCTCGGCCAGCACGTCGAACACCACGTCCTCGGGGGAATCCTCCACCATGCTGATTTCTTCCAGCACCACGCCCCGCTCCTTGTCCGTTTCCCCCTGGTCCAGGGTCGGGCGGCACACGATGTCGGACAGAATATCGGCCGCCAGGGGGAGATCCTCGTCGATAACCTTGGCGTAATAATTGGTGCACAGCTTGCTGGTGGAGGCGTTCAGCATGCCGCCCACGGCGTCCATTTCCTCGGCGATCTGCCGGGCCGTGCGGCTGCCCGCGCCTTTGAAGGCCATGTGCTCCATAAAATGGGACAGGCCGTTTTCTTCCGGCGATTCCAGCATGCTGCCCGCCTTCACCCACACGCCGATGGAGCAGGAACGGAGGTACGGCATGGGCTCGGCCAGCACGGTCAGCCCGTTTTGGAGAACGAATTTTTCCATGGAATACGCTCCTTTTAAGGGTATCGAAAACAAGTTTTCGACACCCTGCGATGCAGGATCGCTTTCGCGTTCCTGCATCGTTTTCATCATTTTCCTGTGATGCTTTGCATCACGGCCGGAAAATGATAGAGGAAGAAGTCATTCTGACTTCTCCTCGAACCGGCAAAGCCGGTTCTGCGGATTGAAAATGAAGGGGCTGCGGCCCCTTCATACATCCCCAGAGTCATGTTACTGCTTTTTGGACAGGGTTAAGGGGAAACATTGTGCAGTTTCCCCTGAAATGGTGTTTTTTATGACCGGTTGTTACCGGCGGTCGGGTCTGCCGTCCCTGCGGGGCGGGCGGGTACCGGGAGCCGAACGGGTGAAGGTCGGGTTATCGTACACGATGTCGTTGCGGATCAGGTTGATGCGGCCCTGGGAGTCGATCTCGCACACCTTGACCTCCAGCTCGTCGCCGATATTGACCACGTCCTCCACCTTTTCCACCCGCTTGTTATCCAGCTTGGAAATGTGGATCATGCCGTCCTTGCCGCCCACCAGTTCCACAAAGGCGCCGAAGTTCATGATGCGGACCACCTTGCCCGTGAACACATCGCCCACTTCGATATCCTTGGCAATGCCCAGGATGATGGACTTCGCCTTGTCCGCCGCCGCCTGATCGGAAGTGGCGATGAAGACGCGGCCGTCGTCCTCGATGTCGATCTTGACGCCGGTTTCGGCGATGATCTTGTTAATCATCTTGCCGCCCGGGCCGATGACCTCGCGGATCTTTTCGGGGTTGATGGTGAAGTTGATCACCTTGGGAGCGTACTTGCTGAGGTTCTCCCGGGGACGGCCCAGGGTGTTCAGCATGATTTCCAGAATATGCAGGCGGCCCTTGAGCGCCTGGTTCAGGGCGCGGGAGAGGATTTCCCGGTTGATGCCCTTGATCTTGATATCCATCTGGATGGCGGTGATACCGTTCATGGTGCCGGCCACCTTAAAGTCCATATCCCCCAGGAAGTCTTCCAGACCCTGGATATCGGTAAGCACCGCGATCTTGTCGCTCTCCGTATCCTGGATGAGGCCCATGGCCACGCCGGCCACCGGCGCGTGAATGGGCACGCCCGCGTCCATCAGGGACAGGGTGCTGCCGCACACGGAAGCCATGGAGGAGGAGCCGTTGCTGCTCATGATTTCGGAAACCACGCGCATGGCATAGGGGAATTCCTCCTCGGAGGGAATCACGGGCACCAGGGCTCGCTCCGCCAGGGCGCCGTGGCCGATTTCCCGGCGGTTGGGGCTGCGCAGGCGGCCCGCTTCGCCGGTAGCATAAGACGGCATATTGTACTGGTGCATGTAGCGCTTGGTTTCTTCCTCGGTGGTCAGGCCGTCCAGCAGCTGCTGGGCCTCGGACACCATGCCGAGGGTGGTCACGGTGAGGGCCTGGGTTTCGCCGCGGGTAAACACGGCGCTGCCGTGGGTGCGGGGCAGCACGCCCACTTCGCACCAGATGGGGCGCACTTCGGTAACCTGGCGGCCGTCGGGACGGATGCCCTCGTCCAAAATCTTCCGGCGCATGACCTCTTTATTGAGGTAATACAGCGCGTCGGCTACTTCGCCCTCCCGGCCGGGGAAAATATCCGCAAAGTGCTCGGCCACATCCTGGGAAACCTCGGCCTCCCGGGCCTGGCGCTCCTTGCGCACATAGGTGGAATAGACGTATTTGCACTTGTCCAGGGCGTATTCCCGCACGGCGGCCTTCACGTCGTCCCCGGTGGTAATGAGGGGGAAGTCGCTCTTTTCCTTGCCGATTTCGGCGGTGATCTTTTCCTGGAAGGCGACCAACTCCTTGATGAACTGGTGGCCGTAGAGGATGGCGTCCATCATCACGTCTTCGCTTACTTCCTTGGCCCCGGCTTCCACCATCATGATGGCGTCCTTGGTGCCGGCGACGGTGACGTGGATATCCGACTTGGCGGCCTGCTCCAGGTTGGGGTTAATGACGTATTCGCCGTTCACCCGGCCCACCACCACGGCAGCCGTGGGGCCTCCCCAGGGAATGTTGCTCACCATCAGGGCGATGGAGGAGCCCAGCATGGCCGGGAATTCAGGGGGATTGTTGGGGTCGACGGACAGGGTCTGGCAGACCACCTGCACGTCATTGCGCATGCCCTTGTTGAACAGGGGGCGCAGGGGCCGGTCGATGAGGCGGCAGGTAAGCGTCGCCTTTTCGGTGGGCTTGCCTTCGCGCTTGAAATAGCCGCCGGGAATCTTGCCCACGGCATACTGCTTTTCTTCAAAATCCACGGTCAGCGGAAAGAAATCCACGCCCTCCCGGGGCTTGTCCGACGCGGTGGCGTTCACCAGCAGCGCCGTATCGCCGTAGCGAACCAGCACGGAGCCGCCCGCCTGCTGGGCGTATTTGCCGAATTCCAGCGTCAGAGTGCGGCCCGCAAATTCCATTGAGTACTCTTTGTAATCCATTTTCTTCTTCCTCTCCTCACACACTCACATTCCCCGGGCCCCTGCCCAGGGAACGAAATAAAGGACTATCGGCAAAGGCCTTTTGCCGATAGCCCCTTTGCGCATTATTTACGCAGCCCCAGCCTGGCAATCAGTTCGCGGTAGCGCTCGATATCCGTCTTCTTGAGATATTCCAGCAGACCGCGCCGCTGGCCGACCATCAGCAGCAGCCCGCGGCGGGAGTGATGGTCCTTCTTGTTGAGCTTCAGGTGCTCGTTCAGGTGGTTGATCCGCTCGGTCAGCAGCGCAACCTGCACTTCGGGAGAACCGGTGTCGCCCTCGTGACGGGCATAGGCCTGCATGATCTGAGCCTTCTGTTCCTTGTCCATGGTATTTCCTCCTTTTTGGGGGCGTGGCGACCCCTGCTTCAAATCGCCGCGGCCTCAGCAATGCGCCGGAGAAGCGCGGCCCCGAGGCGGCGGTTCTGAAAACCACTTTTGTTATTTTAGCATGCCGAGCGCGGTTTGTAAATATGTGCAGCGCAATTTTTTCAAATCTTTTGGACAAAAACGGGCATTTCTTGCCAAATGAAAAATCAGGCTTTATAATGAAAGGGAAAACGGCAGGAGGGTTCCTTATGATCGAAGATATTCTGGCCGCCCACTTTGCGGCTTATCCACAGATGACGCCCCAGGACGCGGTGAAGCTGCTCTATCAGCACGAGTTTGGCCCGGAGCACATGATCGCCGACGAGGAAAAGGCCCTGCGGATGCTGGAAAAGGAAACGGCAACCCTTTCCCCCGCCCAAAGCGAGCCCCTGTACGTGCCCATCGGCAACGGCCTTTGCCGGCTGAACCTGCGGCCCTGCCTGGCAAAAGGGATTCCAAACGATTTCATCTGCCGCCTGTTTTGCGATACGGCCCGGCGGGTGCAGGGGGACAAGCGCCGCTTTGAAGGGCACCTCCGGGCCCTGTCCCGCATGGCGGAAAAAGACGAAACGCCCTTTGACGCCGCCGAACTGGACCTGTTCCTGATCCTCTACCGGGAAAAGGGCTGCCCCGCCGTCCATCACAGCGACCGCTACCGCGCCGCCTATGCCCCGGCCTACCGCGTGGTGCTGCAAAAACGCCTGAAGGACGCCCTGCGGGAGGGGCGGTGAAAGACCGGTGGTTAGTTCGGCATGGCGCGTAAATGCCAACATTTTTTCACTGCATTGCTTCCCAAAGATGATGGGTGACGATTTTCCTTCATAATGCTTTTCCTTCCCTTTTGTTTAGTTTGCTGACCGATAATTGGCATAACAGTCGCAAGGTGATCACAACGTTCAATTTCGATATTGCCAAATAGAGGCAGGATATGGTAAAATGATTTCCGCTAAGGAAATGTGTTCCAAAAGCCAAAATTAACCCGACAGTAGATTAAGGAGGCAATAATCAATGAAACGCGCACTTTGTATCTTAATTGTTTTGCTCATTGCTTTACCTCTCCCGTGCCTTGCTTCGGAAAACATAGACATTTCATCCATGACTTTTGATGAACTTATTTCGTTGAGAGATAAGATTACAAAAGAAATTACGTCAAGGCCTGAATGGAAAGATGTAACCGTTCCCGCTGGCGTATACGAAATTGGAACCGATATTCCAGCTGGGCATTGGACAATTACTTATAATGGAAATATTCTGGCCATGGTCACTTATGGAAAAAGCTTAAACGATTCAAAAACGGACATTGACGACTGGGACGTATTGCAAATGCTTAGCGCTGAAAACAAAAGTATGTCCATTGAATTGAAAACCGGCTATTATATTGTTATTCAAGGAGCATCCGTGTCATTTACGCCATACATTAGACCATCTCTTGGATTTTAACAAGATGGAGGGATTATTGTGGCGAAGTTTCTAAAAGTGATAGGGTCTGCTTTCATAGTGCTTTCAGTATGTTGTCTGCTTACTGGATTATTTATGATTTGGGCTTCGGAAAATGTCGAGGAATTTGTCCCTGTTGTTTGTATTGTCGGAGGCACATCTGCCCTAATATTCTCGGTTTTAATCTACGCTGCCGGTGCAGCGCTTGAATCCTTGGAAACAATTCAAACGAGCATTTCAAACATCTATAAAGAAATGAAATCGGAGTATTATGAAGAAAAGCATTATAGGTTATATACCGATCAAAGCGATATTGCACAGGACAGCCAAAGGAACGTAGATTACGGCTCAAATAATGAAATAAGCGAAACACCGATTGGCGCAAATAACAATGAAGAAACCACAAAAGCTGCGGTAGGCGTAGAAAGAAAAACTTCGGTTTCTGAAGAGAATGAAGACAACAGCACTATGTGGAAATGCCATAACTGCGGCACATTGAATCCAAAACAATACTATTATTGCTATAAATGCGGCGAATATAGGAAAAAGTAATTACAGCGATTGGGTGATCATCATATTGATAATAGGACAAAAGAAGGAATTTTATGGTGCCGACAATATTAGTCGTAATCGCAATAATTATTGTTCTCTTTACTGATGAACATACGAGAGGATTTTGCTGGGCAATACTTATTATTTCCGCTATCGGCGCAATAATAAAAGTTATAGTTTCCGAAAACCCAGCTAGAAAAAGAAGAAGTAAATCCTTGAAAGAAGCTTTGGAAGAAATATTCTATATGAGTGGTTTTGAGTTCGAGCATTATTGCGGCGAGTTACTTTCAAAGAACGGCTATTATTCGATAAATGTAACACAAGGAAGCGGAGATTTTGGCGCTGATATAACCGCGAAACAAAATGGGGAAAAATACGTAATTCAATGCAAAAAGTACTCAAAAAATGTTGGAATAAAGGCGGTCCAAGAGGTATATGCAGCAAAGCAACATTACAATGCTGATTATGCCGTCGTCCTGACAAATGTATACTTTACTCCTGCTGCGCAAAAACTGGCGGCAGAAACGGGTGTTTTATTATGGGATAGAGAACGGCTTTGTAAAATGATTGAATCCACGCTTTCTTCAACATCTGATGGTTTCGCAGGAAATCAAGCAATGCCAAGATGGGTAGTCTATATCTTCATTGCCATTGGCTTTCTTATCCTTATGACAACTTTAATATTATCGGTGCTTCAAAGTTCAAATAGTTCAAAATCAGTCCCGACAGCTTCCCCCACAAGAGCAATAATGTATGAAGATTCAACAATACGTAAGAATACAGTAGTAATAATAAAGACTACACCAAGCCCAAATCCAACGAAACGGCCAGTTATTGCAAAAGTAGTCAAAGAAGGTGTGAATATACGCAAAGAGCCCTCTGCTGAAAGCGACCGAATTGGGTACGCAGTAAAGGGAGATAAATTGCAGGTCATCAAAGAATACTATACGGAAAAATGGCACCAAATATTATATGAGGGGCAGATATGCTATGTTGCTGCGTACTACTGCGAAATAGAAAACAACTAGAAATTAAAGGATTTCAATTCCTTCTGTTTTGTGTTTTTGCGGTTTACTTGTTTTTTTTATTTCATTCATCAGCCGCGCCGCTTCCCGGAGCAGCGCGTCTTTTTGATTGGGAAGTTTACCCAGGGTGACCCGGTTCAACAGCGCCTGGAGAATTTCGCCGATTTCCCTGCCCTTGGCCCCCAGGGCGGCCACGTCGTCCCCGTGCACGGCCAGCTGGGCCAGGGTGTGGCAGGCGTTTTCGGAAAGCAACTTGTCAAGGCATTCCGAAGCCGCTTTTTCCGCTTCCTCCGTCAGCTTGCCCAGGACCTTGGAAAAATCCAGCAGGTTCCGCAGATTTTCCTCCCCCAGCCGCATAAGCAGGTACTGCATGGCATCGGGGGTGACGACCGTATCCTGCCAGGTAACCAGGGTCAGCGTATCTTCCTCCAATTTCCGGGACACCTTCAGTCCCCGCAGCACCTTTTCCGCTCCGTCTGTTCCCAAGGAAGCCAGTGCGGCGGCCAGGCGAAGGGGCAGTTTTTTCGGCATCCCGCCCACAATCGGCGCGACGGCGCTCCAGGGAATTTCCGTTTCCAGGGCAGCCGAAAGCACGCCGCCATACTGCGTCAGGACGTCCGCCGCGTGATCCCCCAACAAAATGCCCTCCGTTTCGGCGGCAATGCGTTCCCGGCTGATGAGGGAAAGGCGGTTCTTCATCGTAACCAGGGCCCGGGCGGTGTTTTCCTCAATGGGAAAGCCCAGCCGGGCGGAAAACCGCAGGGCCCGCAGGATGCGCAGGGCGTCCTCCCCGAAGCGCTTTTCGGGCGCGCCCACGCAGCGGATAATGCCTCTTTTCAGGTCGTCCATCCCCCCGAAAGGATCGACGATCCCCTCCTCCGGATGATAGGCCATGGCGTTGACGGTGAAATCCCGGCGGCTCAGGTCCTCCTCGATGGAAGAGGTAAAGCGCACGGATTCCGGGTGCCGCCCGTCCCGGTAATCCCCGTCCCGGCGGAAAGCGGTGATTTCCAGGGGCTCGTCCCCCAGCACCACGGTCAGGGTGCCATGGCGGACGCCCGTTTCGATGGTTCTTTCCCCCTGAAACACTTTTTTCATGTCGTCCGGCGCGGCGGCGGTGCAGATATCCCAGTCGTGGGGCGGAATACCCATGGCCCTGTCCCGCACGCAGCCGCCCACGATATAGGCGGCGTACCCCGCGTCGTTCAAGCGGCGCAGGGCTTCCGCCACAGCGGCGGGCAGCTTCCATTCCATCGGCATTTCCCCCTTTTTTTGTCATCATATCGCACCCCGGCCGCCTTGTCAATCCCGGGGAATTGTGATAAAATGGTTTTTGGATTTGAATGCGGGGAGGAAGAGTGGTGAACGCGCTAGAAACGGTAACGGCTGCCCTGGCACTGCTGGAAAACGTGACCCCGCTGAACGGGGACTGCGGCCGCTTCTGCGGCGGCGCGTGCTGCCTGCCCGATGAAGACGGTCAGGGCGGCATGCTGCTTTTCCCTGGGGAGGAAGCCCTTTACCGGGAGATGCCCAAGGGCTTTTCCCTGACGCGGGATGATTCAGTGGTGCCGAATGGCTTGCTGCTCACATGCCTGGGAACATGCGCCCGCGCCACGCGGCCCCTTTCCTGCCGCCTGTTTCCGCTCTTGCCCGTGCCGGGCGGCACGGTGATGGACAGGCGGGGCTGGGCCGTGTGCCCCCTGATGGAGCACGGCAAGCGCGGCCTTCGAAAAGAATTCGTGGATGCCGTAAATGCGGCGGGCGATCTATTGTACGCCTGTCCCGAACACGCGGCGTTTCTCCGGGCGCTGCACGCCTATAATGAACGATTGACAGCATTATAACCCATTTCAGAAGGGGGACCGAGCCATGAGCTGGATACAGACGACCTGCCGCGCCGAGGTGCACGGCGGCGGCCAGGGGGGCCGGGCAATGCTCGCGGACGCGCGAGGGGATTTTTCCGCGTTCCGGGGGCAGGCGCAGTGCGTTTACCTTGATCCGCCCTTCATGACGGGAGAGGATTTCACCCTGCGGATGCGCGTGGGCCGGGAAGGATGGGAAACGGGAAACCGGTGCATCACCCTGCCCGCCTATTCAGATAAATTCCGGGACAGGGATATGTACCTTGCCCTGCTCCGGGGCGCCCTAGAAAACGCCAAACTGCTGCTGAACGATACGGGTTCCCTCTTCCTGCACCTGGACAACCGCATGAGCGGCTATGCCCGGCTTTTATGCGACGAAATCTTCGGGGAAAGCAATTTCGTCAACGAAATCGTGTGGGCCTACCAGTCCGGCGGCCGCAGCATGAAGCGCTTTTCCCGGAAACACGATATGATCCTGTTTTACCGCAAATCCCGCCGCCATTATTTCAACATCGCCGCCGTGCCCCTGCCCCGGGGCGTGAACCGCAGCAATCATATGCGCAAGTGCGTGGACGCTTCGGGCCGCACCTACCGCACCATCCAGTCCGGCGGCAAAACGTATACCTATTACGACGACGAGCCGGTGTACCCCAGCGACGTGTGGGCCGACGTGAGCCATCTTCAACAGAAGGACCCCCAGCGCACGGGCTATGACACCCAGAAGCCCCAGGCGCTGCTGAGCCGCATTATCCTTGCCACCACCCGCCCGGGCGACCTGGTGTGCGACCTGTTCGGGGGCTCGGGCACCACGGCGGTGGCGGCGGCGGAAGCGGGGCGGCGTTACCTGATTGCCGACAACAGCCCCGCCGCCCTTACCGTGACCCGCAAACGGCTGCTGGACACGGCCATGACGCTGGAGCAGCCCTGCGGCTGCGAGGGCGCAAACATGGCCGCCGATTTCGTGCCGGGCATTGCCTTTCACGACGTGCGTTTGACCGATTATACCACGCCGCCCGGCTGCGAAATTTCCGGTCTGGACGCGGTGGACCAATGGTCGGTGGGCTTTCTGCGGGGCGACGTATTTGAGGCCCAGGCCAGCGCCGCCCGCCGCCGGCACACCCCCGACCTGCCCGATTTCCTGCAGCTGCCCCAGCTTCGGGGCGTGCCCGCCATCCTGATTGTGGACGTGTACGGCAATCGTACTTTGTGGCGGATGGAACCCTGAATATAATAGGATTTTTGCAACGCAAAAATCCGGGGCGCCGGGCCGCGTACGCGAGCACGGCGACAAACATGGAGGAATAACCCATGAGTCAACAGAATCAGAAAAAGCAAACCGGCCTTCTGACCCGGCTGATTACGCTGATCGCCGTGCTGTTTGTGGCGGGGGGCAGCGTGCTGGGAATTTTCGGCGGAAAGGAAAACCCGGGCAGTAACCCCGCCCAGGTGACAGTGGAAAAAGGCGGGGAATATTCCGATAAAGACCATGTGGCCGCTTACATCCATACTTTCAACGCCCTGCCGGATAATTTCATTACGAAAGATGAAGCGGAAGCCCTGGGCTGGGACAGCAGCAAGGGCAACCTTTGGGACGTGGCCCCGGGCAAAAGCATCGGCGGCGACGTGTTCGGCAATTACGAGGGCCAGCTGCCCAAGGAAAAGGGCCGCGTCTATCACGAATGCGACATTGATTACGGTGGCGGCTTCCGCAACGCAAAGCGCATCGTGTACAGCACGGACGGGCTGATTTTCTACACCGAAGACCATTACGAAACCTTTGAGGAACTGTATCATGGCAACGATTAGGCTTTCCGCCGCGTCCTGGAAGACGCCCCAGGACGCCCACCGGGCCCTGGCGGAGGCCCTGGATTTTCCCGCCTATTACGGGCACAATCTGGATGCCCTGCACGACTGCCTGACGTCCCTCCCCCCAACCGAGCTTCTGATTGCCAACTGCGGCCGTGCGGCGGCGGCCATGCCTGAAAAATGGCAGGGCTTTGTGCAGGTGTTTCTGGACAGCGCCCATGAAAACCCCCGGCTGCGCCTTTCCCTCTATTCCGGCTCCACGGACTGGGACGAAATCGCAGGCACATAAGGAGATCTGAATGGAGATTCTGCAAACGCTGCTTACCTCCTGGCAGGTGCGGCACAGCCGCAAACAAAAGGACGCGTTCCTGGCATTTGCGAAGGAGTACGGCGAAAAGCTGGGGTATACCTGCCGGGTGGAGGAAGGCAAGGGCCTGCCCAAATGCCGCAATTTCGCGGCAGGCGACCCGGAAAAAGCGAAAATCGTCTTTACCGCCCATTACGACACCTGTGCCCGGATGCCCTTCCCCAACGTCGTCTATCCCGACCGCCGGTATCTGAGCATCCTCATCCAGATGCCATGGATTCTGCTGCTGATATGCGTCGCCCTGGGGGCGGGGCTGCTGGCCTGGCGGCTTTCGGGGTTCAGGCCCCTGTTTCCCCTGGTGTACTGCATCGTGTACTTTGGGCTCTTTCTGCTTTTGTTCCTCGGCCCGGCCAACCCGCACACGGCCAACGACAATACATCTGGCGTGGCGGCTGTTCTTTCCATCATGGCCGCCTTGCCGGAGGATCGGCGCGGGAACGCCGCCTTCCTCCTTTTTGACAACGAGGAGCTGGGGCTGGTAGGTTCCAAGGCCTACAACAAGGCCCACAGGGACGCCATGGCGCAAAAGCCCCTGCTGAACCTGGACTGCATCGGCGACGGGAACATCATGTACCTGGTTCTGCCCAAAGGCGCGGATGATAAAACGGAAAAAACGTACCGCGCCGCGTTTCCGGACGGAAACGGCTTTTCCGTCGAAATCCGCCGGGCGGAAAAGACCCGCTATAATTCCGACCAGCGTTCCTTCAAAAACGGGGCGGCGCTGGCGGCCTTCCGCAAGGGACGGCTGGGAAACGTTCTCGGCCGCATCCACACCAGGCGCGACACCGTTTGCGAAGAAAAGAACCTGCAGTTCGCCGTGGACGGCGCGCTGCGGCTGACCGATCTCATGAGCAAGGAGTGACCATAAAATGAGCAGACTGGGCGATCTGATCCGGCTGGAGCGCACGCGGCAGGGCCTGACCTATAAACAGGTGGCCCGCAAGTGTGGCGTCAGCGACAAATATCTGATGGAAGTGGAGGCCGGCACCCGCATCATCGCGGATGATCAGGCCCGGCGCATCCTGAAAACCATGGGCATGCAGGAGCATACCGAGGCCGATTTCTCCCTGGACGACATCGCCGCCACCGTGGACCTGCAATCCGCTATTCCGTCCATGGGCAAGGCGGCGGAACCCCCGAAAAAAACCGTACCCGAAAAGGAAAAGCCCGTGGCCGAGGCCGGCGCACCGGTGGCCGGCAGCATCTGGCTGGACGCCCTCAGCGGCGTGCTCAAGCATGTACCCATTTACAACGCCGTCATGAAAGAAGTGGGCCACCGGCTGCTGCCTATCACTAACGGGAAAATCGAAGGCGCGTCCCCCGATAAGGTGTATTATTTCAAAGCGCCGGATAACGAACTGCGGGGCTTCCGGGTGCAGCAGGGGGATTTGCTGCTGGTGGTGCCCGCCCAGGCGGCGGTGGACGGGGCCATTATGCTGCTGCAGACGCCCCAGGGCCGGGTGCTGCGCAAGGTCAAGCGGGTGAACGATTACCAGGCCATGCTGCAGAAGTACGAAAACGCCTGCGAAAGCGAAATCAAAAACTACAACGAGATCACCTTTGTGGGCCGGTGCGTCCGTCTGGAGGCCGAGCTGGAATAACAAATTATTTCCATAATACCATATATAAAAGGATGGCTGAAAACGCCATCCTTTTTGCGTGATAGTTTTCGTTTTATACGAATCGTCTGTTACAGGAACGTCACGGTGTGGGTGCGTTCCGCCTCTTTCCCGGAATGCAGGCAAATGCAGCCCGGTTTATGCGCAATCTGCATATCGGTATCGGCAAAATCCGGGGCGTTGCACCAGGGCTCGATGCACAGATATTTCGCGCCGGGCTTGGTCCAGAGCATGAGCACATCCATGCCCTCGTAATCCACCCGGACTGCGCGGCTGTCCACCCCGTTTTTCAGGGTGACAGAGCGGCTCTTGAGGTTCCGGAACACCAGCGCGTCCACGGAGAAATATTCCGTTTTAAGGGGCAGCGCCTTAGTGTTTTCCGCAATCAGCACCGTTTCCCCGCTGAGCAGGTTGCCGTCCAGGCACGAATGCTCCAGCCGCTCGGGGAATTCAAATTCCACCGTACACTTTTCCAGGGGACCCGGAACGGCCCACGCTTCATGAGAGCCGATGGAAAACCAGAACGTTTTTTCATCCAGGTTTTTCACCCGATACGTGATCCGGAGCTGATTTCCGCTCAGCTGATAACAGGCCCGGAGTTCGTACCGGAAGGGAAAGCCGGGGTTCGGCGCATTCAGCAGAAACACTGCGCAGTCCTTCCCGCAGGATTCCATCGTCCATTCCGCATGGCGGGCAAAGCCGTGTTTGGGCATCGTATAGCGGACGCCGTCCAGGTAATAGGCGTCCTCCCTGAACCCGCCGCAAACGGGAAACAGAATGGGGGCACGGCCCGTCCAATAGGCGGGATCTCCCTGCCAGAGCCGCTCCACACCGTCCTGATCCAGGATGGACTGCATTTCCGCGCCCTTGGTTGAAATCCGCACGGTCAGCGCGGAATTTTTGATGGTATAATCGCTCATCGGGCTGCCCCTTTCTCTTCTTTCTTTTTCCAGCCGATAATCACACCGCAGGGAAAGCCCGCCCGGAAGGAAACCTCCCGGAACCCGTTTTCCTGCAAAAGGCGCATGGTTTCCCGGCGGGTCAGGCCGTCCTCCCCCCGGAAAAGGCGCATGGGCGCGGCCAGAACGAATTGTCCGCCCGCTTTCAGCACGCGCCGCACTTCCCCAAGGGCCCGGCGAAAATCTTCACCCCGCAAAACGGCGGGCAGAAGCACCGCATTGAACGTGCCGTCCCGCCAGGGGATATCGTCCATCCTGGCCGAAATCACGTCGGCTTCCCCCAGGGCCTCCCGCACATTCCGGGCCTGATCGGGGGATTCGCACATGCCGCACAGGGTCAGACGGCAGTTTTCACCCAGACGCCTGAGCAAGTCCCCGTCGCCGCACGCCATATCCAGCACTTTATCGTGCTCTTCCAAGGCAGCCCATCCGGCACAGGCACGGGCCTGCGCGGTCAACCGCTGCTTTTTTTCCTGGAGCGCCGGCGACCATTCGCCGATCGTTTCCGGCTTACTCAGCACGCTCTTGTCCCCCTTCTCCCAATGGGCATCCTGCCCAAACTTCTTCCAAGCACGATTATAACACACTTTTGAAATAAATGCGAGCTTTTTTGTAATAATTTTTTAACTTTTTACAATTTAAGAAATATCTATGAAGAAATTTTCTGCTTCGGCACAAAAAAACGGCGGAAAATAATTCTCCGCCGCTTGCTTTTTTAGGAAAGGACCTGTTCACCGGGTACGGAAATTCCGCGTCCTTAAGCGACGCGCTTTCCTTCCCGGTACACCCCAAGCACCTTGACGCCGGGGGCAAACACCACGAGATCGGCCCGGCAGCCGGGTTCCAGCCGCCCAATATCCGGGATTCCCAGGGCGCGGGCCGGGTGCAGGGTCATCATACGCACCGCCTGCCACAGGGGAACGCCCGCCTGGCCGCACATCGTACGGATGAGCCTGTCCGCCGTGGCGACGCTGCCCGCAAAGGAAACGCCGTCCGGCATCCGGGCGATGGCGCCATCGCTGATAACGTCCTGGCCCCGGCTGAGGCTGCCCAGTTTATAGACCCCCGCGGCCATCCCCGCCCCGCGCATGGCGTCGGTAACGAGGATCACGCGATCGGGGCCCTTGGTTTTCACAATGAGTTTCAGCAGGGACGGGGGCAGGTGCATCCCGTCCGCAATGACTTCCACCGTGATTTCGTCCATCAGCAGCGCACCCTCCAGCACCCCGGGCCGGCGCATGCCGTTTTCCCGGATGATGGTGGACATGCTGCTGTACAGGTGCGTTGCCATGGTGTATCCCTGCTCCACCGCCCGGGCCGCGTCCTCAATCCGGCCGTCGGTGTGCCCCATGCTCAGGAGAACCCCCGCCTCCCGGGCGGCCTTTGCCAGTTTGTCCGCGCCAGGGAGCTCGGGCGCGGCAGTCAGAATCCGCAGCGCGCCCTGGGAAAGGCGCAGAATTTCCCCGAAGGAGCCGTCCTGAGGCGCGCGGATGTAGGCAGGGTCCTGTGCGCCCGCCTGAGAGGCGGCAATGTACGGCCCCTCCAGATGCGCGCCCAGAATGCGGGGAAGGCGGTATGCGTCGGGGGCGGAAGCCATTTCACGGCACAGGGCGAACACCTGCCCCAATTCGTCAAAAGTGGCGGTCAGGGTGGTGGGACAAAGGGCCGTGGTGCCGTGGGCAAGGTGGGTTTTCAGGGCGGCCTCGAAGCTTTCCCGCGTGCCGTCCATGAAATCCCCGCCGCCGCCGCCGTGTACATGAATATCGATGAACCCGGGGGCGATGTACGCGCCCCCCAGGTCGATCCGCTCCCCTTCGCCCCGCCACGGGGCCCCGGTTTCGGGAAGAAGGGCGGCAATGCGGCCATCCTCCACCAGCAGGCCGCCGGGCACTTCGCCGTCGGGGCAAATCATCCGGCCGTTTTCAAACAGGGTATACAAGCTTTCGCCTCCCGAAATCCTTTCGTATTACAGCGCGCTCCGGGCGTCGAAGCCCGCCACAAATTCATCCACATCCACCAGAATGCCGCCGTGCAGCCGGGAATGTTCAGCCGCCAGCGCCATGAAATGGCTGTCCAGAGAGCGGCAAAGATCGGTCGCCGTGGCGCCCCCCTCCCGCCGGGCCCGGAACATTTCCTCCAGCATCCGGTAATCGCCGCCGCCATGGCCGGAAATTGTTTCCTGTACGTTCATCCGGATGGTCTGCGGCTTGCCGCCAAAGGGGGTGTAAACGATGGTTTCCTCGTCCAGATCCCCCGTCAGGTCCCCCAGCGTTCCGGATACGCGCAAGGTGCGGTAATTGCGCTGGTTAAAGCCGTTCAGGTGAAAGCTGACCGTCACGCCGTTTTCCATCTCGGCACAAAGGGCCTGATGATCCACGACGGTGTTGTCACAGCGGAAAACGCAGCGCCCGTACGGCCCGGTCCGCAGCGCGTCCATCAGCTTTTCCAGGGTGGGATCGGGCACCACGGCGCTCTGCATCCAGCCCGGGCCATTGAAATCATAGCCCGTCAGTTCGTCATGAATGTAGATTTTTTCGGCGTCATAGGGGCAGCTATCCTTCACCGGGCAGCCCAGCAGACAATGGGTGGGCGCGCCCTCGGGGGCGTTGGCGGCGTTGAAGAAAGCCGTGCCGCCCATGGAGGACACCTTCCGGGGGCGGCTTTCCGTGAGCCACACAAGAATATCCATGTCGTGGCAGCACTTGGCCAGGATCATGGGGCTGGTTTCGTCGGCCCGCCGCCAGTTGCCGCGAACGAAGCTGTGGGCCTGGTGCCAATAGCCCACGTTTTCGCTGGCCTGGACGGCGATGACCCGGCCCAGCGCACCGGAGGAAATCAGCTCCTTGACCTTCTGATAGAAGGGCGCGTACCGGAGCACATGGCACACCGTCACGCTCCGCCCCAAGGTCTCCGCCTTGTTGAGGAGGTATTTGCACTCGCTCACGCTGGCGGACACGGGCTTCTCCAGAAGCAAATCATACCCCCGCTCCAGGGCCAGACAGGCGTGGCGGACGTGATCGCCGTCCTGGGTGCAGATAAAGGCCATATCGGCCATCCGGGGCTGGGAAAAGAGCGCCTCGGCGCTGACAAACTGCTTGTCGGGCGGCAGGGCGTATTCCTGCGCCATCAGGCCGCGGCGGACGTCGTTGGGCTCCGCCACGGCAACCAGCCGCATACGGTCGGGAAATTTTTTCGCGTAGGGGGCATAGGTCAGCCGTCCGCGCCCGCCGGCGCCGATGATGACCACGGATACGGGTTCGCT
The DNA here is from genome assembly GCA_947624355.1 of uncultured Clostridia bacterium. Classification (GTDB taxonomy): domain Bacteria; phylum Bacillota; class Clostridia; order Christensenellales; family Aristaeellaceae; genus RUG563. The sequence goes on along the minus strand of CANQKI010000011.1, from coordinate 1,549 downwards.
CATGCTTATTATCCTCCTGTCGCGCCTTTCTGTCAAGACTCCAGCATGTTCGGATCGATCAGTTCGTCCAGCGTTACGGGGCGGTGTTCCCGGATGCTGGTATTGGCCGCGATTCCGATAAGAATGCTCATGGCCCCCGCCCGGGTGCCCGCAAACTGCCCCAGCGGATCGGGCAGATCGCCCCGGAACAGCATCCGCAGCAGTCGCTCGTCGCCGCCGCCATGGGAGCCCTCGGCCTTCCTGAGATCATAGGTCATGGCTCCTCCCAGGCGGTCGAACACCTTGATATGGAAGCAGGGATCGGCCGCCTGGACGCCGGTATCGAATTCACAGGCTTCCAGCCGTCCCTTTGTGCCGCTGATGCACAGCCGCCAGCCCTCGTAGGGGCTGTGGGCGATGAGGGAATAGGTCATCAGCGCCCCCTGCTTATAGCGCACGGCCAGGGACATGGTATCGTAAATATCGATTTCGCTGTCGAAAACGCAGCGGTCGCGGTAATAGCCGTCCGCGTCCTCGCAGTCAAAATACATACCCCGGACCCAGGGGACGTTTTCTTCGGGATAGGCAAATTCGCAGGTGTTTTTCCGGGGGCATGTGCTGCACCGTTCGCCGTGGGGCCGGCGGTCCGCGCCGTAAAAACGCAGCGCGCCGTTGGCGAATACTTCGGCGGGGTCCTGGCCGATGAGCCAGTTGACGATGTCAAAGTGATGGGTGGATTTATGCACCAGCAGTCCGCCGCAGTTTTCCTGTCGGCGGTGCCAGCGGCGGAAATAATCCGCGCCGTGAACGGTGTCCAGCATCCACTCGAAATGGACGTTCAGCACCTCCCCCACCACGCCGCTGTTCATCAGCTCCTTGAGGCGGCAGATCAGCGGCATATACCGGCAGTTGAACGTGACGGTGACCTTTTTGCCGCTGCGGCGCTCGGCCTCCAGAATGGCCCGGAGCTGGACGGCGTCGTTGGTCAGGGGTTTTTCGCTGATGACGTCCACGCCCCGATCCAGCGTTTTGACGATGTATTCGCTGTGGAACCGATCCACGGTGGTGATGATGGCGCAGTCCGGCCTGGTTTCATCCATCATTCTGTCGTAATCGGTGTAAACCGGGATATTGCCGGGAAGCTGACTGCTGACGAATCGGGCCCGCTTTTCATTCACGTCCATGAGGCCCGCCAGCCGCGCCACATCGCCGTAGCGGTTGGCGATGGCGTCGGCATACATCCAGTAGCCCCGGTTTCCGGCGCCGATGAGCACGTAATTTTTCATAGGTTTTCGTTATCCTCCCGCGTTTATCAAAGATATTTTCTGAAGAAATCAAAGGCCTTGTTTCCCGCGAAGGCGTGGGGGCCGCTGTGCACGTCGGCGGCAAGCCGGGCGTCCGCCCCCGCCGCGCGGTAGATTTCCCGGGTTTCCGAATAGCCCCGGTACAGGTCCTGGAAGAAGAAGCAGGAATCCGCCGTGCCCATTTCCATGAGCAGCGGCCGCGGCGCGATGAGCCCGGCAATATCCGACGTATCCAGCCACCGGTACAGCCCCGGAAGAATCTGCGA
>CANQKI010000010.1 GCA_947624355.1 uncultured Clostridia bacterium | reverse complement strand
CTCCCCATATCAAAAATGCCGGGAAAGCCCGAAAACACGGGCTATACCGACATTTAAGAACTTCTAAAGAGATAATCTAAATTCCTATCTAATTTTATGCTAAAATTTGTCGAATCCGCAAGTATCCCAAGGCAAAACGCCCCGATTATTTGTCCCCTTTCAGAATGCGCCACAGCGTGCTGCGGCTGATCCCCAGGCTCCTGGCTGCCCGGCTTTGGTTGTTGTTCATTTGCTTGAGCACGGCGTGCACCGCAGCGCGCTCAATATCCCGGAGGGTCTTTCCTTCCGCAAAAAGTGGGGAAAGATCAGGCGCGGCAGGGGCCGCTTTTTCCTCCGAAAGCAAAGCGGCGCGCACCGTATTCCGGGATATCAGGTTTCCGTCCGTCCATAAAACGGCCTGGGATAGAACGCGCTTAAGCTGCCGGTAATTTTCCGGCCAGGAGAAATTTTTCAGCATTTCCATGGCCTCCGGCTCCAGGCCGATGATGGTTTTGCCGTATTCCCTGTTCATTAAACGAATGAAAAACTGGGCGGTATTCTGGAATTCGTGCTGCATATCCCGAAGGGGCTTCAAGGGCGCCTTGATGCAGGCGCTGTTGTTCATCAGCCAATCGGTCAGCGGGTAATTTTCATATGTGCCGGAAAGTGGAAGTACATCTGAAAAAAGCATGCTCTTTGCGGCCGTCATGGTTCCCGATTCCAGCCATTCAATCAGCAGCAGCGCATAGTGCCTGGGCATGGCCGAACAGTTTTTGAAATAGATGACGCAGCGGCCGTTGTGCAGGGGCGATTTGCTTTGATAGAAAATGTATTTCCATCCCTTTTCCTGCACTGCGGCGCAATCCGCCAGCAGCATGGGAATATTCCTGTAAAAACTTTGCAGATACAGCGAATAGGCCAGACCATCCTTGCCCGTTCCCCTTTCGCCCAGAATAAGCACGGGATGATTGGCGCTGCTTACGTACTGTTTGCGAACCAGAAAATTTTCCCGGGTCTGCTGAGATACGCCTGCGTAGCTGTTCATGTAGCGAAGCTCGGCGCTTTTTTCATCAATATATTCAAGGCCCTGATATTTGCTGCTGTACTGCAGGGTAACATGAAAAGCGTACAGGCATTCCTCCCCTTCGCTCCGAAGCAGCTCCGCCTCCACGGAATACTGGGTTTCCTTATCCGGGCCGGAACGGACAAAAGAAAGGTGCCCCTTTTCCTTCAACTGTACCAGCCGGCTTTTCATATCGCCCAGCGCCCGGGCGGTTTCGGGCCGCAGGGTGTTCACCACTTCCTGCCGGGCCTGATTGTAAACGAGGGCCTGAAAATCCCACTTATTCATGATGGAGGTGAGGGAAACAAGCTGCCGCTTGTAATTCTGGCCGATAATACATTGCTGCACGGCCATATCAAACGCATTTTCAATGGCCTCGGAGCCGGATGTAATCAGAATATAGCCAAGGCCGGTCTGTTGGGCAAGATCACAGGTAATCAGATCACCGATGATCATCTGATAGCCCTCCTCCTTCATTTTCTGCATTACGTGAATGGCTTCCTCGCTGCTGCGGATGCTGGCGATTTCCACATTGTTCTGCATCAGCTCATTGAGCAGGTAAGCGGCGTTGGTGATATTGGGAAAGCCCACGATGGCGTAACGTTGGGGAATATTCTGGGCAAAACGGAGGGCGCGCATGATATCATAAACGGAAATGGAAATTTCCACCGTGGGATAGCCGGTGGCCTCCCGGATCATTTTTGCCGTGCCGCCCCGGGAAAGAATCACGTCAAACGAATCGGGGGATAGGGATTCCACAATCTCCACGCCCTTTGCCATATTGCCCACATAAACCGTCAGCTCCACATCGTTCCGGTGATGGGATGCTTCCACCAGCGAAAAACGCAGCTCTTCATAGGGCGCAATGGCAAGAATTTTTACCTTTTCCATCTTTCTCCTCCTTTGATTGTTTCAAAATCGTACAGTCCTTGAAATTATGCCGGATTTTTTGAAAAAATGCTTCTGATTTGTACAAATAATTATGTTTTAAGCATTTTTTCTCCATCTGTGTTTTGCTAAAATAGCATTGCAACACAACGTGATGAGGCGTTTTGCCCGCCGGGCTCAGGCCCGTGTTTCGGCTAAATCTTAACATACACAGGTGGATTATGCAAGCGTAAGGTTGTAGGTGATGCAGGATGAAACTGGTTATCATTGCGGATGATTATACGGGTGCCCTGGATACCGGGGTAAAACTGGCCGAGACCGGAATCCCCACCAACGTGATTTCCCGGGAAAAATTTTCCCCCTCTCTTTTGGAAACGGAAAGCGACGTGCTGGTGGTCAACACCGAAACGCGGCATTTTTCCACCGAAGAGGCGTACCGGGTGGTCAACGAAATCGCCCAGACCGTATCCGCATTTCCCCACATTCACCTGTACAAAAAAACGGATTCCATGCTGCGGGGCAATATCGGCAGCGAGCTGACGGCGGTGCTGAAAGCCTCCCGGAAACGCAGGCTCGTTTTTGTTCCGGCGCTGCCCCAGCATGGCCGGATCACGGTGGGGGCCAGGCAGTTTTCGGGGGGGCGGCCCATTGATGAATGGGATACGGGCGGCTGCTCTGAGCGGATAGACTGCTCCTATATCCCGGAGATCATAGCAAACCAGTCCTCCGTGCCCATCCGCACAATTCCGCGGACGGCCTACGAAACGGATATCATGACCGGATCGGATACGGAAATTGTGGTCTATGACGCCGAAACCAAAGCGGATATTAACAGAATCGCCGCACGTATGAAGCCCGTGGCCGAGGAATGCGTGTTCGCCGGATGCGCCGGATTTGCGGAGGAATTGCCCTTTATTTACAACCTGAAAGGGAAAAAAAGCAAAACCAAAACCACGGCCCAGCAGGTAGCCGTCATTTGCGGCAGTATTCATCCGATAACGCAAAAGCAGCTGACTGTTGCCCAGAACGCCGGAATCGGCCGCCTGACGCTGACCGCCGAGCAGATTATCGGCCCCGCCCAGGAAACGGAAACCGTACTTGCCAATGCGGCCGCCTGCCTGATCCGGGACAAAGGCGTCATTATCGACGCCAGCGACCTGTCCTTCAACGAGAAAGCCGATTGTGCCGCCAGGCACGGCATTCCCGCTCCGCAAATGCGCGGGGCCATCGCCCAGCGGCTGGGGTACATGGGCAAATGTATCCTTGATCTGCTGCCCGACACCCTGATCGCCCTCATTGGCGGCGACACCATGGCGGGCTTCATCCGGCAGATGGACGTGCAGCGGATCGTGCCGGAGTATGAAATTCTGCCGGGCTGCGTCATGTCGCAGGTGCAATGCAAGGAAAAGTCATTCTTTCTCGTTTCTAAGTCGGGGGGCTTTGGTGGCGCCCAATGGGTGCAGCAAATTATCGAAAGGATCAAAAACCATGAGATTTCAAAGTAAGGTTGCCGTCGTTACAGGGGCCGGCCGGGGGATTGGCCGGGCCATCGCGCTGGGTTTTGCCCGGGAGGGCGCGCATCTTCTGCTGTGCGAACGGGATGAAAAAAGCGTGAAAGACACGCTGAAAGAAATCGAAAAAAACGGCGCGGAAAGCGCGGTGGTCATTGGCGATGTGGCCGATCCGGAAACCGCAAAAAAGGCGGCGGCAGCGGCCCTGAAAAAATTTGGCCGGGCCGATGTGCTGGTCAATAATGCGGGCATCAACACGCGATCTTCCTTCCTGGAGCTTTCATCGGAGGATTGGATGCGGGTGCTGAATGTGAACCTGAACGGCACATTTCATTTTCTGAAAGCATTTTTGCCCATCATGAGCGGGCAGAAAAGCGGCGCGGTGGTGAACATTTCCTCCTCTGCCGCCAAAACCCCCCACGCCAATGCTGCCGCCGCTTACGGGGCCTCCAAGGGCGGCGTCAACGCGCTGACCCGCCAGCTGGCTTCCGAAATGGCAAAATATGGCGTGCGGGTGAATGCGGCTTGTCCCGGACCGGTGGAAACGGATATGTCCCTGCAATGGACGGAGGAATACCGCCGCCAGGTCATGCAGAAAATTCCCCTGGGCAGGCTGGGAAAGCCGGAGGACGTGGCAAACCTGGTATTGTTCCTGGCGTCGGACGAGGCCGCGTTCATTACCGGCGAAACCATTAATATCAACGGCGGAACCTATATGGACTGACAAGGGAAAGCGAAGGAGGAAAACAGGTGCATAGACCGCTCATTGCCATTACCATGGGGGATCCGGCGGGCGTGGGGCCTGAACTGTGCGTGCAGGCGCTCCGCAGGGAGGCGCTGTACGCACAGTGCCGTCCCCTGATTATCGGCGATGCGTATCCGCTGGAGCGGGCCGCTGAATCGCTGGGGGTGGGAAAGCCCGTCCTTCACCGCGTTTCCGGGCCAAAGGAGGGGCGCTATGCCTTTGGCTGCATGGATGTGCTGGATATGGGAGCAGTGGACAAAGACACATTTTCCTTTGGCACGCTTTCCCCCATGTGCGGCAACGCGGCGTACCTTTACGTGGAAAAAGCCATCGGCTTTGCCATGGCGCATCAGGTAGACGCAACGGTGACCAATCCTTTAAATAAAGAAGCGATGAACCTGGCAGGCCATCATTATGCCGGCCACACGGAGATTTACGCCGCGCTGACCGGCGCCCGGCAATCCTGCATGATGCTGGCCTTTGATAAAATGCTGATTTCCCATGTGTCCACCCACGTTTCCCTGCGGGAAGCCTGCGACCGGGTGAAAAAGGAACGAATCCTGAACGTGATCCGCCTGACGGCCGAAGCGGCGGCAAAAATTGCCGGAAAAGAACGGGTGAAGATCGCCGTGGCCGGGCTGAATCCCCACAGCGGCGAAAACGGCCTGTTTGGCCGGGAAGAAATCGAGGAGATTCTTCCGGCCATCCGGGAGGCGCGCGCCGAAGGCTTTGACACGGAAGGGCCGGTTCCCCCCGACACGGTGTTTTCCAAGCTGCGGGGCGGATGGTACGACGCGGTGGTGGCCATGTATCATGATCAGGGGCATATCCCGCTGAAAACGCTGGGCTTTGTGTATGATCAGGCCCTTGGCAAATGGAAAAGCGTTTCGGGCGTGAACATCACGCTGGGGCTCCCCATCATTCGCACATCCGTGGATCACGGAACGGCGTTCGATATTGCCGGAAAGGGAATCGCTGACGCCACCAGCCTGCTCAACGCCATTGACGCGGCCATGAAGCTTGGATGATATTGCATGTCGGAAGACAGCCGATATGCGATCATATATTAAAAAAGGAGGAATCACCATGAAAACCCGTAAGTTGTCAGCCCTGGCCATCGCCGCCTGTCTGCTGTGCTGCATGATCGCCCCCGGCGCGCTTGCAGAAGAAAAGACGACCCTCACCATGTGGGCGGCCCTGAACCCCAAGTCCGCGGTCAGCGTCACCAGTAACGCGGACATTCTGTCCATCAAAAAGACAGAAGAAGCTACCGGCATCCACATCGAGTGGACCGAGCCCCCCGTGGGCGAGGAAACGACGCAGTTTAACCTGCTGATTGCTTCCCAGAAGCTGCCCGATCTCATTGCCTGGAACTGGTGGAATTATCCCGGCGGGCCGGAAAAGGCCATTTCCGAAGAGATCCTGATCGACCTGGCGCCCTACCTGGATCAGATGCCCAACCTGAAGTATTATTTCGACAACAACCCCGAGCTGCTCAAGCAATGCACCACGGACGAAGGGCACATCTACTTCTTCCCCCGTGTGAACGGCGAAACCCTAAGCCCCGAGGACAAGCCTCAGGCGTACTTCATGGGCCCCATTTACCGGCAGGATATTCTGGAAGCACTCAACCTGCCCGTGCCCGAAACCATTGACGATTGGTACAATGTGCTGACCGCCGTTAAGAACGCCTATCCCGACATGATTCCCTTCTCCGCCGCCGGCACGACCACAGCCAATACCAGCCTTTACGCCATGGCCTCCGTTTTCGGCGTGCGCCCCAATTACTACATGGATAACGGCAAGGTGAATTTCGGCCTGCTGTCCCCCAATTTCAAGACCTTCGTTGAAACAATGGCCAAATGGTATGCCGAAGGGTTGATCGATCCCGATTTCCTGGCCAACCAGGCCGATAACCTGAAAACCCTGGCCACCAGCGGCAAGGTCTTCGCCTTTATCGGCACCCAGGGCGCCAACTATGTGCCCTATGATACCATTCTGTCCAAAGGAATCCCCGGCGCGAAGCTGACCCTAGCGCCCTGGCCCAAGGGGCCTGACGGCGTTGCCTACACCGCCCAGAGCGGCGTGGTGAACCTGGTGGGCAACGGCTTTGGCATCGGCATTACCACCGAGTGCAAAAATGTGGAGGCCGCCATCAAGTATCTGGATTACGGCTATTCCGAAGAAGGCGTGATGCTCAATAACTTCGGCGTGGAAGGCGTAAGCTACGAATACGACGCAGATGGCAATATCCAATGGACTGCCGATGTGGCCGCCCGCATCGCCGAAAGCACTGTGGACGACGTAATCGGCGCCTACGCCGTGTGCGGCATTACCAGCTGGGCTTCCGCTGTGCATCCCTATACCTTCAAGCTGTTCAGAACCTATCCCGGCCAGTATGAAGCCGGCGAACTCTGGGGCCAGGCTTCCGCCGCCCTGGATATGCCGCCCCTGACCCCCACGGCGGAGGAGAGCAGCATTGTTTCCACCATTACCAACAATGTAACCACCTACCGCGATGAAATGATCGCCAACATCATCATGGGCCGCGCCAGCATGGACAACTATGATGAAGTGGTGGAAAACGCCAAGACCATGGAAATTGAAAAAGCCGTGGCGATCTACAACGACGCCCTGGCCCGTTACAACGCCCGCTGATTCTCATCAGGCGGCCCTGCCGCCGGATTCGTCCGGCGGCGGGGAAAAATTCTTCCCGTAAGCGCTCGATATTAAAGTAGGTGAATGCAATGACCCAGGCGAATACCGGCGGCCTGAAACGATTCCTGATAAAAAAAGCCCGGATGGTAGGCAAAGATTTTAAAAAATACAAGGGCCTGTATTTCATGGCGATCCCCATGATCGTCTTTTATCTTCTGTTTCATTATCAGCCCATGTACGGCGCCAGCATCGCGTTCAAAAACTTTGTGCCGAGGCTTGGCATCGCCGGCAGCGAATGGGTGGGCCTGAAGCACTTTCGGGATTTTTTCAACGACGTATTTTTCGGCCGTCTGATTACCAACACCGTGGTGCTCAGCGTGGAGCAAATTATTTTTGCGTTTCCCGCGCCCATTCTGCTGGCTATCCTCATCAACGAGGTTCGGCAAAAATGGTTCAAAACCACCGTGCAGACCCTGACCTATCTGCCCCATTTCATTTCCCTGATGGTGGTGTGCGGCCTGGTGTCCGATTTTACGCAGCGGGACGGGCTGATCAACGATATTCTGGCGGCCTTTGGGGCGAAACGTGTCACCATGCTGCTGGAGCCGTCCCTGTTCAGAACGATTTACATTGTCAGCGGCATCTGGCAGGAAGTGGGCTGGAATTCCATTGTGTTCCTGGCCGCCATATCGGGGGTGGATGAGCAGCTCTATGAGGCGGCAAAAATCGATGGGGTGGGCAAGGTGAAGCAAATCTGGCATATTACCATTCCGGGTATTCTGCCCACCGTGGTGATCATGCTGCTGCTGAAAATTGGCGCTATCATGGATCTTGGCTATGAAAAGATCATCCTGCTCTACAACTCCGCCACCTATTCCACCGCGGATGTGATTTCCAGCTACGTTTATCGGAAGGGCCTTCAGGAATACAACTGGAGCTATGCTTCCGCCGTGGGCCTGTTCAATTCGCTGATTAATTTCTTCCTTGTGATTCTGGCCAACATGGTCAGCCGGAAGCTGAATGACACCAGCCTTTGGTGATGGGGAGGCATGCAAGATGGAAAGCAAAAAGAAATTGTTCGCCCGGAACCGGGAAACCGCCGGCGAAAGAATTTTTTACGCGGTCAATGCGCTGGTGCTGGCGCTGCTGTGCGTGCTTCTGTTCTATCCGTTTCTGTACGTGGTTTTCGCTTCCTTCAGCGATCCGGTGCGGTTTGCCATGCATTCGGGGGGACTGCTTGTTCCGCTGGGATTTGACGCCGGGGCATACAAACAGGTTTTTGCCAATCCGAATATCCTTTTGGGCTACAAAAACACGCTGTTTAACCTGATTGTAGGCACGGCGATGCAGATGCTGTTCACCTGCCCCGCGGCCTATGTGCTTTCCCGGAAAGGATACATGTGGAAAAAGGTGCTGTCGCTGTTTGTAATCTTCACCATGTTTTTCAACGGCGGCCTGATCCCCACCTATCTGCAAATCACGGCCCTGGGCATCGATAATACGCGGTGGGCCATGATTCTGCCCAAGCTGATTATTACATTCAATCTGATTATCCTGCGCACCGCCTTTGAATCGGTGTCCGAAAGCCTGGAGGAATCCGCCCGGCTGGACGGGGCCAATGATTTTCATGTGCTTTTGAACGTGGTGCTGCCGCTTAGCAAGCCGACACTGGCCATTATCGTGCTTTATTACGCAGTGGGCCATTGGAACGCCTGGTTCAGCGCCATGCTGTATTTGCAAAAGCGGGAATTGTATCCCCTGCAACTGATTTTGCGGGAGATCCTGTTTATGTCCGCCAATTCCGGCACCTCCGCCGTAACCAATATGTATACAGACACCGTGAAATATGCCAGCATTGTCGTGGCCACGCTGCCCATTCTGGCGGTATACCCCTTCGTGCAGAAATATTTCGTGAAGGGCATGATGGTGGGCGCGATTAAGGGCTGAGGCAAGAGGGAAGGAGTCAAGCAGCAATGACGGAAATCAACTTAGGCCGCAAATCCATCGACGAATATCTTTTCTATCGGAACAGAACGCTGCGCGTCTGGCCCGGAAAGCTGCTCCTTGGGCCGACAGGGAAGCGGCTGTTTGCCGATTACCTGGATAAAATTCCCGGCTTTTTGGGGCGGATCGATTTTATCCATAAGCTCAATCTGCCTGGGCTTTTTACAGTTTCGGTCAACGGCGCGCCAATAGAAATGGATACCGCCGAAACCATCTGGTATCCCAGCCATCTGCACATGGATGATTACCGCCGCCGCTTTGAATTTCACGAGGACAAGTTCATCACCGATCAGGATATCGCCGTATCGGTACAAACATGGAAAAACCTGGGTCCCAAGCCCCTGCGGCTGCAAATTCAGGTATCCGAATGCTTTCGGGCAGAACCCGAGAAGGGCTGCATTACCGTCATCCGCGCGTGCGTCAGCCATGAAATCAACCTGGTTGGGGCGATATGCTCCTCAAAGAATGCGCTGCTGACGGAAGGCCTGCTTTTGCTGCCGGGAACGGATGTGACCTTTGCCGTCGCCGCCGCCCTGGGCGAGGATCAGCATGAAACAAAGGCGGGCTGTGCCGCTGCCGCGAAAGCGATGATTGATCAGGGCGACTGGGTGCAGCACCAGGCGGCGGCCTATGACCACTGGTTTGACGACGTTCCAATTTTTTCATCCAGTGATCCGCTGTTGGACGTCACATGGTGGTATCGCTGGTTTATCCTCCGCCACAATTGGGCGGAACCGAACATGGGCAATTTTCATCACGGCGTTTTTTACGAGGGCCGCTCCCATAAAAACGATAAGACCCTGTACGCGCCCTATGGCCACGAATTTTCGCAGCTCAGCCCCATGTCCACCTCCGATCATCTGGTGGACGCCCGCTGGAAACATGATCCTTTCTGCTGCGAAGAATCGGCCCAAACGCTGCTGGACAGCATGGATCAGAAAAACGTGTTCCGTATGATGATGATCGATAAATTTTCCTTCCCCTTCGGAAATTTCGACGAATGGGGGCTGTATCAGTTTGCGCTGGTGCACCGGGATACGGCGTTTATCAGGAAAGTGCTGCCTGGCTTCAAAGAGAACGTGCTCGGCGTGTGGGACGTATTCAAAAACGACGACGACGATTTGCAGATTGCTTACAATCAGCGGCGCACGGGCAAGGAATTTCAGCCCTCCTTCTGGTATTTCATCGGTTTCCCGGACAACGCCATGGACGATTCCGCCTACGATTTCCTGAAACGGGTGGATCTGTCCGTTTACCTGTACATGAACGCCCTTGGCACGGCCAGGCTGTGCGAGATGGTTCATGATCCCGACGCCCATCGCTTTTTCGACCTGGCCCAGCGCCTTAAATCGCAGATTCTGGAAAAAATGTGGGATGAAAAAACCGGCTTCTTTTACGACCTGCACCACAAAACGGAAGAAAAGGCCATGGTCAAGAACGTGGTGGGCATTTATCCCCTCTGGGCGGGAATTACGGGAAAAGAACACCTGGCGGCGCTGGCCCCCTATTTTGACGAAAACGAATTTGCCACAGGTTCGGCCTTTGCTTCCGTAAGCAGGCAATGCCCCGTATTCATGCCCATGGGCAGCTGGAAAAATCAGTTTTTCAAGGGTCGGGACGGCTGCATGTGGGATGGGCCTTCCTGGCCGTACACCACCTGCATCGCCCTGGACGCCATTGCCGGACAAAGCAAGCGGAACGGCCATGCCTACGACCGGGAATTCGGCAAATTCCTTCGTCAATACGCACGGCAGCATTTCCGAAACGGCAGCCTGCATGAGCCGTACCTGGTGGAGCATTATAACGCAATCACCGGCGAACCATTGAGCGACGAAGTGGATTACGCCCATTCGTTTTTCATCGATCTGATCGTGCGGCATGTGGCGGGGCTGGAGCCGAATGAAAACGGCTTTACCATCGATCCGGTGGATATGGGCCTGGATGCGTATTGCCTTACCAATGTGATGCTACGGGGCCATGCCCTTGCCATCCGTTACAGCCAGGAAGAGGGCCTTTCCGTGACTGTGGACGAAAAATGCGTTCACCAGGGAAAGGACTCCCTTCCGTTTACCTATCGGTTTGAATGAAAAACATGCCAAGTGAATTGCGGAAAGGAATCGTGCGCAATGAACAGATACAAAGTAATCATTCTTGGGCAGGGATTGGCCGGGTTGACAACGGCGGCCCGGCTGACAGAACAGGGAATTGATGATATTCTGGTGGTGGGCAGCGGTTACGGCGGCACGCCCTACATTGCCGCCGTCAACTTCGTGCTGCCGGAAGAAAACCCTTATGGCGACAGCGCCGCCCTTTACGCAAAGGATATGCTGCAGGCCGGGTACGGAATCGGCAATGAAAAGCTGGTTCGGGACATGGCGGAAAACAGCTATGCGGGCTATGAATTCCTTCGCCGCTGGGGCGTAGAATTTGCCACAGAGGACGGCCGCCCCAAGCTGCGGCACCTGTCGGGCCACAGCATTCCCCGTTCGCTGTGCCAGACCACCGGCCTGATTGGGGCGCAGATGCTTTCCAAGCTGCTCAAAGGGCTGAAGGAAAAAAACGTAACCTTCACCGATCGGCGATGCGTGCGCCTTCTTTCGGACGGGAAGAAAATTTACGGGGCCACCCTGGTCAACAACCGCTATTTCCGGCAGATTGACAATGTGTACGCTCCCGTGATGGTGGCGGCCTGGGGCGGAGCGGGCCGGCTGTTCGGGCGCAGCACCTATCCCGGCGACGTATCCGGCGAAGTGATCGGCAAGGCATGGCAGGCGGGCGCGGCCATGGTGGATCTTGAATTTGTGGAATACGAACCCATGGTAGTGCTCACGCCGGAAGGCGCCCTTGGCGAACCGTGCCCCACCGCCATGCTGGGGGAAGGGGCGCATCTGCTCAACGCGGCGGGAGAAAGATTCATGCTTTCCGTTCGTCCCTCTGGCGAGGCCGGTGCGCCCAAATCGCTGATTAACCAGATGATCTGGAAGCAGGCGGCGGCCGGAAAAGGCAGCCCCCTGGGCGGCGCGTATGTGGATTTGCGGCATATCCCCCGGCAGGTTCTGGAAGGCTATCCTTGGTTCTATCGCAGGCTGCTGCAAAACGGCGTGGATCCAAAGGAAAGCCTGATTGAAGTCGGCCCCATGGCCCACAGCCATTCGGGCGGCATTCTTGTGGATGAGAAATACCGCTCCACCATCCGCGGCCTGTATGCCGTGGGCGAAGCGGCGGGCGGCGTGCACGGGGCGTGCCGCTGCGCCGGAAATGCCGCCAGTCAGGCGGTAATGTCCGGCCTGCTGTGCGCCGATGCGATTGCCGCTTCCGGCGAAACCCGGGAAAAAATCACCGATTGGCTCGTGTGTCACCGCCGCCTGGAATACGGCATTTATCAGCGGTATGCGCCTGTGATGAAGAAACTGGCGGCCGAAGGGCTGGCCGTGTACCGGGAAGAGAAAACGTTGCAGCGCTGCCTGGATCAGGTGGAAGAATTGCTGCATGACAAGGCCGTATGGATGGATGAGGAACTGCTGGATCTTGGCTGGTCGATAAAGCTGATGCTCAGAGCGGCGCTGAACCGGCGGGAAAGCCGGGGCACCCATTTAAGGCTGGATTACCCCGAAACCGATCCGGCTTTTGCTCGCCAGTTGCCGCTTTTCCCGGCGGAAGACGAAATCTGGCGAGGCAGATAACCCTCGTGAACAGACGGCGGAAAGGAAAACGTTATGAAAAAAATCACGTTCGCGCTGTACGGCGGCGGATGGCGCGCCGAATTCTACGCCAGGGTTGCCCGGGCGATGCCCGAAAAATACGAAATTACGGCCGCCCTTGTCCGGCGAGAGGAAACGGCGGCCCGGCTGCGGCGACTGTACGGGATTCCTTCGGTGTTCCGCCTGGAAGACCTGCTGAATACCCGGCCCGATTTTGTCGTGCTGTGCATTACAAAAGTGGATATTGCCGACGCGCTCTGCGATTTGATGGGGAAAAATATCCCCGTGCTCTGTGAAACGCCTCCGGCTGTTGAAAAGGAAAAACTGCTTCGGGTGTGGGACAGCAGCCGCCGCGCCGCGTCTTGCGCGGTGCAGATTGCCGAACAGTATCCGCTGCAGCCCTATTATGCCGCCTGTTTCGCGGCGGCGCCGCTGCTGGGAGACGTATCCAACCTGACCATTGGTACGGTGCACGGTTATCATGCCGTAAGCCTGATCCGCCGGTTTCTGAACGTCGGCTTTGAAACGGCGGCCATAACCGGCAGGCAGTATACGTTTCCCGTGTGCAGAACAGGAGGCCGGCAGGGCATGTGCTATACGGGAGAGCCGCTTGGCGCGGCGCGAAATCGGTTTGATTTGGTGTTTGCTTCCGGAAAAGCGGCGTTTTTCGATTTCAGCGCGGAGCAGTACGATTCCTACATCCGTGCCCGTCATTTCAATTTGCAGGGGACAAAGGGCGAAATAAACGATTTATGCGTCCGCTATGTGAACGATGCGGGCGATCCCGTCCGCGCAGAGATGCGGCGGCTGGATCTGGGCGTATACGGGAACAGGGAATGGTCCCATTTCGGCATTGAAATGAACGGCCGTTTTCTGTATAAAAGCCCCTGCCTGAACGCCCGCCTGAACGATGACGAGCTTGCCGTGGCGGCCTGCCTTGACCGGATGAACGATAAAGTGCGTTTTGGCAGGGATGGCGGCTATTCCCTGGCCGATGGGCTGCAGGACGCTTATTTGGCCCTCCTCATGACCGAGGCATTGCGCACCCCCTGGCATACGGTGGTTTCCGAAAAAATGCCATGGGCAGAATAAGAAACAATCAAGGAGGAAAAGAAAATGGAATTTGCCCGTCTTGACATGCCGCGCAGGGTATGCCTGGGCAGGGGCTTGGCAGCCAATCTGCCCGAGCTGCTGGGAAAGGCAAAAAAAATTGTCCTGTTTACGGATCGCACGATTCGGGCAACAGGGCTGCTTTCCCCGATGCTTTCCAATCTGGAAAAGGCGGGAATCCACACGGCGGTGGTGGACGGCCTGGTGGCCGAACCGACAGTGTATCAGGCCGAAAGCGCGGTGCGGTCATTCCGCGCACTGGGTGCAGACGCCATTGTGGCCGTGGGCGGCGGCAGCGTGATGGACGTGGCAAAGCTGGCTTCCGTGCTGGATACGGAGGAATACAGTATTTTTGATTTGCTGGAAAGGCCGGAAATTGCCAAAAAACAGACGCCCACCCTGATGGTGCCCACAACGGCGGGCACCGGGGCCGAGGCGACGCCGAACGCCATCGTTACCGTGCCCGAAAAGGCATTGAAGGTCGGCATTGTCAATCCCGCAATGATTGCCGATACCGTGGTGCTGGATGCCGAAATGATTCGCCGCCTGCCCCGCCGGATTGCCGCCGCCACGGGCATCGACGCCATGGCGCACGCCATCGAGTGCTATACGTCAAAAAAGGCCACGCCCTTCAGCAACCTGTGTGCGAAGGAAGCGTTCCGCCTGATTGAGGCAAACATCGAGGCGGCGTGCGACGACCGTTTCTGCGATATGGCGGCCAGGGAAAGCATGCTGCTGGCGGCGTTCCTGGCCGGGGCGGCCATTACGGCCTCGGGCACCACGGGCGTACATGCGTTGAGCTATCCCCTGGGCGGGAAATATCACATTCCCCACGGAATTGCCAATGCGATTCTGCTGATGCCGGTTATGCGGTTCAACGAAACGGCCTGCCGGGAAGAACTGGCCGAAATTTACCGCGCCATCCGTCCCGAAGGCAATGAACGGGATGAAAGGAGCCGTGCGGCATACGTGCTTTCCCGTATGGAAGCGATTATAAACAACGTGGGCATAACGCCCAGCCTGAAGCCCTACGGCGTAGGGCCGGATCAATTGGACGCGCTGGTGGAAGCCGGTATGCGGGTAAGTCGGCTTTTGCGAAACAACAAGCGCCCCATTCTTGCCGATGACGCCCGCGTCATTTACGTCCAGGTACTTTGAGCGGCAAACAGGAGGCCTGCCATGAATACGGTATTGAAAGGAATCATTACGCCCATCGTTACACCCTTCAACGATGATGAAAGCATCAACGTGCCCGAACTGCGCCGACAGGTGGAGCGACAGATTTCCGCCGGAATTCACGGGCTTTTTCCCTGCGGCACAAACGGGGAAGGCTATATCCTGAACGGGGAAGAAAAGCGGCTGGTTTTGGAAACCGTATTGGAAGCGGCCGCCGGACGCGTGCCCGTTTACGCGGGCACAGGCTGCGTTTCCACCCGGGAAACCATTCGCCAATGCCAGATGGCCCGGGACGCGGGAACCGATGTGCTGTCGATCGTTACCCCCAGCTTTGGCGCGGCCAGCCAGGATGAGCTGTATGAACACTACCTGGCCATTGCCAGGGC
Source organism: uncultured Clostridia bacterium (assembly GCA_947624355.1). Classification (GTDB taxonomy): domain Bacteria; phylum Bacillota; class Clostridia; order Christensenellales; family Aristaeellaceae; genus RUG563. The sequence goes on along the minus strand of CANQKI010000010.1, from coordinate 23,661 downwards.
CGTGCCCGATATGCCCATTGTGCTCTATAACATTCCGGCGCGAACGGGCAATGCCCTGCTGCCCGCCACGGTTGCCCGCCTGGCCGGGATTGACAACATCGTGGGCGTCAAGGATTCCAGCGGAGATTTTGCCAACATCCTGGCGTATATCGATGGAGGCAGAGCCAAGGAAAACAGCGCTTTTTCCGTATTGAGCGGCAACGACCAGCTGATCATATGGACGCTGCTGGCGGGCGGCAGGGGCGGCGTCGCCGGATGCGCCAACGTATTTCCCAAAACCATGGCTTCCATTTATCATCTGTTCATTGCCGGAAGAATCGAAGAGGCCAAAGCAGTCAATGAAAGCATCGCGTCGTTCCGGGCCTGCTTCAAATATGGAAACCCTAACACCATTGTGAAAACCGCGGTTGCCATGCTGGGGTTTCCGGTGGGCAGGTGCAGGGCGCCGTTTAACCGGGTGCCGCAGGAGGGGATGAACGCCCTCCGAAAGGCACTGGAAGAATGCCGGGCGAAAGGGCTGGAATAGGGTGCTTTTCGGCGCTTGCTGGAGCATGACGAAATAGTGGGAATTATTCTCCACATAAATCCCATTTTATATGAATTTTGGGCGGATAATCAATCGAATTCCGCCACTTTATCCATTTCCATGCCCGCGCGCAGCATTTCAATGGCGCGTTTTTCCATACGGGAAACATAGGAGCGGAAAATGCCAAGCAGCGCGGCCACCTCGTGCTGGGGGTGCATGGCCCCATCCAGGAGGCCGTAGCGCATTTCGATAACGGTGCGCTCTTTGCGGGGCAGCTTCCGCACCGGCTGGCGTACTTTTTCCATGGCCGCCTTGCGCACCACCTGATCCTCCACCTGGCCGGGCGGGATGCCCAGGATATCGATGAAGGTGATATCGTTTCCCTCGCTGTCTGTGCCGATGGGATCGGAAAGGGACACTTCGCCCTTGCGTTTCCTGGACGCCCGCAGCAGCATGAGCACCTCGTTTTCGATGCATCGGGCGGCATAGGCGGAAAGAACGAACCCCGCGTCGGGCCTGAATGTGTTCACGGCCTTGACCAGCCCCAGCGCCCCTACGGACACCAGATCATCCTGGGTAAAGCCCGGCACGGCATATTATCGGGCAATGTGGGACACCAAGCGTAGATTATGTTCAATGAGTTTCATGCGGGCGCTTTCGTCCCCCGCGCTCATGACAGCGATGGCCGCCTTCTCCTCTTCCCGGGACAGTGGCTTGGGAAAGCTGCTTCGCCGCGACACCATGCCGAAAAAGAACAGCGCGTCCCGAAAAAGCCAGTATAAAAAAAGAAAACATGCTGTTCCGTCTCCATCCCAGTATATGCGTGAGGCGGAAAAAACAGCATGCTTTTTCCTGAACGTTCCTTTATTGGCGAATCAGGCGGATGTCCTTTCCCAGGAAGGGAATAGCCTTCCCCGTGCGGGTATCAAGCAGGCGGGAGGTAACCCGCTCGGTATAGCGATCCTTCAGTTCTGGGCGGGACAGGTTGGTGGTGACGGCGGTGCAAAGGCCCGCCCCCAGACAGGCGTTGAGTAGATGATAAATCTGCTCCACCGTCACCGTTTCCATAAGCGGCTCCATGCCCAGATCGTCAATCAGCAGCAGCGGCACGGTGAAAAATTCCTCCGTCGCTTCCTCCGTCCGGGAAAAATAAACGTTCCGAAAGCGCGAGAGCAGATCGTAAGCCGTCACGTACAGGCTTTCCACGCCCCGATGCCGGGCCAGGTTGCCCACACAGCGCAAAAGGAACGTTTTGCCAAGGCCGCTGCCACCGTGGAGCAGCAGCGTCTTCTATGGGCAGCGGGCGTCTGCTCCGCAAAACGGCGGCATTTGTCCCGCACCAGGCGCATGTACGGCCGCTGGGTTACATCGTGGCCGGGCAGCGGCTTTCGTCAAAATTTTCAAAGGTCTGCATTGACACCAGGTCGGCCCCGGTCCGGGCAAGGGCGTCCATGTACCGCCGTTTGAGGCAAGCGCGGGGCGTCCGCACAGAGCCTGCGTACACATAGCCTGTATCCTGGCGGTCGGCGCAATCGAAAATAGGGGACAGGTAATCGACGGGATAGCCCGCTTTTTTCAGGCCTTCCACGATTTTTTCATTCAGCCCGGCCATTTTTTCTTCGACGTCGGCCGCCAAAACCGCGCTGAACGCGCTGCGCGCGGCGCGCATTACCAATTCTTGTCGCTCCCGGGTCAGGACCGCCAGATCAGGGCATTTTTCCTCAATTTCGCGGACGCGGGTCACCTTCGTCCCTTCATTCTTTTCCCGGGTCTCGATGAGGTCGCCCGAAACGGCGTTCAGTTCTTCCTGGTATAATCCCGCTGGCCGTATATCTGGGCCGATACCCGCTTGCCCTGGGATTTGGGCGCGGTTTCCCGGCGCGGCGGGCCTTGGGCCTGGGAAATATCCCAAATGCCCGCCTCGTGCCACGTTTCCAGCACTTTATCCAGATAAGTGATTTTGCTGCCCTGGGCGGCCCTGGCCTGTTCAGCCGCGTGCAGGGGCAGCGCCCGGTCCATTTCCCAGCCCCACCATTTACGACACAAGGCCCGATCGCTTTCCGTGGGGCGGCCAGGTAACTTTTCACATCTTCCTCCGTTTTCAGCCCCTTTCCCTGCCAAGAAAGCAGCAGCTCCTGCAGATCGTCCACCGTGCTGCGGGCCTTTCGTCGGCATTCCTCCGCCGCCAGCATCAGCACCTCATGGGGATATATCTGGGCGTATTGACGGTAAAGGCGGATGGCCACCTCGGGGGCTAAAGCGCCCAGGCCCGAAAACACTTCCCTGGCCAGGGAAAGATCGCGGTTTTCCTGATCCAGTTGCCGCTTCACCTGGGCCTCGGTGCGTGCTTCGCCCCGGCTGCGAACGCCAGAAAGAATGCTGTCCAGGTATTTGAAGGAAGGATCGCCCTTGGTCATTTCCCGGCAGGCGTTCAGCACGGCCTCGGGGGGGAAAAGCCCCTTTTTCCGATCCATTTTTCGCACAGGGCGATTTCGTCCTCGCTGACCAGGCGGCGCTTTTCCATCCGGACCAACACCCGGCGCACGCCTTCGTGGACGGCCTGATCGTGGCGCAAAAACGCGTCGGCGTTCTCGGGGGTATTCACGTTTTCTTCTTTCATGCGAAGGGCCAGCGGCGCGGCCCGTTTAAATGAAAACTGCACGCTCCGCTGGGCGATGCAATGGTGCAACATCATCAGCACAATTTCGGGTTTCAGCCCCACGTCCTGCACCCATTCCCAGGCCAGGGCAATTTCGGCGGTGGCACCTTCTGCCGGCCGTCAAAAGCGGTGTAAACGCTCTCGGTAAAGGAAACGTAAGTGTCGTCCACATCCAACGGGGCGTTCGGCCCCGTCATTTCCCGCTGGAGGGGGAAATAAAAGCGGTAAAGAGGCGCCTCCTCCCGGATACGGGAAACCAGGCCCCGCCGTTCCCAATAGCGCAGCGCGGCATCGATTTCGGGCGACGTCAGTATAGCGGTTGATGAAGAGGAGCACTCTGTCCGTCAGTGTGCGGGCAAATTGCGAGAACCGGAGGAAAGCAGAACGGATGAGAACGGGAGAGAAGATCAAACGCATCCGCAAATTTCGCGGATACACCCAACCGGAGTTTGCGATGATGATCGGATTGGGAGAAAATGCGGCTCCGAGAATTGCGCAGTATGAGTCTGGCTATCGCGTTCCGTCTCCGAAACTGCTGAAAGCCATGGCGGAAGTTTTGGACTGCAATGTGCTGGCGCTGATGGACGGAACCGGGCAGAACGCAGAAGAACTGAGGATGCTTTTGTTCTGGTTGGAGGAAGATCATCCCGGGATGATTCATGGATTTCAGATGCAGCGCATGACACGGAAAGACGATGACGGCGATACACCTGATGCTGCAAACGACCGAAACGTGTATTATCACGACGGGGATAATTGGCCCGCTCATGCGCCTTGCGGATTTTGGATTGACAGTTTTCTGTTGAACGGATTCATTCGTGAATGGCTGGAACATCAGCGGGAACTGAAAGATGGTTGCATCACGAAAGAAGAATACTTTGCATGGAAAATCGGGTGGCCGTACACCTGTGATGAATGTGGAAAACGCGAGCCGTTGAAAAAGTGGCGCAAGGAAAAATAAGATTTGTTGTACCAGCAACCGTGTAAACGTAGAAATGTTTCTATTCGCGTTTTTCCATGAAACAGATGATAGAATCTTCCGTATCACCACGGCACAGAGACATACTGCAAATCTGAAACAGCGTTCTGCGCAGAGTTGGCGATCCACGCTTGGGCACATGACGGGACTTTGCTTCAAAGTTACCAGACTGGAAAGTCGATGCATCCACTCCAGCGAAAGCAGCCAAAGCACACATTAAAGATTTTCACTATCGGGTTTTGGGTGCATGAGCAGACCTCCTTGTGGTATTTTGCCGGCGGCCGTCGCTGCTCATTACCGATTCAGCTTGCTTGGTTACTCGAATGTTTGGGATGCCCCAGCTTCAACCTGCATCAATCGAATGCTGCAATGAGGAGGCGGCTGACAGTTTGCACGTTCGAGCGTTTCATCTCATGCAATGCATCGTCAGTCCGGCTTCCTCCTCATTGCAGCTTAGGTATGAGCCAGCGCATAGAGCTTTGGACACGCTATTTACCGGACGAGTATATTGTAGCAATCTGCAAATTTGCTTTGATATCCTCACATGTCGCCCAATCGGTGTATTTAGATTTATCATCTACTATAGCCTTAATACGTTTGGCCAACTCAATCATTTTATCGTCGGGATATGCAAACTCATAATTCGTTGCCAATGCTCCCATCATTCCTTTCCATCCATGAGATATCTGATTGACAACCGAAATGAAGAAAACCGGCATTGACAAGCGCAACAGCGATTCATATATAAGTAATAGGAATATTTGAAGTTTAGGTTACGCGGAGGACTGAAAATGCAGAATTTGTTTGACCGTGCCAGATACTATTGGATGAGGTACAGTGAATATGAATGGCGGGCGGCGGAGGACGGAACGCTTTAACAAGCCGCCCCAGCAATCTGTTTTGCAGCCCGGAATGCAAGAACAAATATAACGTCTACAAGAGCCGGAAGAAGAATAAACCTGACGGGGGGCACGACATGAAGATTGACAGATGGACCGCGGAAGCGACAGAATGCGATTTTAAGGCCGCGCTGGAAACGAGAAAACCCAAAAGCTGGCTCAAAAGCATCAGCACCTTTGCCAATGGGATCGGTGGAACATTGTTCTTCGGCATTGACAATGACAGAAATATTATCGGCCTGGCCGACGTACAAGCAGACGCCGAGGCAATCAGCCGATTGATAAAAGAACGTATCGCGCCTTTCCCAAACTTTATTTTATCGCCCGAGAGAGCTTGACAAAGACATTCTGATATTGACCGTATCTGCGGGACGAACCACGCCGTATTTATTATTATAAAGCTGACGGCGTAATGGAGGCCTATATCCGTATTGGCAACGAAAGTGTGATCGCACCGGATTACGTTCTGAACCAGTTGATTCTAAAGGGCATGAACCGCACTTACGATGCGCTGCCTACCGAGTAGGGTTTCAAAGATTATGCCTTTTCCAAGCTGCGGGAGAGATACAAGGTTTGGACAGGAAACAGCATGGAGGATAAGCTGTTTGATTCCTTTGAAATTCGGGATGAGCAGGGCAGGCTGACCAATGCGGGCGCTTTGATGGCGGATGATTCGCCTGTGCGTCATTCGCGCCTGTTCTGTACCCGATGGAACGGGCTGGACAAGAGCGGCGGCATGGTCGATGCGCTGGACAGCGCGGAGTATTCCGACAGTCTGATTATTCTTCTGAACGAGGGCGTCAGCTTTGTGAAGCGGAATATGAAAACGCGCTGGAAGAAAACCGCCGATTCCCGGATCGAGATGCCCGATTACTGCGAGCGAAGTGTTTTTGAAGCCCTCGTAAACGCGCTGATCCACCGTGACTACCTGATTTTGGGCAGCGAGGTTCATATCGACATTTACGATGACCGGCTTACGATTCATTCTCCCGGCGGTATGGCGGACGGAACGCGGATACAGGAACAGGATATCAAAAATGTTTCCTCCACCCGGCGCAATCCCATTCTGGCGGATATTTTCGGTCGGCTGGGATATATGGAACGTCAGGGCAGCGGCTTTAAGAAAATCACAGACGCCTATCATGCCGCCCACAACTTCCGTGCAGCGTTGGAGCCGAAGTTCTATTCGGATGTCGCCTCGTTTCAGGTTACATTGTATAACCTGAATTACGAAGCGGAGACAGCATCAGGAAAAAGCACGGATGAAAATGCTGTGATTGATGCCGACCATGTTGCGATTGAAGTTGCGATTGAGAGACTGACCGCAAGTCCGAGCACCATTCGGAAAGCGCAGGCTGTCTTTGCAAAAATGGGCGTTGATGGCATATTTGGCCGTTCCGACATTGCGGCGATTACAAACGATTCTGTAACCGCTGCCGGGAACCTTATTGCCAAACTGAAGAAAGCAGGGCTGATAAAAGAAGTCAGCGGGTACGGCAAGGGAAAATACATTTTCAGGAATCCTGACAGATAAAACAACTGCCCGCTATCAGCGCAAAGCCGATAACGGGCAGTTTGTCAGGCATATACAAGTTCAGTCAAAACGATTTCCTCCGCACGGTTGCGGATGCTGTTCATCCGGCGCACCCACTCCATTTGATCGACGGCCTTGAGCGCCTCCGTCACGTTTTCCTGCTTTGCCATAGCCGAGATGATGCGGGCCAGCCGCTCGTTGCAGGACTGATCGATTTCCGACAGGTGCTCCCGCAAGGTTCCGTTCAGCACAAGGCTGGTATAAAGGTTCCTATGATGTTCTTTCAGATAATTTAGGCGCATACGTCCATACTTTCCGATGGGGCGTCTGCCAGTGTCCGGCGGCATGAGGTTTGGGAGAAGATAATCTCCCTCCATCCGATATGTACCGCCCATTTGCTCAAACAATGATTTCATGGTTGGCTCCTTTCTTTGTGTTGATTATGCCTGCAGCTGAAAGTGTGCGTTTGTCTGCTCCTTTCCTCATAACTGCTTTTTCAAATCGTCACAAATGAGCCGCAGTCATGATGTAATTTTGAGGGGAAAAACCTCCTTTATAAATTACATCATGTCTTTCAATGCTTTGCTCACAGCAAGTTTCTTTGTTCCCGTTTGTATCATGATAAACGAAATGCTTTGCAGTCACAGGAGAACGCATAAGCTCTCAGGATCCGGCATGGAACACATCCATGCCATAACTGACCGCGTTCACTGCTTTAACTTTGTTCGTTCTGTCCGCAAGCTCAAAGGAAAGCCACCAGTCCTGTTCAGAACCGGTGGCTTGACTCGATGCTTTTTGCGTCTTCCAACTCTTGACTATTTCAAGGCAATACTGTCTCCGTCTGTATTTTACAATTTTCTTTAATTTTCTTCTCGCGTTTGTGCCGCCGTTACGTAATCAATCCGCTTTACACATCCAGATCAAGAAGCGCTGTCTTTGTCAATGTCTTTTTATCAACGTCCAAATGACAGGTTATGATCTCGTAAGGTTTGAATGTGATTTTCTCCAGAACGCCGAGACTTGGAAATGCCACCTCTGTCTCCTGCGGTTTTCCTTCTGCTTCATACATCCGCAGGATATATCCTGTTCCGTTTATCTTTTTCTTTAAGGCAGAAACGACAACAGCAGGGTTGCTGACGGTGTAGAGGGGCCCGGATTTACGGCCGTTACCGGAAGGGTTAAAGGAGAGCACATAGGGCTGCTCATTCCAGGTCAAAGCCCGGTTGCTGATGCCGTTCAATACCTGAAGTCCGCCAACGCAGAAGAACCATTTGAATACGCTTTCGCCCTGATCCATGCGCGGCACAAAGCGTTCCTCCTCCAGCGTTCTTCTCTTGCCGCAATGCGCCGCGGAGTGAGCCGCGCTGCGCAGTACGGTCAAGCCCAGAATCTGCCCTCTTAAGCTACTGCCGTAACCGCCATTCCCCATGACGGCCAGCACACGATTCTTGCCGACGACTGCCTCCCATTTTTGGGAAACGACCTCTTCTCCCTGATATAGAGTATCCACGCCGAAAGGAACCTGGCCAATGAAGGATGCATCCGGGATGTCCGTTTTCATCTCCAGTTTCAGAACCATTTCCTTTTCTCTCCAATAAACGGCTGCTTCCACTTCAAATTCCGTCCCGTCTTTAGGCAATTTGTAGCGGACACACGCGTCCGACCCGTCCATCGTGAACAGTGCTTCAATGACCGTTCGAATCTCGCCATCCTCGATGATATGAATCGGCTTCACCATTTTTTTCAGCGAACAGAACGACGCCGCTTCGGCATCCGTCATGAGCCGGAACGGCCTTCTGCCTTTGCCCCGGGAATCCAACTCCCAGGGATTGAACCGATCCTCATAAGCCACCAACGCCATGCTGCCGCTGCCGAGAATCTCTTTTCCATCCGCCTGAAGGCTGGCAATCCATCCGGTAGACAAATCGAGGACCACGCAAAGCCGCCCGTTATCAAACACGTAATGTGAATTGAATTTGAAGCCTTCCCCGGGGATCAAGGCATCATACCGGGGGCGTTCTTTGATCGGAACAAAGGAAACATCCATTCTGGACAGAGAAGAAGGAGGAAGCTGAACGCGAGCGACACCCTTTTTCCGCCAATCAATGGCAAAACGGTTCCTTTCAAATTCATATTGCGTCGGCACCGATTTTCCGTTCACACTGCACTGCGGAATATAAAAGACCGGATCCCAGTTCTGGGCAGGCATGGAAGTCTCAAATTCCAATAAACCCTCATAAGGAAAAGGATGAGGGTTGACCACCATAACCGTGGAACAGCCTTCTTTTGCCGGTTCCTGACCGGCGCTGAGCGCCAGCGCACTGCGCACCTTTTCCCGGGCCATTATTTCCAGACCATGGTCCAGGATACGAAGCGTGTCTTCTTCTGCATCCTTGATATCGGAACCGGGAAGGGTATCGTGGAATTCCGAGCAAAGGAGATCATATTCCGCCTGCCGGAAAGCATCGGCCGGATAAGGCGCTCCCGTCAGCAATTCGGCGGCGACCGCTGTCTTTTCAGCAGAGTAGAGTTCGTTTTCCAGGCGGCGATGCTTCTGCTTGACACGGACCTGAGAAGTATAACAGCCGTCCGCCACAGGGTTCAACCCCTGACTCCATTCTGGAAGCGGGACCTTTATCTGGCGCAATTTCTGAAAATACTTTTCCGGAGTTGAATGAATAAACTCATATTCCTTATGCTGTTCAAACACAGAACGAAGCTCGGCCAGATCTTTACGGGAAGGCCCGCCGCCATGATCGCCAACGCCCCACAGGAACAGCGTTATCGGCTCATGCATATAGGTCTGAAGATAGGTTTCTAATTCCGGCGCCGCCTTTCCCATTACGCTGCTGTACCCTTTGTCGGACCGGTGAACGACAATCCGCGCATCGCCCAGGCCCTTCCAAAGGAAATCGCTTTCCGGAATTGTCTTTGCCTTCCCGGCACGATAAACCAGATAGGAATCAAATCCCGCCTGTTGCAAAAGCTGCACGAGCCCTCTGGAATGGCCGAAAGAATCAAAATTGATAGCCGTCGTGGGCGTTTTTTCGAATTCCCGCTGAAAAAAACGCCGACCCTTTTGGATATTGCGTACGATTGATTCGCCCGACGGCATATTGCAGTCCGGCTGCAAAAACCATCCGCCCATAATATGCCAGCGTCCCGAAGCCACATGCCCGCGTATCCTGTCAAAAAGTGCCGGGTCATATTCTTTAACCCATTCATACAGCAGGGATTCATTGTGATTGAACACGAATTCAGGGTATTCATCCAACAGATTGCAGGCGGTTCTGAAGGTTGATATAGCCTCCGTTACGCCTTCCTCCCATTGCCAAAGCCATACGGGGTCCAAATGTGCGTTACATAATAAGTGGATCTGTTTCATGACCGTTCCTTCTCCTTTCATTTGTCATCTTCAGGCAGGATATTTTCCGCCTGACGGGCAAGAAGATAAGCACCCATGATCCCGCTCTTCGTAGCCAAACCCGGTTCAACAATGTAATCCTTCAGCCCTGCATCGACCGCCGGATGCGCGACATATCCATGCAGCGCATGAACCGTTTTTTCGCGTATCATGGGCAAAAGGAAATCTTTCTGCATCACACCGCCGCCCAGAATGATCTTCTCCGGCGAAAAGCTCAGCATCGCGCTTACACAAAGCTGCGACAGATAACCGCTTTCCAATTCCCATGCCGGGTGTCCTTCGGGCAATTCCTTTGCGGAAATGCCCCAGCGCCGTTCGATCGACGGGCCGGCCGCCAGCCCCTCCAGACAATTGCCATGGTACGGGCAGCATCCCTGGGACATGGGATCAGCGGGAAGCGGAACGACGGAGATGTGCCCGATCTCAGGATGCACCAAACCATGAACCGGCTTTCCATGGATAATCAGGCCGCCTCCGATCCCTGTACCGACCGTCACATAGAGGCAGATGTCCAGGCCCTGGGCCGCGCCGAGCTTTACCTCTGCGATAGCCGCCGCGTTGACATCCGTATCAACCCCCACGGGGATATCCAGCGCTTCCTCAAAAGCCTGCAGGATCGGGTAATCCCGCCAGGCAAGTTTCGGCGTGGCGGTGATCCGTCCGTAAGCGACAGATACCGGATTCAGATCCAAAGGGCCGAAACAGCCGATGCCCAGTGCCCGTATGGGATATTTCCGAAAGAAATCCACCATTTCCGGCATGGTCTCGTTTGGGGTACGCGTCGGCACAGAGGTCTGCTCCCGGATTGTTCCGTGTTCATCCATCACAGCAAGTACCATTTTTGTGCCGCCGGCTTCCAAGGCTCCATATACGCGCACGGATTCCCGCTCCTTTCTTCCGTACAGTTTTCTTTTGCTCACTTCGCCCTGATTCGCAGGGTTTTCACTTCAAAGGGCCTGAAATGCAACCGGAACTGCCCGCCGTTCGTTTCCAAAGATTCCTGATTGTTTTCCAGCATATCGCACAGCCAGGCGGCATCAACGGGAACATTCACATTCAGGCGGCAGACGGTATCCGCCTTCTTGGCCTCATACAGGCGCAGGATTATATCCCCGCCGCCATCCTCGGCCGGTTTCACCGTATCGATCAGCACATTTTCAGAATCCGTGTTGAAGGCGCTGAAGGTTTCACAGGCGCCGTGTACCACCTGCAAGGGGGTATTCAGATCATAGGCTTCTATGACCACCGGGCTGTCCAGGAAACTGCCTTCCCACGCGGTAAAGGCATAAGTGAATTCATGCTCTCCGTTATCCGTCCGCATTTCCGGGCTTGCGGCAGCCCGGAGCAGTGTCAATCGCAGCGCGTTATCATTCATGCTGATCCCGTATTTGCAGTTGTTGAGCACCGCCGCGCCATGGCTTTGATCGCACAGAGCACTGTAGCGATGGTTACAAACCTCATACCGTTCCTTGTCATACTGTCTGGAGCGGTGATTCGGCCTGGTCACGTAGCCGAATTGGATCTCATTGATTCCTTCTTCCGCCTGCACATCAACCGGGAAATCGACCTTCAGCAGCCGGTGCAGTTCCCGCCAATCTACATGTGTAACAAATTCGATCCTCCTGCTCCCCGCCGTCAATACGATATCCTGATCGAATTCGGAATTCGACAGCTTACGGGATACATGAATGACTGCGCGCAGGCCTTCCGCTTCCGTGACGGCAACAGACGCCGGTTCCCTGATCTCGACAGGCTGAAGGATATAGTTGGAATCGATATCCCAGGCATCGAAGGTCCGGGGAACATCCTTATACAGAAGCAGATGATTCATCGGACCTGCGGCGATTTCACGGCCGCTTTCCCGATTGACGAACGAAACCACTTCACCCCGGTCATCGATTTCCGCCCGTATCCATTCGTTCTGCAAAACAAAGCGATCACCGATCTTTTCCGCGGAAACAGAAACGGTCTTGTCTCCCGAAGCGGCTCGCAGCGATACAGCGCCGCAGGCCGGTACCGTCACCAATCCGACGGTCCTGCCTTCTTTCGTCTGAACGGGCACCGGCACCCCATCCAGGGTCTCCGCTCCCTTGGCAAAATCGGCAGACAAAGGTACCAATCCCGTGCGTTCAAAGGAAAGCGAATTGAAAACCGTGATTCCATCACCGCTGACCACAGAAGACAACGCTTCATCCCTGACCGCATTTGCCTCTGACAGGATCCAGCGATGATCCGCCCGTGCCTTTTCATAGACCCGGGCAATGGACGAACCAGGCAGGATATCATGGAATTGATTCAGCAAAAGCATTTTCCAAGCAGCATCCATCCGCCGGGCAGGATATGCTTTTCCCTTCAGCATAGCAAGGGAGCCCCACACTTCTGCCTCCCGCAGGGCGACCTCCGCCAGACGGTTTCCCTTTTTAATGGCAGCCTGAACAGTATAGACCCCACGGTGAGCAGAAAAGTAAAGTTCGCCTGCATAGGTATTCCGGGGGCCGCCCATGGCATCCATTTCTTCAAAGAATTGGACCGGAGAAGCCGCCTTCACCCGGGGAAGCCCCTCCAGGTTTTGTTCCCTGCGCAGATACTCGATATGATCCCGCGCAGGGCCGCCGCCGCCGTCTCCATAACCGAAAGGCAACAGAAAAGCATCCAATCCGCGCTTCTGGACCCGCTTTTTCCAGGTTTCGCAAAGTTCCTTCGGATCGGTGCGATAAGTATAACTGGTAGGCAGGAAAGATATGACCTTTGATCCGTCCATTCCCTGCCAGGTAAAATACTGATACGGAAACTGATCGACTTCATTATAGGACCAGAAGATCTTCTGGGTCACCAGATACCGAACACCGCAGCCGTTCAGAATCTGCGGCAGCGCCGCAGAATACCCGAACGTATCCGGCAGCCAGAGGATCACAGAGTTGACGCCGAATTCCTCCCGGAAAAACCTTTTCCCGTGAAGCACCTGCCGGATCAGTGCTTCCCCGCTGGGCATATTCGTATCCGGCTCCACCCACATGGCTCCCTCGGGGATCCACTGGCCCGCTTTGACTGCCTGTTTGATGCGCTCATACAGTTCAGGGGCTTGCTCCCGGCACATTACGTAAGCGGCCGGCTGGCTTTGAAGGTATCGGTACTCCGGGTATTCTTCCATCAGGCGCAGCTGCGCCGCAAACGTACGGAGCGTTTTCCGGCGCGTTTCTTCCATCGGCCATAGCCAGGACAGATCCAGATGGGCATTTCCGATCGCCCAGAATTGCGGCATGGTGGATCCGTTCACGGCGGACAGCACGGGCCTGAGTGCTTCTCTGGCCAGCTGATAGGAAGCAATCCTCCCGTCGATCGGCTGCTCAAAATCGATCAAAAGCGTGCTTCTTTCCAAAGCGTCGGCAACATGATCGGCTCTTAAGCTGTCAGGATCCAACTGGTCACACAGCTGACGCAGTGTTTCCAAATCCATATACAGCTGATAAGCTTCTTCATTCCAGATCCCATAGGTCATTTCACCCAACGCTGTCCGAAGTTTTCCTTCCTTCGGATCGGTATAGCTGCCCGGAAGCACGGGCCCGGTAGCGCAATTTCCCACGTTGCTTTCCGGATAATAATGTCCGGCATAGGCTTCGACCAAAACATCATAGGTCTGGCCCGGTTCTCCACAGCGTGTCAGCTGGTTATCAACAATGTAATGATGAGGGACCTCCACCCATCCGGCCCGGTACGTGCCGAAGGCTCTTCCGTTCACATATACGGTAGATTCCCCACCGGTCTGCAGATCCATCACGATGCGTTTTCCCTTTGCCTGTTCGGGCAGAACAATCCTGCTTTTCAGCCAGCAATACTCCCAGGTATGGCCCCAGGGCGTTCCGGGAAGCATCGAAGAAAACGTCTGACGCATAGCTTCATCCGGTGTCAGGGAATCCATGGTCATAAACGCGCTCGTTTCCATAACGCCCAATGGATGATAGAAGTCTCTTTTCAGGGTTTCGATCCAATGCGCCAACCGCATTTTCCATTCCGAATGCATGTACTTCATGCGTCAACCTCCGCGTTTTCGATCTGTTTGATCATGTATTTGCCCGATGGACATTCCGCGTGATCCCCGTGATTAATACCGGCTATGGAAAGTTCTGTCAGGCATCCAAAGCAGGCAGTCCCTGCAAATCCTTTTCCCAACCGATAAGCCTCCTTAATCACATCGCCGTCAGCAGAAAGAAACGTATTTCTGTCCACTGCTGTCTTTTTCACCAATACCATTTTCCTGGCCAGGAAATCGCCAAGGAACCAATCATAGCTCAAATCCGCAGCACTTCCTTTTTCCACAATCCTGTTTTGAGCAAATACTCCGACCGGCCTGATCTTTCTACAAGTACGGCATCCCTGACATCCCGGATATTCAGACCCTCCTGGAAGAATCATTCACGATCGGTGCGATGGCTGACGGCCCCGGCGCACACCCGGGGGATATGCCTGAGCATCCACCCATATCAAGGACTGCCGAAAAAGCCGTGTATGATTGAAAACTGCAAGCGAAAAGGAACAAGGTGCTCTTTTGCGCTTGCAATTTTCATCATGGTCTTTGGATGAATGTGAGAATTTTAGGGGCCCGGAAAGGCCCCTAAAAGAAATTCGGTTTAGCGGAACATCCAACGAATCGGCCTGTTGAGCGCGCTGAAAGGCGTATCGGCATCAATGATTGCCCATACTTCAACGTCGTCGCCAGGCTTGACGTTTTCAAGTTCCACGTCCAGCGGTCCCTTCTTGAAGTTCGTTCTTTCGGCATAGAATTTCTTGTCGCCGGAATAGATGTAAACCCTGCCGTTGCTTTCAAAATTCTCAAAATGGAGGATCGCCTTTGTGAATTCCATGCTGGGCTTGGGCAGCTTCACCTGGATAAAATGGATCAGGCGGGCGCTCTCAAACGGTTTCTGATTCAGCGCGTGCGGGCGTGCCGGGGCGGCTCCTGTCTGTGGGAAGCACAAGCCAGTAAAGTCTTCATCATTTCCGCGGCCGGGATTATACTTCTTCCAGAAGTTGAAATTTTTCTGCTCATGCTGCTCGTCGATATCCGGCCAGGGCTGATCGATGAGCACCCGGGAATACAGCCATTCGTCCAGGTAACGGCATTCTTCCACGGCGACTTCAGGGATCGCGCAGGCCTTTTCCTTTTCAACAATGATCTGAGCAGGCGTAAAGCCATCAATCTCCGCCTGAATGACGATGGGATCCTCGTCCGCATTCGCTTCCACAAAGATCTGGGCCTTATTCTGGCACAGCTTAATCTGAGGGACCTTCCAGCTGTTGTGATCGCCGCGATTCGGAGAACCGACAGCCAGGAACCTGCCGCCTTTCAGCACGGAGAACTTCACCAGATACTCAGGCCCGCAGGGCAGGATCCTGTCTTCGGCATCCGCCAGCGACACGGAAACAATAGCGACATCGCGGCCATTGGCACGAATCTTGTGGATGATTTCCGGATTTTCCAGGTACAGCTTAATCTTTTCCGCAGCGCCGACCGTACAGACAGTGTCTTCCAATACCTTGCCATTTTCGGTCACGGCTTTCGCCTTCAGCTCGCCCGCGCTATAAGGAACATCAAATACAGCATCCGCCGTCAAAGCATCCACAGCCTTTTTACCCAGCGAAGCACCGTTCAGGAACAGTTCCACTTCCCTGGTGCTGGCATAGATCCTGACAGCCACGTTCTGGCCTTCCTTGCCGGGATAGGTCCAGTGACCGCAGATCTTCAGGCAATCTTCCACCGTCCAGCGGGCCTTTTCCTGCCAGAATTTATCCAAAGGATCACACAGCAGACTAAAGGTGGATCGGGAATCATTGCCGCTGAAAAGATTCGGATAACTGGTCTCACCGCGATAAGGAAGACCGCCGAAGCCTAACGCGCCGAAGATGTACGGGCGGGTTCTGCAATAATCCAGAACATAGTCCGTCAACCCTTCTTCTGAGAAGAAAATCGGTTTATTGGGGTTATTGATCCTTACCTTGTCCAGCGGTTCGGTCTGATAGACATGATTGATGCCAATCAGTTCGATATCGTCCATCTGGCCGGGAATGGCGGTCGCCACGTTATCGGCGCCGGTCGTGGGTCGGGTGGGATCGAGCTTATTGACGATGGCACGCAGGGTCGTGAAAATATTGGTGCCCTGATACTGATCCCGATAAAATTCCTCATTGAAGAGGCTCCACATAATAATGGAAGGATGGTTCCGATCGCGTTTTACCATACGAACCACTTCATCCTGAACCTCGGGAGAGGAAGAAAACCAGCGGTTTTCATCCATGCAGAAAAGGCCTAGCTGATCGCAGGCATCATATACGGCTGGAGCAAAGGGATTATGTGCCGTTCTGAAGATATTGAAGCCGGCAGACTTCAATCTGGCCATTCTGAATTCGCTCAGCGTATCCGGAATACCGACGCCGAAACCGGTGGAATCCTGATGGCTGCCATAGCCGACCAGGAAATATTTCTTGTCGTTGCAGAAGAAACCATCACTGGCCGTGTATCTGATCGTCCGATAACCGTAAACGGTATCATAGGTATCGGTGATCTCGCCGTCAGCCTTCACCGTCGTTTTGACAGCGTAAAGAACGGGTGATTCAATGCTCCAGCGCTTCACATTCTTTACAACGGCGTGCTGCTTGAACACAACTGTCTCACGGGCAGAAACTTTCTGGACGGAAGATACGGAATCCAGTTTTTTGCCCAGGGGATCAAGGATCTCCGAAATGACGGTGATTTCTTTTTCCTCGTTGTAGCGGTTCACGATCTCCGTGTCGATCAGGGTCTTGAAGTCATCCTCTTCGATCTGCTCCGTATGCACGAAGGTGCCCCAGAGATCGACATACGCCATGCCGGATTTTACCAGCCACACATGACGGTATATACCGCCGCCTTCATAGTACCAGCCCTCAAATTCTTTCTGATCCAGATAGACGGCGACCACGTTGACGTCCTCACCATACCGGGCAATATCCGTGATATCGACATCAAAACCGACGCCGGCAGTGAAATTCCGGAACATAGGCTGTCCATTGACATGAACCAGGCAGGAAGTTGCGACGCCCTCAAAATGAATGGCGATTCTCTTGCCCCGGTCGTTTTCGTCCAGCTTGAAGGTGCGCCGATACCAGGCATTCTCACGGGGAAGAGAGCCATGGGAAGGAGCAATTTCAGGAACGGGTTTTCCTTCCACGACATAATCATGCGGCAGATCAACGACCCGCCAGGCCGAATCATCGAAATCACGACGGCCCGGGCCTTTCGAAGAAGCGGTCTTCGTTACAGAATACAGTGCATCATGTCCCATATATTTCTTATAAGGGACTTCGCCAAGGTGAAAACGCCAACCGCGGTCAAGGGAAAGGATCTGTCGTTCCATTACTTATTTCCTCCATTCAATTTTTACCGTCTTGACGACGGATTATTACGTGTTGAAAAACCTGGCCTTATACGCCAAAGCCCCTTAACTGATCGCACAGGATTGCTGCCGCTTTCCGGTGGGCCGGAAACCCCGGGTGTCTGCGTGCGCCGAATTCACCGTTTTCTGTAGCGGGAAGCGATACATACATCGCCTTTTGATCTCCCGTTTCCAGACGATACTTCTCCACGCTTTCCTTCAGTGTCGCTTCCATGCATCCGGGAAGCATCCCATAACACCAGAGGATGCGACAGGCCGGATTATATTTTCTGATCGTTTTCATAAAATCCACTGCCGCCGACAGAATAAACCCTCTGTCTTCTTCATTCGGGCTGCCCCGACAATCAATGCGCATTGGATTTGTCCAGTTCCGATCGGCATAAAAGGCGCCGGGCTGCATAAAGCTGCCGGAATCATTGGTGCCCAGGTTTACAATCACGGCGTCCGGCTGCCACAGAGAAAAATTCCACTTATCATGAGCGCCCAATTCAGCATTCTTATCCCCGGGAGCCAGGCCGCAGATTTGATCGTAATAAGGCGGGATCGTTTCTTTTCTTTCGCCGCACCAATTGCAGTAAACACCGAATCCGCTGTGGCTGATCACATGAATATCAGCGTTCAGCATATCGCCCAGCAGATACGGATAACTGTTGACGTAGCCAAAGGCATTGGCGTTCCATGTACGTTCGCTCAACGCGCCGCCCAATCCTTCGCCAGAGGTGATGCTATCCCCTGCCACTTCAATTTTTCGGGCGTAAGGCTGCAATGGCATCAATTCACCGTCCGTTACAATCGCTTCGATCAGGACAGAGGATTTGGGATCATTACAGATCGCCTGTGTCGCCTTGAAAACCTTCACATTTCGTATTTTTCCCGGATCCATTGCCCTGAATATGCAGATCCGCTGCTTTCCGTGGTCCAGCATTCTGCGCTGGCTGAAACCGTTATCCAGTACGATCTCCAGCCAGGGCTCATACCAATCAAAATCGACCCGGATATCCAAATACATTTCCGTCCCGGTCACGTTAATTTCTATGCCGGATCCGGTCCAGAACAGCGGAAGCAATTGATTTTTGAAGGCTGTTCTGCCAAAAACATGCATTGGTTCGGCTTCATAAATCGCAAGCGTTTTTGTCATAACCTGTTATCCTCGCATTCCAAACCGTTCGAATCCGTTGATCGTCACAAAATTACGGGGACTTTACGGCAATGATTTTTCTCTTTGCCTCCGCGCCGCTCATCCATCGGTTGGATCTCCAGCGCCATAGCAGGATATTGCCGCGGATCAGTTCATCACAGGCAAAAGCTATCCAGACGCCGTATAATCCCATATTCAGAAGAATTGCGAAGAGATATGCGCCGCCCACGGCCAGAATCCATCCGCATCCCTGGTTGACAATCAGGGAAAACCTTACGTCACCGACCGCCTGTAATGCTCCGCTGAGAGAATTATTGAGTGCCCTTCCGATCTCAACGAAGAAATCAATGAAGAAGATATTGGCTGCCATGACCAGAATCGCTTCATCCTGCGTAAACATCCGAAGCAGCGGGAAACGGACGGTCATGAGCGCCAAAGAAATGACCCCGTTGGAAAGAAGAGCGATCTTTGTTACGATACTGCGAATCTTTTTTGCTTCATCATATTCGCCGGCGCCTATCCTGTACCCCACCAGGATCGTGCAGGCATTACAGAAAGCCTGACTGATAAGCGCCACGTATTGAACGATATTACTGACATACACCTTGGCCGCAACCATCGATATGCCAAGCAGAGAAATAATCGACGTTGTCACGATCTGACTGAGAGAATATGCCATTGAATTGATTCCGCCCGGTATGCCGATGGCCAGAATCAACTTAACTTCGGATTTCGGGAAAGGCCTCAAGAATTTGAAAGAGAAAGACAATTTACTATTTCTTACCAGAAACATTGAGATCAACATGGCAGTCACCCGGCTCAACACCGAAGCCACCGCCACACCTGCGACCGGATCGACATTCCAGAACAAGTCCGCGTGATAGATCGCAAGATAATTGCCCGCAACATTGACAATATTGGAGAAGAAATGTACGATCAGGGGCGCCTTGATTCGTCCGAGCGAACGGCAAAGATTCACCATAACGATCTCAATACACTGAAATACCATCATCCCGCCGCAGATCTGCAAATATCGGCAAGCGGTATCGACTGCATCCGCTTCCAGTGTCATGATCTTCAGAAACATCTGCGGAACAGCCAGGAACAAAGCGCCAAATAATAACCCCATCAATGTGTTTGCCAGAATAGCGACCGTCGCAAACATATTGACTTTATCCTGATTTTTCATACCGATTGCCTGATTGATGTAAACGGTCGCACCGGTTGCCAGTGCGGTTGCAATAATCTGGCAGAACATAATAAACTGATTGGAAATGCTGACAGAGCTGACCACAGTATCGGAAACAACGCTTAAAAACGCTACGTCCACCATGCCCACCGTTGCACGCAGGATACTTTCCAGCATGATCGGAAATGCAAGCTGTACCAGTCCCACGCGGGTGGAATCCAAACTGCGTTGTTCTTTCGTTGCCCAGAAATATTCTTTCAACTGCATCGCAGTTACCTCTTCATTGGTAATACTGTCCCGCCTTTTGAACGAATCCACAGACCGCAGGAACAGAAGGAAAAGTCCTGCGATTGTTTTACAGTTCCGGTCGCTGTAAACTTTGCGCAGTAACGGCCTTGGGATCGTCCGGTTTCCAGGGGGGCGGGCTGTATTCTGTCGATTATTCCTGGCTTCCCTCCCCGCCCGCCTTTCGGCGGGCGGGGAGGAGCCCCATTGCGATTACTTGCCGGTCATGTAATCCATGTCAAATTTGAAGGCATAATTCTTGTTATATTGCTCAGTCCAGATCTTGGAATAAGTATCGCCTTCAAGCGCCATGTAATCCGCGATAATCTTGTCCCATTCTTCAACATCCAGTTCGCCGTAGATGATCTTCAGCATGCCTTCTTCCAGCATCGTCTGCCCGTCACCGGTGAAGAATTCAGCTTCCGTCCCGGCATAGTTGAAGAAGAAGTGGTTGTTCATGTTGGGCAGATAGGTCCAATCCTTGGTCAGTTCCTTGACGGCCTCACGATCCTTCAGCACAAAGTCAGTAGTGGTAGGAGCAGAGGGCCACAGATTATCGAAATAGGCATCGACCAGCTTCCAGCGGCTGGAATAACGCTCGTCCCAACCATCAATGGTCTCGTATTCGCGTGCCTCCTTGTCAATCCACCTCCAGCCTTCACCTTCCAGACCATAGTAGCAGGTCAGGGCATTGGCGGGATCGGCGCAGACCCAATCCATGTACTTGATCGCAAGTTCAGGATGTTCAGCCTGGGAATAGAGGGCCATAACGGTAGAATATTTGGGACTGCAAGTCCAGGCAGCAATGCCAGGAGCATCCTCCAGGGGATGCAGGGGAACGTAGTGGCAGCCGGGAACCTGCTTCCAGGTCGTATTACCGCCGATGAAGTAGTTGCAGAAGATACCCACGCGATCCGCGTTCATCAGATCGGTGAAGCTGTTGGTGGTATAGAATTCCTTGTAGATGTAGCCCTTTTCATACCATTCGTTGATCTTGCTCAGGAACATCTTGAAGTTGGGATGCGCATAGATGGGCAGGATGTTGCCCTGGTCATCCATGTATGTCTCTCCGGAGAAGCCCAGGAAGGTGGGGAAAAAGTCCAGCTTCAGGCCCCACAGCTGGCTCTGGAGCACCATGGGAATTTCATCGTCTACAATGCCGTTGCCGTTGACGTCATTATCCAGAACGGCCTGCATGAAGGCCTCCAGTTCGACAATAGTGGTGGGCATTTTCATGTTCAGCTTTTCCAGCCAGTCTTCGCGGATAGCGGGCTGATTGCCGCAGTTGTTGACTTCGCAGCGGGTCAAAGCCCAAATCAGGCCTTCTTCGTCAATGACCAGATCCCAAGCGTCTTCGGGATACACTTCCATGATGTGCTGGCCATATTCTTCCAGGTAGGGATTCAGCGGCTGAATCAGGCCGTTGGCCTTCAATTCCTCAATGTTGGCGTTGTAAGCGAGCAAACCCAGAGAGTCAAACTTTTCGCCGCTGTTGAACACCATCTGCATACGAGTGGTCAGGTCATTGGAGGGGTACATTCTGGCGTCGATCTTAAAGCCGAGCTGGTCTTCAATGTAATGAAGAACCTTATCGTCATCAGCTTTCGCACCCGTACCTTCTTCACGGCCATAATAGATCCAGGTCAGTTCTTCTTCCGCGGAAACGGAAACCATCGGGAGCAGCATTGCCAGCACGAACAAGAGTACGAGCCATTTCTTTGCAGACTTCATTTTTTCCATCCTTTCATTATGATAGACGTTGTGCATTGATCTGTTGACTCCCCATGTTTCCTCTTCCCTCCTTTCCATGGCGGGAATCCAGATCATTGGTTACAGGAACCAGTGTTGTATTTTATGATCAGCCTTTCAGCGAGCCGACCATAACACCCTTGACAAAGTATTTCTGCAGGAAGGGATAGGTCACAAGAATCGGGAACACCGCCACAACGATCGTCGCAAACTGTATCTGCTCCTGAGGCACATGCTCAACGGCCTCTGTTGCGTCGACCATGGAAGACATGAAAGCGTTATTGACCACCTCACGAAGCACCATCTGCATCGTCCAGACTTTTCTGTCGGTCACGTACATGACCGCGTCAAACCAGGAATTCCAATGGGATACGGCATAAAACAGGCCGACAGTTGCGATGGAAGGGGTAGACAAGGGAATGTAGATTTTGAACAGAAGGGTCAGTTCCGATGCGCCATCAAGCTCGGCGGATTCTTCCATTTCATCCGGAATCTCAGCAAAGAAGTTGCGCAGCAGGATCAGGTTCCATACACTGATCAATCCCGGCAGAATGTAGACGGAGAAGCGGTTCAGCAGTCCCAGATCTTTAATCAGGATATAGTTGGCGATCATGCCGCCGTTGAGCCACATGGTGAAAACGACGAACATGGTCAGCGCCTTTTTCAGCGGATATTTTTTTCTGGACAGCACATAGGCAAACATGCATGTAAACAGAAGGTTCGCCAGCGTGCCGATGACCGTTCTCAGGACAGACAGCAGAAACGCGTGGGGAACGATGGAATTGTTCTTGAAAACGTATTTGTAGCCCTCCAGACTGAACGTATGCGGAATGAAGGAAAACGGACGAACTGCACGCTCGGCCTCTCCCATGAAGGAACGGCCAAACACATACAGCATGGGATAGATCATGACAACACACAGAAGGATCATCACGATCGCGTTGATCACGTTAAACGCGGTATCATTTCTTTCCATCGGTTTTATGGTTCTTTTCACCGCTTCTCGCCTCCTTACCAAATACCGGAAGTGCCCAATTTCTTGCCTCCTTACCAAATACCGGAAGTGCCCAATTTCTTGGCCACCTTGTTGGACAGGAATACCATGATGATGGACACCACGGACTTGAACAGGCCTACCGCAGTCGAGAAGGAATACTTGCCCTGCAGCAATCCGGTACGATATACATAGGTGTCGATCACATCCGAGACCTCATACACGGCCGGATTATACAAGTTCATGATCTGATCGAAGTTCTGATCCAGGATCTTGCCAACCTGCAGAATGAACATGACCGCCACGATGCTACTGATAGACGGCAGAGTGATATACCACATTCTTTGCCAGCGCGTCGCACCATCCAGCGTTGCCGCTTCATACATGGTCGGATCAATGCCGGTAATTGCCGCCAGATAGACGATCGCTCCCCAGCCGATCTCCTTCCAGATATCCGTTACAATCAGCAGGCCGCGGAAATACGCATTTTCACTGACGAAGTAAATCGGTTCAATGCCGAATACACCGCTGAGGATCGCGTTGATAGGCCCTCTGGTCGGCGAGAAAATCGCCTTAACCAAGCCTGCCGCCACGACCCAGGAAATGAAGTGCGGCATGTAGGTGATCGTCTGAACCGTGCGTTTGAATGCGTTGCTGTGGATCTCGTTCAGCAGAAGAGCCAGAATGATCGGCGCAGGAAAGCTGAAGATCAGCCGGTAGAAGCTCAGAATCAGCGTATTTCTCATGAGGCGGCCGAAATACACGCTGGAAAAGAACATTTCAAAATTTTTGAATCCAATGTTGGGCGCACTCAGGATACCGGCCATTCCGCCGAAGCCCTTGAAATTCTTAAAG
>CANQKI010000009.1 GCA_947624355.1 uncultured Clostridia bacterium | reverse complement strand
TCTGTATCGTTTTCAAGGTTCTCCGCGCCCCCGCTCACAGCCCCTTCCAGGGCCCCTTCCGCAAGGCGCTTTGCTATGTTATCACATCTCTCTCCTCTTTGTCAACACCTTTTTTAAAACTTTTTTCCTTTTTTTCGCATCTTTTTTCGCTTTTTTTCCGCAAAATGGTTTTCTTCCGTCAAAGCACAGGATATCGTGTTCCGTCCCAAATTCATGCACAAAACGCCCTTATTCCCTCTCCGCTGAAAAGACAAACGCGGCGGCGGCCTCCTGAATGAAGCGCTCGAACTGGGGAACATTCGTTTCATTTGCCAGGAAGCAAAGGATCATGGGACGGTCCCCCAGCACGATGCCCACGTCGTGGGTGATGCCGTCGTCCTCGCCCGTCTTGTGGGCAATGGTATAATCATGCAGGAAGAAGGGCATTTTGCCATTCAGCCGCTGATCGGAAAGAATCTTCAGCATTTGCCCGTCGGCGGCCGGGGAAACGCACTGCCCCCGAAAAATGCGTTCCAGCAGGGCGCCCATGTCCCGGGCGCTGACGGTGTTCTGGATGCCCTTGCCCGAAGCCGCCGCGTCAAACAGCTTCCGGCGAAGGACCGTTTCCTGCAGGCCCAGACTTTGAGCCGTTTGATTGATTGCGTCCATGCCCAAGCGGCGGATGAGCAGGTTGGTGGCCGTATTGTCGCTGAGGATAATCATGAGGGTGCACAGATCCCGCAGCGTCACCCCAATACCATCGTGGAGATACGTCAGCGCCCCGCAGGAGGGCAGCTTATCCTCCGGGCTGATGCGGAACATCTCGTCCATGGAAAGCAGGCCGTCCTGCTCCTGCCGGAAGGCCTCCACCAGAATGGGCAGTTTGATAACGCTGGCGGCCACCAGGGGCAGCTTCTCCTGACAGGCGCAGGTCTCCCCCGTCGTCAGATCCTTGGCATACAGGCTGACTCGGCCGGGCATGGCCCGCAGCCGGGGCAGCAGGGAATCAAAAACTTCCTTCATTATATTACAGCCTCAGTACAAGCGTGGCGATGTTGAAGTAGATCATCAGGGACGTGGCGTCCACCAGCGTGGTGATGAGGGGGCTGGCCATCAGGGCAGGGTCCAGCCCCACGCGCTTGGCCAAGAGGGGCAGACTGCAGCCGATGAGCTTTGCGATAATAACGGTCAGGTACAGGGAAGACGCCACCACCAGCGCCACCAGGAAGGACGCCTGGTTCACCACCAGCACCCGGGCCAATGTAAACAGGAAAAGTGCCAAACCTACCAGCAGGCCCACCCGGAATTCCTTCCACAGGATCTTGAAAATATCCCGAAGCTGGATTTCCCCCAGCGCCAGACCGCGGATCATCAGGGTAGAGGCCTGGGCGCCGCAGTTGCCCCCCGCGTCCATCAGCATGGGGATGCAGGCGGTGAGCACCACGCTGGCGTTCTTGAGCAGGCCCTCGTAATTCTCAATGATCATGCCGGTAAAAATCGCCACCACGGCCAGAAGAAGCAGCCAGGGAATGCGGTTTAAGAACAGGCGGAAGGGGGACGTGCGCAGGTATTCGTCCTCCGAAGGCGTCAGGGCGGCCATCTTTTCAATGTCCTCGGTGTTTTCGTCTTCGATGACGTCCATCACGTCGTCCGCTGTGATGATGCCCACCAGCCTGTTTTCCTTATCCACCACGGGAATGGCCATCACGTCGTAGCGACGCACGGTATCGGCCACCTTTTCCTGGTCGTCGGTGGTGCAGACGGAAACGGGGTTTTTGTTCATCAGGTCGTCCAGCAGCGCGTCCTGAGGGGCCAGAATCATTTTACGGAGGGCCAGGGTGCCAACCAACCGCCTGGCCTCGTCGATGATATATAATGTATAAATCGTTTCCTTATCCAGGCCCACCTTCCGGATAATCTCCATGGCTTTTTCCACCGTGGTGCCCGTGTGGAACTCCAGGTACTCGATGGTCATGATGGAGCCGGCGGAATTTTCGGGATAGCGCAGGAACTGGTTGATCAGGTTGCGTTTTTCCACGGGCGCGCTCTGCAGCACCCTGCGCACCACCCCGGCGGGCAGTTCCTCCAGAAAGTCCACCGCGTCGTCCAGGAACATATTGTCGATCAGGGTACTGATTTCCTGATCCCCGATGGATTCAATGAGCAGCTGCTTCTGCTCGGGGGACATATAGGTGAATACGTCGGAAGAAATATCCTTGGGCAGAATCCGAAACACCAGCAACAGTTTTTCCTTGTCCAGTTTTTCCATGTACTGGGCGATATCGACCACGTTGAGCATCATCATCGCCCCGCGCATTTCCCCGTGGCGGCCAGCCTCCAGCAGGGCGTTCAGCCGCGCTTCAATGGCTTCCCATTCCATGGGACTCACCTCTCCTTTCCCGTTTTGAATGACCCAGCGTCCAATTTCCGCCGCGCACACACGCAAAAAAGCCCTTTCCCTGCGGTATGCAAACGAACGGACCTCCGGTAAACGACGTATTGGATGCCTCCAACGGGCAGGAAAGCTATGTCAACCGCTCAGTGGCGCGCCAACGGGCGCGCGCTCGATCGCGGCACAGCTTCGCCCGCCGGACATCTATCGCCGTCGCCCATGGCATGTCACCTCCTGTTTTCTGTCTTCCGGTTTCAGTATATGCGCAAAATTTCCCTTTGTCAAAGGGTTTTGGCCGGCAAAAATTAATTTTAGAATTATGAAACAATTGCGCCCCGGCGCTGGGTAAACGCTTCGTACATAAAAATGGAAGCGGCGTTGGCCACATTGAAGGACGTGGCCTCCCCCACCATGGGAATGCGGACAGACGCATCGCTGATATCCAGGTAAAAACGGCTCAGGCCGTCGGCCTCGTTGCCCAGCAGCAGCACGGTAGGTTTGGTGAAATCGTAATCCCGGATGGACACGCTGCCCGTCTCCGTGGTGGCCACAAGGGAAAGATCGGGGAAACGGGCTTTGAGATTCCGCAGCCGTTCCTCAATTTCCCGGTTGCTGTCCAGCCGCTCCGTTTTGACGGCGAAGAAGGAGCCCATGGAGGCGCTCAGCACCTCGGGGTCGTATATATCCACGCCGTGCCCGGTGACGATGACGCCGTCGCAGCCAAAGGCGTCTGCGGAACGCAGGATGGTGCCCAAATTCCCCTTCCGGGAGGGCCGGTCAAAGAGGATGATGAAGGGGTTTTCGGCGGGCTCCACCGTCTGCCTGCGCATTTTGAAAACCGCCGTCAATTCGGAGCCGTCCGTGCGTTCGGTGATTTCCCGCATCAGCTCGTCCGAAAAGCAATAGTTGCCTTCCGTTTCCACCGTTCCCAGCATTTCCCGCGCCCAGGAGGAGAGCGTCCCTTCCTTCGCAATCCAGTGTTTCACCTGCCAGCCGTATTTCAGGGCCAGCCGGATATTGTGCACGCCCTCCACAAAAAATTCCTGATAATCGTTCCGCTTGTAGCGGTTGGTCTTGAGCACCATGACGCGCTGATAGATATTGTTCCGTTTGCCGACGCGGATCATGGGACGGTTTTCCATGCTGTTTCTCTCCCTTCCGGCTTTTGCAAGGATTGCAGCGCCATCGCGCTGGCAGTTCGGCGCATCGCCGCTTCATCCCGTTATCAATTTTGCAGGCTGACAAATAGGCAAATGGGAAGTTTTCAACTTCCCTCTCACAATTTTAACAGCATATTGCGCGTTTCCGCGTCGTATTTTTCCAGCGCATAGCGAAACGCGACGCGCGGCATAACGGCGTGACGGTCGATTAAATATTTCTTCACGGTTTCCGGCTCAATTTGTGAATAACATTTCAGCATCCACCCATAGCCTTTTAATACAAGCTCATGGCTGTCACATAGAAGCGCGTCGGAAATCATGAACGGAGAAATACCGTGATAATCGTTATGGAGAATCGCAGGAATCAGAACCACTGCGGAAGCCCGTCGCACCCAAAAATCCTCGTCTTTCGTCCATTCAAGAACGGATGAAAACAGTTCTTTGCGGTTCTTCAGCAATTCTCCAAACGCATGGGTGCAGAAATCGTCGCAGTCGCCCCATCCACGCACGTACTTTTTCAGCCATCCAAAAAAAGTCCCGTAGGTTTCCGCATGATACTGCTTCCTCACACGGTACGCCCAATCATAGGCGATTACGCTAAGCGCCCAGTCGTGCTGTAAAAGCAATTCCTCGCAAAGTGCAAGAACGTTATTGATTTCCCGATTCCCAATTTTGCGGAAAAGCCTTGCCGATAATCTGCGAATATCGCCCGTGACAATGTGCTTTCCCTGTGGCGCTGTTTCGCTGAGCGCGCGAATTTCTGTAATGGCCTCCAAAGTCAACGTGTTCAAAGTACCCCTCCTTCGGGTGCATGTCCTGATTTTTTCTCTCTGTAAATCCCGGCAAGCAGGAATCTGGTTGTGTGAATTTGAACGCTCACGCTAAGTTCAGCTTATAATCATGGGCGTCAAACCAGGTTTCTTCTCCCCATTTTTTATAGCGCGTTTTTCTGTCCGCTGAAAACCCGAATTTGCGAAGAAGCGCAACCGACGCAAGATTGAGATCCGCCACTTCTGCCGTGACGGACCTGCCGCCTTCCGCCTTTACCCAGCGAATGACAGCGTCGACCACTTCGGTGCCGAGGCCTTCTTTCCAATGGTCTTTTGCAATGCAGTACCCGATATCGTAATTCCCGTTTTCAGGGAATATGCAGCAGGTGCCGACAGGCGTGTGATCCGCTTTCCATTCAACAAGCAGATAATATCCCTCCGGGTTGTCTTCCATCTCGTCAACGCATTTGAGATACGCTTCATCCATGTTCTCAAAGACCGGGTCGCTCATATACTTTCCGTTTTCCTTGTCTCCCCACAGGGACAGCGTAAAGTCTTTATCGGACTTCCGCCAGGAACGAATGATCAATCTTGGCGTTTCCAGGTTCCTGATAAAAAGCATTGTGTGTGTTTCTCCTTCATATCTGTTCTTCTTGGAATGACCTATTTGATTGCAACGGCGGTAAACTCACCCGGCAGCCTTTCGTTTTCCCAGGATGGATGCTCGTCAAAGCGTTTTAAGCAAAAGCCATTTTGAATGATTGAATTGATAATCTCGCTGACGGTATATTTCCTGTAGCTGCATTTCGGCATCTGGCGCCGAATCTCTTCATCAAAAAAGCGGGCGTGCGCCATTTCTCCTTCAAAGATTTCCGTTGAAAAATAGCTCATGGTGGGCTGCTCCAGTTTCAAAGTGTCCGCTATTTTTGTAAACGGATGAAAATCGCTGCATATCATTTTTCCGCCCGGTTTCAGGAGCGAATACATGATTTTCATGAATTCATGGATGTCGTGAAAATAATGAAGAACGCCGCCTTCCATAAACACAACGTCGAAACAGCTTTCATATTTTTTCATGTCGATTTCAAGTATATCGCAAACTTCAAAACCAATATGG
Organism: uncultured Clostridia bacterium; assembly: GCA_947624355.1. GTDB lineage: Bacteria > Bacillota > Clostridia > Christensenellales > Aristaeellaceae > RUG563. The sequence continues at coordinate 36,217 of CANQKI010000009.1, read as the reverse complement.
ACATGCGCCGCCTCCGCCGCTTCCAAAGCATATCTTTTATTGTCCTCAGATATATCAAATATTGTTACCTCCGCGCCAAGCAATGCCAACGGGATGGCTTTCTTTCCGCAGGATCCGCAAATATTGGCAACCTTTACGTGATCATAGCGATCAAAATAATCGGCATAACGCTTCAGCGCCCTGATCGGGTTTTCCATATCTTTTTTTGCGCGATCTGCCGGTTTTCCGGATGTCTTTACCCAAAATTCATAAGCGTTGTATTCCCAGGCTGCTTTGTTCTGCCTGCTGTAATCCTTCATCGAAACCAACCTCCCGAAACAATGTACGGCCGCCCGCCGACATTTTCCATTATACCTCCGGAATGAGAAGAAATCTACCGCTTATCATCTGGTTTATCCAAAACTTATCCGTCCATTTCCGCATATGCCGATTGGGGCTTGCGGCCTGCCGCGGCGTAAGTTATAATTATATATGAAAGAATCTGTTACCGAAGGAGAGATGCGCCGTGCGGGTATGCGGGGTCATTGCGGAATACAACCCCTTTCACAAGGGCCACGCTTACCACCTGGCGCAGGCCCAGCGGGCAGCCCAGGCCGATTTTGTGGTGTGCCTCATGAGCGGCAGCTTCACCCAGCGGGGCATGCCCGCCCTGTTGCCCGCTCCCGCCCGGGCCGAAATGGCGCTGCGGGGCGGGGCGGACGTCGTGCTCCAATTGCCCTATGCTTTTTCGGTGCGGGAGGGGGAAAAATTCGCCTTGGGGGGCGTGGAAATCCTGAGCCGCCTTGAAAACGTGACGCACCTGTCCTTCGGCTGCGAAACGGACAATCCGGCGCTGCTGCAGGAGGCCGCGGCCCTGCTGGAAGCCCCGGACGCCAGGTTCGAAAGCGCCCTGCGGCAGGGGCTGAATGCGGGTCTTTCCCACGCCGCCGCCTCGGGCAAAGCCCTGGAAAAATGCCTGGGCCCCGAGGCCGCCATCCTGGCCCTGCCCAACAACGCCCTGGCAATATGCTACCTCCGGGCGCTGATCCGGACGGGCAGCGACCTGGTTCCCGTCCCCGTCCGCCGGCTGGGGGCGTATCATGGCCGGGAAGCGGAAAAGCTGCCCTCCGCCTCCGCCCTGCGGGGGGCGCTCCTGCGGGGGGACTGGCAAACCGCCCTGGACGGCGTTCCCGAACCGTGCCGCCCGCTCCTTCAAAAGGCCGTGGCAGCGGGCGCCATTTTCCGGCCCGAAGCCCTGGACAGGATGCTCCGCCGGCTGCTGCTGACGGCGACGCCCGAGGACCTGCGCTGCCTGCCCGGCGTATCCGAAGGGCTGGAGCAGCGGATATTACAGGCCGCCAAGACCGCAAAGAACCGGGAAGAACTGCTTGCCGCCGTCAAGACACGGCGCTACACCCTGGGCCGCATCAGCCGGGCCCTCTGCCATCTCCTGATGGGCGTTTCCCGGGAGGATCTGCCCGATCACCCCGCCTGCGCCCGAATCCTGGGTTTCAAAAAAAGCGCCGCGCCTCTGCTGCGAATCTGGCAGGACGGGGATTTTCCCCTGGTCACCCGGCCCGCAAAAACAACGGACATGGCCCTGGACGTCCGGGCGGACGAACTGTGGCGCATCGGGGCCGGGCTGCCCCTGGGGGACACCTACCGCCGGGGCCCCGTCATCATTGACTGATTGAGGAGGAAACAGCCATGCGGGAAATTCCCGTATCCCAACTGACCGACGCCGTGCGCGGCCTGTATTTCACCGCCAACTACGATATCGGCCCGGATATTGCGGAGGCCGTCTGCCGGGCCTGTGAAGCCGAGCCATCTCCCGCGGGCAAAGCCGTGCTTTCCCAGCTTGCGGAAAATTACCGGATCGCCCACGACGAGCGCGTGGCCATCTGCCAGGATACGGGCATGGCCGTGCTGTTTCTGGACGTGGGGCAGGAGGTGCGCTTCACAGGCGGCGGCTTTGAGGAGGCCATTCAGGAAGGCGTGCGCCAGGCGTACCGGGAAGGGTATCTGCGCAAGTCCGTGGTGCGGGAGCCGGTTTTCGACCGTACCAACACCGGGGACAACACCCCGGCCATCCTGCATGTCAGCATCGTGCCCGGAGATCAGGTGCACATCCTGGCCCTGGCGAAGGGCTTCGGCAGCGAAAATATGAGTGCAATCAAAATGCTCCCGCCGTCCGCGGGGGAGCAGGGGGTGCTGGATTTTATTGTGGAAACGGTGAAAAACGCCGGGCCCAATCCCTGCCCGCCCGTGATTGTGGGCGTGGGGGTGGGCGGCGATTTTGAGCAGGCGGCGCTCATCGCCAAGCGCATGACCGCCCGGCCTGTGGGCAGCCGGAACCCAGACGCCCGCTATGCCGCCCTGGAGCAAAGGGCGTTGACGGCCGTCAACCGCTTGGGCATCGGCCCGGCGGGCATTGGGGGCCGCACCACGGCCCTGGCGGTGAATATCGGCTTTGCCCCCACCCACATTGCGGGTCTGCCCGTGGCAGTGAATATCTGCTGCCACGCCTCCCGGCACGCGGAAACCGTGCTGTAAATTTTACCGGAACATACGCTTGGGATTTTCCATAAACAGCCTGAGGAATTGGATATTTTCCAGTTCCTCATATTTTCGCGGCACAAACCCGTTTTCCGTCGCTTCCAGGATTTCCGCCCCCGGAATGGCCGCCAGAATAGGCGAATGGGTGGCCAGGATGAACTGGCTGTCCCGGCTGTTTTCCCAGATATCCAGGGACAGAGCGTACTGCTTTTCATAGGAAAGAGCGCCTTCTGGCTCGTCCATCATGTAAAAGCCCCCCGGATGCAGCCGCGACCGGAAAAAATCCAGAAACCCTTCCCCGTGGGACTGCAGGGCCAGGTCTCCCGCGTACAGGGTTTCCAGGTCATACAGGGTGTCCGCATAGGGCATTTTGGCGTATTCCTTATCGGCAACGGTGTCGTCCGCCTCGATGCGGGCAATTTCCGCCCGGGCCTCGGCTTTCGTCACGGACACCCAGTTGATATAGGAAATAAAGTCCTCCGCAGAAAAGAAGAAATTTTTTCGGGCGGCCATTTTCTGCAGCAGAAATGCGTTTTGCGCCGCCTCCGCCCCGCGATCCCGCTCCACGATGCCCTGACCGATGCGCACGGCGTTCAGTTTGGCCGCCAGGATGGAAAGCAGGGTGGATTTGCCGCTGCCGTTGTCCCCGCAAAGGATGGTGACAGGAGCGGTGAAGGATATTTCCCCCATGGCCCGGATCACCGGCACGGAAAAGGGATAACCCTCGCCGTCGCCCGTTTTCACGATTTTCCTGACGTACAGCATCGTCGCCGCCTCCTTGGACAGATATCCACGGGTTCGCGTTTCATGTCCTTTAAACATGATTATAGCAAATTCCCCGCTTCTTCGCAAACATTCGTCCATGTGTTGAAATTTGTTTCGATTGTTTTACATTTATGTGTCGGATTTTGTTGCAATTTTCCCGGCATTTTGGTATAATGAAAAAGCGGCCGGAAGGCCGTGAACCCGCCTGGGCCGCAGGCAAAGGATAATTCATCCATCCTGCGGAAAAGCTATATACGCATCCGGATTGATATTTGCAGCGTCCGAAAGGAGTTTTTTATGCAGAATCCGTCTCCCGCCCAGCCCCGGCCCCTGGTGTACGCCCTCCAGCAGAACATCCGCCGGGTGATCGTGGGCAAGGATGAAGCCATCGAGCTGTTGCTCATCGCCCTGATCTGCCGGGGCCACGTACTGATTGAGGATGTGCCCGGCGTGGGCAAAACCACCCTGGCCGCCGCCCTGGCCAAATCCTTGCAGTGCAGCTTCAAGCGTATCCAGTTCACCCCCGACGTGACGCCCTCTGACGTGACGGGTTTCACCATGGTGAGCCTGAAAACGGGGGAAATGGAATTCAAGCCCGGCGCGGTCATGAGCCAGATCATCCTGGCGGACGAAATCAACCGCACCTCCCCCAAGACCCAGTCCGCCCTGCTGGAGGTCATGGAAGAAGGGCAGGTGACGGTGGACGGGGTGACCTATCCCCTGCCCAAGCCCTTCATGGTGCTGGCCACCCAAAACCCCGTGGATTTCGTGGGCACCTATCCCCTGCCCGAGGCGCAGATGGACCGGTTTTTCCTGCGCATTGCCATCGGCTACCCTTCGGTGGAGGAAGAAATGGACGTGCTGGAACGGTACTCCGGCCAGGTGACCCCCATGCAAACCATCGGGCCCGTGTGCGGCGGGGCGGAAATCCTGTCCATGCAGGAGCAGCTGGGCACGGTGTACGCCAGCCGGGAGGCACGGAATTACGTGGCCACCATCGCGGCGTCCACCCGCAATCATCCCGCCCTGCAGCTGGGCGCCTCCCCCCGGGGGGCCATTGCGCTGCTGCGGGCCGCCCAGGCCTGCGCCCTGCTCTCCGGCCGGGATTACGTGCTGCCCGACGATATCCGGCGCATGGCGCTGCCCGTGCTTTCCCACCGCCTGATTCTTACCCCGGAGGCCCGGATGAAGGGCATTTCGGCCCAGCAGGTACTGGCCCAGCTGATGGAGACCGTGCCTGTGCCCACCGGTCGGGCATGACCCGCCGGGGCTTTGCGCTGGCTGCGGCGCTGATCACCGCCGGGGTGTGCGCCCTGTCGCTGGGAAATCTGTTGTATCTGTATCTTGCGCTTTTGCTGCTCACGGTGCTGGGATATGCGCTGCTGAGCGTTTTGTGGTGCTTTCTGACGGTTTCCTGCCGCCAGCAGCTGAGCCTGAATAAAGTAAACCGCGGGGAAAACGCCGAACTGCTGCTTTCCGTGCGCCACGGCTGCCCCTTGCCCGTGGGCGCTTTCCGTATTCTCTGGGACGACCCCGGCCAGGCGGGGGAATATGTATTTTCCGCGCCGCCCTTCCATACGGTCTCCTGCAGGTTGCCCCTTTCGGCCCGGCATGTGGGCAGCTATGCCGTTCAGGCAAAGCGCCTGGAAATCAGCGATGTGTTCGGCCTGTTTACGTTCAAAAAGCATCCACAGCGGCTGCCCGAAAATTTTCTGGTGCTGCCCAAGCCCTTTGCCATCGACAAGCCCCGGGTCAGCCCGGGGGACGACGGCAGCGCCGCCCTGGCCCGCACCCAGGAGGATTACAACGCCCCCGAGGACGTGCGCGCCTATCAGCCGGGCGACGCCATGAAGCGGGTGCACTGGAAGCTGTCCTCCCGGAAGCGGGAGCTGCTGGTGCGCCGGTTCGAGACCCCCGCGCCCCCGGACACCCTGATCCTGCTGGACTGCGCCGAGCCGCTGGGGGGTGAAGAAACCGCCGACGGGAAAATGAACCTCCGGGACGCCCTGTGCGAAACGGCGGTGGCCGTGGCCAAAATGCAGATGGCGGACGGGAGCCCCATCCGGCTGCCCCTCTACGGGCAAATGGCCAACGAATTTACCTCGGACAACGCCTCCGGCCTGGCCCTTCTTCAGGAAATGCTGGCCATGCAGCCCTTTTTCGCCGGGGAAGATTTCGCCCGGGTGCTGCAACTGGAGCTCCGGCGCATGCGGCGCACGGGAGCGGCGGTGATCATCACCACACGGTTGGACGCCCGCATTGTGGAGGGGGTCAGCCACATCCGCCGGATGGGCCCCACGGCCCGGCTGTACCTGGTCACCTATACCCCGGACGATCCCGCGCTGCAGCCTTTTGTAACGCGGCTTCAGCATCATTTGGTGGAGGTGTGCTATGTCACGCCCGCATGAATCGGATTGGCGCGCGGCGTTTCTTCGCACTGCCGCCGCCGCGCTGCTGGCCGTGGGCCTGGCCCTGCCCCTGGTCCGCGCCCTCTTTTCCTTCCAGGCCCTCTGGCCGGCCGTCCTCTGGTGTGCAGGATTCAGCGTGGGCCTGGGGATTTTGTATGAACTGCCCTTTGGGCACAAAAAAATTCTTTCCTTTGCCCTGCTGGCCGGGCTGATCCTGTGGGGCGTCCTGGGCGGCGGGCCGGCGTATACGGCCGTGCAGCTGGGAAAAGCCGTCTTTCTGTCCTTCCGCGGGGTCAGCGACGCAGCCCTGCCATACGCCGACGCAGGCCGGATTTCCGTCTGCCTGCTCTTCAGCTTCCTGGGCGTGGCCCTGGTGTGGGAGGATTCCCCCGGTCTGGCCGCTTTCAGCGTCATTACCGTGGCCGCCTTCTCCTGTCTGTTCAGCGGGGAGGGGAACCCCGTGCTGTACGCCCTGCCGGGTTTTGCCGGCGCGCTGATTCTCCTGTGCGGCAAAGAAAACAGGCGGCCTTCCATCCTGCCCCTGGCCGTGCTGCTGACGGCGACGGCCTTTTTGGTGCTGCCGCCCCAGGGGCAGACGTCGCCGCCTTTGCAGGAATTGGCCACCCGCGTGCACGAGTGGGTGGAGGACTATCTCTTTTTCAACGATTACCGGGCTTCCTTCTCCCTGTCCACCGAAGGTTACCAGCCCCTGCGTGAACGCCTGGGGGGCCCCGCCACGCCGGACGACCACACCGTCATGGAGGTGGAAACGGACAGGATGCTCCTCCTCCGGGGCCGCACCTACAACGAATATTCCGGGCTCAACTGGTATGACACGCTGTCCGCCCGGCGCTATCTGTACCAGTCGCCCCGGTATACCGCCCTGCGGGACGACCTATTGGATATTGTCCGGCCCCAGGCGGAGAATGCGCCCGAGGCCCGCACCGTCCGCATCCATATGCTTTCGGGCGGCACCACCACCCTCTTTGCCCCCACGCATCTGCGCAGCATCCAGATGGGCGGCGAACGCATGGTGCTCTATTTCAACCTGGCTGGCGAGCTCTTCATCACCCGGGACCTGGCCGCCGGGGACAGCTACGTGCTGTCTTACCTGCCTCTGCCCCCCGAAAGCGCCGCCACGGAAGCGCTGATTGCCGCCTGCGCCGCCCAGCCCGACCCGCATTATCAGGAAATCTGCGAGGATTACCTGGCGCTGCCCAGCCACATCCAGCAGGAGGTTTTCGATATCGCCACCCTGGCCACGTCCGGGGCCGAAACCCCTTATGAAAAAGCGCTGGCCCTGGAAACGTACCTGCGGGAGCATTACCGCTACAACATGAACGTGTCCGAGCCCCCCGAAAACGTGGATTTCGTGGCCTGGTTCCTGCTGGGGCAGCAGGAAGGGTACTGCACCTATTTCGCCTCGGCCATGACGGTGCTGTGCCGGGCCGTGGGAGTGCCCGCCCGGTATGTGACGGGCTACCTGGCCATTCCGGACGAAAACGGCCGGGCCATGGTGACCGGCCGGGAGGCCCACGCCTGGACGGAGGTTTACCTGAACGGCCTTGGCTGGCTGGCCTTTGACGCCACGCCCAGGACGGATAACGACCGCCCCGGCGACGACCCGGACGAAAGCGGCGTACCGCCCACCCAGCCCACGCCTACTCCCTCTCCGACGCCGACCCCGACGCCATCTCCCACCCCCTTGCCCGAAAACCAGGCGACGCCCACGCCGCCGCCCCCGGAGGGCGACGCGCCCACCCCTACCCCTGACAGCCCGAACGCCGATACCCCGACGCCGCCCGGCGCGCCCTCCCCCACGCCCGATCCCGGCAATCCGCCGCCTCCCGACCGGGAGCAGGAAGGCGGGCGGTTCCCCTGGTGGATCGTGCCGCTTGCGTTGCTCCTTTGTGCCCTGATCGTCTGGCGGTATCTCTGGACGGAGCCCGTCCGCCGTGCCGCCCGAAAGCCCGATCAGGCCGGGGAAATCTATTACCGGGCCATCTGCGGCCTGCTGGGGGCGAAAAAGCTGCGCAGGGAGCCCGCCGAAACCCTTTCCGCCTTTGCGGGACGCATCGGCCCGGGGCTGGACGCTTCCCTGGTTTCCCTTGTCCGCCGCGCCCTGCACGCCTACGCCGCCCAGGTGTACGGCAAACGTCCCGCGGACCGAAAACTTATGGAGCGCGCCTACCGCGCCCTGCAAAAATCCGTCCCGCCCCTTCGCCGCTTTCCCCTGGTTCTCCGGCGCATGCTGGGCCTGCGGGAGGCCGGATAACGGGAAAATCCATGTCCGCAAGCGGCTGAAAAGAATGTAAATCCCCCATAGGAGCCCCTGATATTACGTTTTTTCCGCAGATATGATGTTTCGCCATCAAAAATATGTAGAAATTATGTCAATTCACTTGATTTTTGTTACATTTGCGTGTAAAATAAAGAAAGCTGGATGGAGCGCGTTCCCTGAGCCATCCGGAACCTTAGGGAAGGATGAAACGACGTGGCTAAGCGTATTCTGTTGGTCGATGACGAACCGTTGATTTTGAAGGGCCTCCGCTACACCCTGGAGCAGGAGGGCTATGAAATTCTGACCGCCGCGGACGGCGAGGAAGCCCTGCAGGTCTTCTTCGAGCAGCCGGTGGATCTGGTGCTGCTGGACGTAATGCTGCCCAAGCTGGACGGCATCCAGGTGTGCCAGCGCATCCGGGAAAGCAGCAATGTGCCCATCCTGATGCTCACCGCCAAGGGCGAGGATATGGACAAGATCCTTGGCCTGGAATACGGCGCGGACGATTATATGACCAAGCCCTTCAACATCCTGGAGGTCAAAGCCCGGATCAAGACCGTGCTGCGCCGCGCCGCCCAGCCCGCCGCCAACGAGGAAAAGAAGATTATCCGGGTGCACGATATGGAGGTCAATATCGTGAACCGGTCCGTCACCCTGGGGGGCAAGGAAGTGCGCCTCACCGCCAAGGAATTTGACCTGCTGCAGCTGTTCATCACCAACCGCGGCAAGGTGTTCAGCCGGGAAACCATGCTGGAAACGGTATGGAAGTACGATTATATGGGCGATGCCCGCACGGTGGACGTGCACATCCGCCGTCTGCGGGAAAAGATCGAGCGCAACACCGCCCAGCCCGAATTCATCTTTACCAAGTGGGGAGTGGGCTACTATTTCACCGATAAGGATTAGTAATCCCTTCGCCAGTATCCGCTGGCGCGTCCTGCTCGCCTTCCTGCTGATCGTGGGCCTGTCCTTTTATGCAATGGCGGGCTCGCTGAGCGGCATGGTGGGCGATTATTTATTTGAACAGCGCATCCGGGCCGACCGCAGCCAGATGGAGGCCCTGGCCGTGCGCATCGCCCCCAGCCTGTACCGCAGCGACGCCGCCGCGCTTCAGGATCAGCTATCCTCCGCCGGAGGCGAACTGGGCGGGCGGGTGCTGCTGCTGGACCGGTACGGCAAGGTGCAGCTTGACAGCTACGGCGAAATGGCCGGCGTGCGGCTGCAGTATCCGGAGGTCGTGAACATCCTGGTCCGGGGCCAGAGCGGCGATTACGGCGTGCACGCCCTGGATTCCGGGGAACGGCTGGACACCTCCCGCCTGCTTTTCATGCGCCGCCCGGACACCGGGTGGGTGGGCTACTGCACGGCCGGGGTGGTGCACGCCTCCGACGTGATCGGGGTGCTGCTGCTGGTCTCCCCCGTGCAGGAAATGATGCAGAACCTGTACCAATTGCAGGACCAGATGGTCCTGATTTTCGTGCTCATCGCAGCGGCCGCGCTGCTGAGCGCCCTGATTTTCTCCCGGGTCATCACCAACCCCATCGCCGGCCTCATGCGGGGCATTCAGCGCATGGCCAAAGGGGATTTTTCTGCCCGGGTCAAGATCAAGGCCAGCGGCGAAATGAAGCAATTGGCCCTGGCCTTTAATTCCATGTCCGAAAAGCTGGAAACCCTGGACCAGAGCCGCAATCAGTTCGTCAGCAACGCCAGCCACGAGCTCAAGACCCCGCTGGCCACCATGAAAATCATGATCGAATCCCTGATTTACCAGCCCGATATGGATAAGGAATTGCGCACCGAATTCCTCAGCGATATCAATTCCGAAATCGACCGGCTCAGCAATATCGTCAGCGACCTGCTGACCCTGGTGCAGATGGATTCCCACAACGTCAAGCTCACCCGGGAAAACCTGTCCATCGCCACCTTGGTCAAGGAAAACGCCCACCGCCTCCAGCCCATTGCCGACCAGAAGAGCCAGCAGATTCAGCTGACCCTTTCCGACCCCTGCGATATTTACGCCGACAAGAGCAAGCTCAATCAGGTGATTTACAACCTGATGGAAAACGCCGTGAAATACACCCAGTCCGGGGGCGTCATCCGCGTCGCCCTCTCCCGCCAGGGCCGGGACGCGCACCTGGTGGTATCCGACAACGGCCCCGGCATCCCCAAGGAAAACCTGCCCCATATCTTCGACCGGTTCTATCGGGTGGATAAGGCCCGCAGCCGGGAAAAGGGCGGCACGGGCCTGGGCCTTTCCATCGTGCACCAGCTGGTGCTGCTCCACGGCGGCTCCATCCGTGTGGAGAGCGAGGAGGGCAAGGGAGCGTCCTTTATCGTTGATCTTCCTCTCCATCAGGGCTAATCATCTTTTCTTCCAATTTCCCCCCGGGATAATTCTTGCCCGGGGGCTGTTCATTTAATAAAAAATCGTGTATAATGAAGTGAACGCATGCAAAGGAGGAATTCTTATGCCACTCGTTACCACCAAGGAAATGTTTAAGAAAGCCTATGAAGGCGGCTACGCTGTGGGCGCCTTCAACGTGAACAACATGGAAATCGTCCAGGGCATCACCGAAGCCGCCATGGAAGAAAAGGCCCCCGTCATCCTGCAGGTCAGCAAGGGCGCCCGCGCCTATGCCAACCACACCTACCTGGTGAAGCTGGTGCAGGCCGCCGTGGAAGTGACCGGCCTGCCCATCGCACTGCACCTGGATCACGGCCCCGACTTTGAAACCTGCAAGTCCTGCATCGACGGCGGCTTCACCTCCGTCATGATCGACGGCAGCCACCTGCCCTTTGAAGAAAACATCGCCGTCACCCGCAAGGTGGTGGAATACGCCCACGATCACGGCGTGGTGGTGGAGGGCGAACTGGGCCGCCTGGCCGGCGTGGAGGACGAAGTAAAGGTCTCCGCCGCCGATTCCAGCTATACCCGCCCCGAGGAAGTGGAGGAATTTGCCACCCGCACGGGCTGTGATTCCCTGGCCATCGCCATCGGCACCAGCCACGGCGCGTACAAATTCACCGCCGCCCAGTGCACCCGCAACGCCGACGGCGTTCTGGTGCCCCCGCCCCTGCGCTTCGACATTTTGGAAGAGGTTTCCAAGCGCCTGCCCGGCTTCCCCATCGTGCTCCACGGCGCGTCCTCCGTGCCCCAGAATTTCGTGAAGATCATCAATGAAAACGGCGGCAATCTGCCCGACGCCGTGGGCATCCCCGAAGAGCAGCTCCGCAAGGCTGCCGCCAGTGCCGTCTGCAAGATCAATATCGACAGCGACCTGCGCCTTTCCTTCACCGCCATGATTCGCCAGCATATGGCCCAGCATCCCGATCACTTCGACCCCCGCCAGTACCTGACTGACGCCCGCGCGGCCCTCAAGGAAATGGTGCGGCACAAGATCGTGGACGTGCTCGGCTGCAACGGCAAGGCGTAAGGCTACGTCAGCGGTTCACATCGAAAAGAGCATACCCTGTTTTCGGGGGCTGTCGTGCACGCGGCAGCCCCCGAATGCATGCACGGCGGCCAAACGGAAGCAAAAATGCTGAATGGGCGGCAGCCACACAAATTGAAGTTTCTGAAGGAAGGACACTATGCGCAAGGTTAAACTGACCATAACGAAAAGCAATTGCAGATGCGGCTATTTCAAAACAGGGCAGGAATTTATTGTTGAAGATTTATGTCCTCCCTTATGCCACGAATTGTGGAACAGCATCTATCCTTCCGTATATGCGTTGTTGAATGGCGGTATCCTGGATTCTGGCCATGGCAAAGCCAAAATGTTTGATGCAAAATGTCCGGACGGAGAAAGGGTTTGCATTCACGGAGAGGTGATGGAAGACCGGCCCATTCCCACTTGCCGGAAGGACAATGCGGAGGGCAAAGCAGAATCGGAGGGATAAACTTGCTGGATAAAAATGGCTTTGACCTGTGGGCGGATGATTACGACAAAACGGTCGGCGTCTCCGACGAAGAAAACACCTATCCCTTTGCCGGGTACAAAGAGGTGCTTGGGCGCATCTTTCAAACCGTCATGGAAAGGCAGTGTGCGGCCGTGCTGGATATCGGGTTCGGAACGGGCGCCCTTACAGCGAAACTGTATGAACACGGCTGCGATATTTACGGCCAGGATTTTTCGCCCAAAATGATCGGGCTGGCAAGGGAAAAAATGCCGGAGGCCCATCTTTATCCAGGGGATTTTACCCATGGGTTGGCGGAGCCTCCGCGGCGTCAAACCTATGATTTTATCGTGGCGACCTACGCCCTGCATCATTTAACAGACGAACAGAAAACAGCCTTTCTCCGCGCTTTGCAGGGCCGCCTGAAAGAGGGCGGGCAGATTCTGAATGGGGACGTCGCCTTTGCAACCCGCGAAGAACTGAATCAATGCCGGGAAGCAGCCGGGGAAGAATGGGACGATGAGGAGTTTTATTTCGTCGCCGATGAACTGAAAAACGCGTTCCCGAATCTTTCTTTTGAACCGGTCTCATTCTGCGCGGGGATTCTGACGCTGGCCCGATAAAACGGGAAACCTAATTTGGAGGATACGGAATTGAACAGAATCATTTCGGATATTTCGGATTATATTTTTGTTGCCGATGCGCCCGAAAAGGCGGACGCAATCTTTTTGCCCGGCGGCACGTACCCCGAGCCGCCCGAATACGCCGCCGCGCTGTACCGCAGCGGCTATGCAAAATGGCTGATTCCCTCCGGCGGCGTCAGCGTGAAGTATGACCGATGGCCCGGCGTCCGTTCCAAGAAGGAAATCTACAACGGGAATTATTCTTCCGACTGCGCGTTCTTTACGGACGTGCTGATGAAAAACGGCGTGCCCGCAGGCGCCATAATTGAGGAAGATCAGGCGGGCCACACCCGGGACAACGCTTTCCTGTCCCGGAAAGCCGTCGATGAACGCGGGATTGAGATAAAAAAGGCCCTGATCGTCTGCAAAGCGTTTCACGCCAGGCGCTGCCTGATGCTCTATCAGATGGCCTTCCCCCGTGTTGAAATCCGGGTATGCCCCGTTCCTTGCGACAACATAACCAAAGAAAATTGGTACCTGACCGAACAGGGAATCGACCGCGTTTTAGGAGAACTGGCCCGCTGCGGGAATCAATTTGTGGATGACGTGAAATTCTATTTATCCGAAAACGCGGCGAACTGACGGTTTTCCGCTTACTAACCGGATATTGACACCGAAAAGGACGGCATGATGTAAGCCATACCGTCCTTTTGCGTATACGTTATTTTACTTCCGTCATTCCTCGTCCGTGGTGGGATCGTCAGCGGAATCGGGCAGCATATCCCCGTCCTCTTCCTTTTCGGCCCGGGCGACGGCCACAATGCGGCTGCCCTCGTTGACGCGCATGAGGCGCACGCCCTGGGTGGCCCGGCCGCAGACGCGAATAGCGTCCACCGGGGTGCGGATCACGGTGCCGTCGTCGGTAATGAGCAGGATATCCTCGTCCTCGTGCACCATGAGCTGGGCCACCAGGTCCCCCGTCTTTTCGGTCAGGTTCATGGCGATGATGCCCTTGCCCGCCCGGCCGGTCTCCCGGTAATCCTCGGGGTCGGTGCGCTTGCCGTAGCCGTTTTCCGTGATGGCCAGCACCAGCGCGTCCTCTTCGATGACGCACAGGTCGGCCACCGTGTCCCCTTCCTCCAGGCGCATGGAGCGCACGCCGTGGCTCACGCGGCCCATAGGACGCACATGCCGCTCGGCAAAGCGGATGGCCCGGCCCTTCACCGTGCCCAGGAGCAGCTCTTCCCCGTCGCGGCACATTTCCACGCCGATGAGCTCGTCCCCCTCGTTCAGCACGATGGCGATGAGGCCCGTCTTGCGCAGGTTCTGGAATTCGGACAGGGCCGTCTTCTTGATGAGCCCGTCCCGTGTGGCCATGATAAGGTAGCGGCCCTCGGCCATTTCGGGCATGGGAATGATGGTGGTCACCTTTTCCCCCGCCGCCAGCTGCAGCAGGTTCACGATGGCCGTGCCCCGGGCCGTGCGCCCGGCCTCGGGAATCTCATAGCAGGTCTTGCTGTACACCCGGCCCTGGTTGGTAAAGAACAGAATGGGCTCGTGGGTGTTGCAGATGCGGATGCACTCGGCAAAGTCGTCCTCCCGGGTCGTCATGGCCGCAACGCCTTTGCCGCCCCTGTTCTGGGCCCGGTAGGTGCTGACGCTCAGGCGCTTGACATAGCCAAAGTGCGTCAGCGTCACCACCATGTCGTCCACGGCAATCAGGTCGGCAATATCGATTTCCCCCTCCACCACGGACAGCTCCGTGCGCCGGGGATCGGCATACTTGTTCTTGATTTCGGTGAGCTCGTCCTTGATGACGCCCATGAGCAGGCCATGATCCGCCAGCAGCGATTCCAGGTAATGGATGGTCTTTTCCAGCTCCTCGTATTCCTCCAGCAGTTTTTCCCTTTCCAGGGCAGAGAGCCGGGCCAGGCGCATATCCAGAATAGCCTGGGCCTGCTTATCGGAAAATTCAAAGCCCTCTATCAGGGCCACCTTGGCCGCGGCGGAATCAGCGCTGGAGCGGATAATGCGCACGATTTCGTCGATGTGGTCCAGGGCCTTGAGCAGGCCTTCCAGGATGTGGGCCCGGGCCAGGGACTTATCCAGGTCGTACTTCGTCCGGCGGGTGACCACGTCCTCCTGGTGCTTGATGTAATAGTACAGCGCGTCCCGGAGGGACAGAATTTTCGGCTCGCCGTCTACCAGGGCCAGCATAATCACGCCGAAGGTTTCCTGCAGCTGGGTGTGCTTGAACAGGTAGTTTAGCACCACCTGGGCCTGCACGTCCTTTTTCAGGTCAATGACGATGCGCATGCCCTGCCGGTCGCTCTCGTCCCGGATGTCGCTGATGCCGTCCAGCCGCTTTTCGTGCACCAGCTCGGCAATCTTTTCAATGAGCCGGGCTTTGTTCACCTGGTAGGGAATTTCGGTGACCACGATGCGGTCGCGGCCGCTGCTGATGGTCTCGATTTCCGTCTTGGCCCGGGTGATGATGCGGCCGCGCCCCGTGTGGTACGCTTCCCGAATGCCGCTGCGGCCCAGGATCACGCCGCCCGTGGGGAAATCCGGGCCCTTCACATGCTCCATGAGGTCGTCCAATGTGGCATCCGGATGATCGATCAGGCAGATGGCGCCGTCGATCACTTCCCCCAGGTTATGGGGCGGGATATTGGTGGCCATGCCCACGGCGATACCCGAGGAGCCGTTCACAAGCAGGTTCGGGAACCGGGCGGGCAGGACTTTCGGCTGCATGAGCGTTTCGTCGAAGTTCGGCATGAAATCGACGGTGTCCTTCTCGATGTCCTGCAGCATGAAGGTGCACATCTTGCTCATTTTCGCTTCGGTGTAACGCATGGCGGCCGCGCCGTCCCCGTCCACCGAGCCGAAATTGCCCTGGCCGTCCACCAGGGGATAGCGCATATTGAAGTCCTGGGCCAAACGCACCATGGCGTCGTACACCGACGCGTCCCCGTGGGGATGGAACTTGCCCAGCACGTCGCCCACGATGCGGGCGCACTTGCGGGAGGGCTTATCGGGCGTCATGCCCAATTCGTTCATATCGTACAGGATGCGCCGGTGCACGGGCTTGAGGCCGTCCCGCACGTCGGGCAGGGCGCGGTTGATAATCACCGCCATGGCGTAGGAAATGAAGGACGTTTTCATTTCCTCTTCCAGGTTCGCCGGCAGCAGCCTGTCTTGGATGTCGCTCATTTTCTGTCCTTTCCTGAGGGCGTTTTGCGGCCCTCACCCCCGGGCTTCAAGGGCCCGGAGCGTTTTATCGTGGGCAAATTTCAGGGGCGTTACAGGTCCAGGTCCGTTTCGGCCACCAGCTTGGCGTTCTGCTCGATAAATTCGCGCCGGGGCTCCACTTTATCGCCCATGAGCAGGGTAAAGATTTCGTCGGCGGCAATGGCGTCCGAAAGCTCGAAGCGCTTCATGGTGCGGGTCTCGGGGTTCATGGTGGTCTGCCACAACTGCTCGCTGCTCATTTCGCCCAGGCCCTTGTAGCGCTGAATGTCCGCCTTGGTGTCCCGGCCCAGCCGGTCCAGCAGAGCCTGCAGCTCTTCGTCGTTATAGACGTAGTATTCCTGCTTGCCCTTGGTCACCTTGTAAAGGGGCGGCATGGCGCTGTATACGTAGCCCTGCTTGATGAGCTCGGGCATATAGCGGTAGAAGAAGGTCAGCATCAGGATGCGGATGTGCGCGCCGTCCACGTCGGCGTCCGTCATGCACACGATCCGGTGATACCGCAGCTTTTCCAGGTTGAACTCCTGGCCGATGCCGCAGCCGAAAGCCGTGATCATGTTCTTGATTTCCTGATTGAGCAGGATTTTGTCCAGCCGCGTTTTCTCCACGTTCAGGATCTTGCCGCGCAGGGGCAGGATGGCCTGGGTGTGCCGGTCGCGCCCCATTTTGGCGCTGCCGCCGGCGCTGTCCCCCTCCACGATGAAGATTTCGCACTTGGCCGGGTCGCGCTCCGCGCAGTCGGCCAGCTTGCCGGGCAGGGACGCGCTCTCCAGCACGGACTTGCGCCGGGTCAGGTCCCGGGCCTTACGGGCCGCTTCCCGGGCCCGGGCAGCCCCCAGGCACCGGTCCAGGATGCCCCGGGCGACGGCCGGGTTTTCCTCCAGGAAGGTGCTCAGGCCCTCGCTCACCAGCCCGTCCACAATGGGCCGCACTTCGCTGTTGCCAAGCTTGGATTTCGTCTGGCCCTCAAACTGCGGTTCGGGCATTTTCACCGAAATCACCGCCGCCAGGGATTCCCGCGTGTCCTCGCCCTTTAAATTGGCGTCGGCTTCCTTGATGATCTTGTACCGGCGGCCGTAATCGTTGATGGCCCGGGTCAGGGCGCTCTGGAAGCCCATCAGGTGAGTGCCGCCCTCGGGGGTATGGATATTGTTGGCGAAGGCGTAAATGTTTTCGGTGTAGCTGTCGTTGTACTGCATGGCTACTTCCACCATGACCCCGTTCTTCACACCCTCCACGTAAATGGGCTCGGGGAACAGCACTTCCTTATTCTTGTTCAGGTATTTGACGAACTCCCGGATGCCGCCCTCGTAATGGAACACCCGCTCGAAGGGCTCTTCGGGCCGCTCGTCCCGCAGCACCAGCTTCACACCCTTGTTCAGGAACGCCATTTCCCGGATGCGCACCTTCAGCACGTCATAGGAAAAATCGATGCCCGGGTCGAACACACCGCCGGGGTTCTCCTCGCTGCGGATGTCGGGCCAGAAGCGCACCGTGGTACCCGTTTCCTGCGTTTCGCCGATGACCCGCAGGTCGTATTCGATCTTGCCGATGTTGTACTCCTGCTCGTACACCTTGCCGTCCTGCCGCACTTCCACCCGCAGGTGCCGCGACAGCGCGTTCACCACCGACGCGCCCACGCCGTGCAGCCCGCCGGAGACTTTGTACCCCTGGCCGCCGAACTTGCCCCCCGCGTGCAGCACCGTCAGGCACACCTCCACCGCCGGGCGGCCCATCTTGGGATGAATGCCCACCGGGAAGCCGCGCCCGTTGTCCTTCACGGACACCGAGCCGTCCTTGTGCAGCGTAATCAGGATTTCCGTGCAGTAGCCCGCCAGCGCTTCGTCGATGGCGTTGTCCACAATCTCGTATACGCAGTGGTGCAATCCACGGGCGTCCGTGGAGCCGATATACATGCCGGGCCGCTTGCGCACGGCCTCCAGCCCTTCCAATACCTGAATCTGGTTCTCGTCATAGGCCGCGTCCACGGCGGGGTTTTCCGCCAGCGCTTCCGCGTTCAGCTTTTCGGAACCGGTCCCGTTTTCGGTCATTTTTCAGCCTCCCTTTCGGTCGGATCACGGGCATTTCCGCTTTGTGCCCATTCGTTTTATTATAACATAAATCCGGCCATTTTGGAAGGGTTTTCTTCCATATAAATGCAACTTTTTTGAGACTTTTTTCGAGTAGTTTGCTGTGGATCTTTTGGGGGCTTCGCCCCTCAACCCCACCAGGGGGATGATCCCCCTGGACCCGCATTTGGCGAACAAGCTTAGCTTAGGAAAGTTGCACTGTGCGCCTGTAGCTTTGGATACGCGGCAGCATGACGGCCCCAGGGCACCATGAAAAGCCGGGAAAACCGCCGGGGAAAAGCAAGCTTTTCCCGATCGGTTGTTCCCGGCTTTTTCCCGGACAGGCAAGCCTGTCCGGGCTGGCGGCGTCCCGCCGCCGTGCCCTGGGCCTACTCATATGTTTCCTCATCACTCTCGCGTGTATTGCTGTAACACCGCCCATGTTTCGCACACAGTAAGACGCATAGTGATCGTTACGTTTCGGTAAGCCCGAAA
Source organism: uncultured Clostridia bacterium (assembly GCA_947624355.1). Taxonomy (GTDB): domain Bacteria; phylum Bacillota; class Clostridia; order Christensenellales; family Aristaeellaceae; genus RUG563. The sequence goes on along the minus strand of CANQKI010000009.1, from coordinate 17,895 downwards.
TGCTCTGCATGCGTAACAGAAAACAAGATACGCTTTGCAACGACGTTTCGCACACAACAAGATACTTTGTCGCTGTCCCCACGCCGGGGCAGGGCGGCCATAGGCCGCCGCCCGGAGGGCTTGCCCTCCGGAGAAAGACAGAAAAATCCCCTCGGGTGTGAGCTTGCTCACATCCCGAGGGGTTTTCTGGATTTCGTGCTGCTCCGGCGTCTTACCACGACACCCAAAACAGCTCCAGCGGCACACAAGTTTGAATTATACGCTAACCCTGTTCCGCAGGAGTGGGGTCCAGGGGGATCATCCCCCTGGTGGGGTTGAGGGGCGAAGCCCCCAGAAGACCCCTGGCGGGTGGGTCCGGGAGGCGCGCAGCCTCCCGGGGGACCCCGGGAACCTCACCGGGTCGTCAGCAGTTCGCCATAGCTGGGGAAGGGCCAGCAGCCGCGGTCCACGCGGGTCTCGGCCTCGTCTGCCAGGACACGGAGGGCAGCCATAGCAGGCAGCACCTGATCGCGGCAATGGCGGGCCCGGGCCAGGGGCTCGGAAACGCCGTCCAGGGCAGCCATGGCCTGCTGCAGGGCGTCGTATTTTTCGCTGATGCCGTCGGTCAGCCCGGCCAGGGTGCGCACCAGGGTTTCCTCGTAACGCAGGGGCAGATCGGGCGCCAGCGCGCGTTTGGAAGCGGCGGCGGAGGCCATCTGGCCGGAGAAGCGGGCCAGGGCGGGCAGGATTTCCTTGCCGGTCATATCCAGCATGGTATGGGCCTCGATGGAAATGACCTTGCAGTAGTTTTCCAGGGAGATTTCGTAGCGGCTGTGGAGCTCCTGGGCGGTATAAACCTTCTGGCGTTCAAAGAGGGCGATATTCTCCTCACTGATGAGGCAGGGCAGGGCGTCGGGGGTGCCGGGCAGTTCCAGCAGCCCGCGGCGCTTCGCCTCTTCCCGCCATTCGGGGGCGTAATTGTTGCCGTTGAAAATAATGCGCTTGTGGGCGGAAATGGTGTCCACAACGATTTCCTCCACGGCTGCGCGAAGGTCCAGCGCGCCCTCCAGCTTATCGGCAAATTCGGCCAGCACGTCGGCCACGATGGTATTGATAACGATATTGGCGTCGGCAATGGACATGGACGCGCCGGGGGAGCGAAACTCGAATTTATTGCCCGTGAACGCGAAGGGCGAGGTGCGGTTGCGGTCGGTGGTATCCTTGGGGATTTCGGGCAGCGTCCGCACGCCGATATTCATGCCCACCTTTCCCCCGGACACGTAAGCGCTGTGGTGCTCCAGCGCGTCCAGAATGCCGGCGATTTCGTCCCCCAGGAACATGCTGATAATGGCGGGGGGCGCTTCGTTGGCACCCAAGCGGTGATCGTTGCCCGCGCTGGAAACGGCGATACGCAGCAGATCCTGGTGCAGATCGACAGCCTTGATCACCGCCACCAGGAACAGCAGGAACTGGGCGTTTTCGGCCGGCGTCTCGCCGGGCTCCAGCAGGTTCATGCCCGTATCGGTGGACATGCTCCAGTTGTTGTGCTTGCCCGAACCGTTGACCCCGGCAAAGGGCTTTTCGTGGAGCAGGCAGGCAAAGCCGTGGCGGGCAGCCACGCGCTTGAGAATTTCCATGGTCAGCTGGTTATGGTCGGTAGCGATATTGGCGGTGGTGAACACCGTGGCCAGCTCGTGCTGGCAGGGGGCCACCTCGTTATGCTTGGTCTTGGCGGCCACGCCCAGCTTCCACAATTCCTGATCCACGTCCCGCATGAATTCGGCCACCCGGGTCTTGATGCTGCCGTAGTAGTGGTCGTCCAGTTCCTGGCCCTTGGGCGGGCGCGCGCCAAAGAGGGTGCGGCCCGTGTACATCAGGTCCCGGCGCTTGAAATACAGCTCCCGGTCGATGAGGAAATACTCCTGCTCGGGGCCCACGGTGGAAAACACGCGCTTCACTTCGCCATGGCCGAAGAGACGCAGGATGCGCTTGGTATGGTGGCTGAGGGCCTGCATGGAGCGCAGCAGGGGCGTTTTCTTGTCCAGGGCCTGGCCGCCATAGCTGCAGAAAGCGGTAGGAATATAGAGGGTGTGGTCTTTGATGAAGGCATAGCTGGTAGGATCCCAGGCGGTATAGCCCCGGGCCTCGAAGGTGGCGCGGAGGCCGCCGGAGGGGAAGGAGGACGCATCCGGCTCGCCCTTCACCAGTTCCTTGCCGCCGAATTCCATAATGGCCCCGCCGCCCTCGGTGGGGAACAGGAAGGAATCGTGCTTTTCGGCCGTAATGCCCGTCATGGGCTGGAACCAATGGGTGAAATGGGTGGCGCCCTTTTCGATGGCCCAATCCTTCATGGTATTGGCCACCACGCTGGCCACTTCCATATTCAGCGAGCGCCCCTCCGCAATGGTGCAGTGCAGAGCACGGTAGGTTTCCTTAGGCAGGCGCTGGCGCATAACGCTGTCATTGAACACCATGCATCCGAATTCTTCCAACAAGCCCATATGCGATCCCCCTCCGTATTCATAATGAAAAGCGCCGCGGCAATCCATCTCTGCGCAGCGCCTTCGCTGTACGGGCCATTATAGACGCCCGCCAGCACTTTTGTCAAGGGTAAACCCTGTTCCCGTTTTGCATTTTATCCCACGCTGCCCACAAAAGGCAGGGAAATGGGCGGCAGCCCGCCCGTGCCCGTCAGCTGCAGCACGATGACGATTCCACCGATGATAAACACGTACAGCGCGAACCAGTTGAGGGACACGCGATTGATCAGTTTCAGCATATACCGGATGGCCAGGAAGCCGCTGACAGCGGCCAGGGCCACCCCCAGGATCACGGCCCCCAAATTCGCGCTCAGATAATCAAACGCGCCGCTTTCCAGGGCATCCTTGCCCTCCAGCAAGAGGCTGCCCACAATGGCAGGGGCGCTCATCATGAAGGAGAATTTGGCCGCCCGCTTGCGGCTCAGGCCGCTGGCCACGCCGCCAAAGAGGGTAGAGCCGCTGCGGCTGACGCCGGGGATCATAGCGAAGGCCTGCATGCCGCCCATAATCAGCGCATGCTTGACGCCCACCTGATGGTAATGCGTCGCATGCTTGCCCCGACGGCTGCACCATTCGGTAAGGAGCAACAGGACGCCCGTAATCAGGAAGCTGATGCCCAGGAAGCCGCCCCCGAACAGGCCGTCGATCCCTTCCTCGGTGAACAGCTTCAGCAAAACGGCCACCGCCAGGGCGGGCAGGGACGCCAGAATCAGCATCCGGATGGTGTGGGAACGGAAGAGATGGGTGAGGATATTCCACCAGTCCTCCCAGAACACGGCAATGACTGCAATCAGCGTGCCCACATGCAGCAGCACGGTCAGCAGCTTTTCCACCGCGGTGGACCCGTTCATGCCCATCAGAATCTGAAGCAGTTCCAAATGCCCGCTGGAAGAAATCGGCAGGAACTCGGCCAACCCCTGAACGACCCCTAAAATTGCCGCCTTGATCGGATACATTCGCTCATCTCCTTATGCCGGCATTTCCCGTTGACGGAAAACTACAAGCAAAATTACTATATCACAGTGCGCCCATGATTGCAAGCCTCATTTTCTTTCTTCCAGCGCGCCGAAGCCCTCTCCCAGGGTTTCGTGGGTGTCGGTAATGAACATGAAGGCGGCGGCGTCCTCCTGCTGCACGATGCGCTTGAGGGGCACCACCTCCCGGTTGTCCACCACGGAAAGCAGCACGGTTTTTTCCTCGCCGCTGTAGGCCCCGGTGGCGTTTAGCAGCGTGGCGCCCCGATCCAGCTCCTTCAGGATGCGCTCGGCAATGGATGCCCCCTTCCGGGTGATGACATAGCACGCCTTGGAGGAGCCGAAGCCCGCCAGCACCAGGTCCAGCACCCGGGCGTTGATGAAGATGCAGATCAGGGCATAGAGCGCCAGCCGGGCGCTCATGGTGAAGGCCGCAGCCAGAATTACCGCGCCGTCCACCAGGAGCAGAAACACGCCCACCGAAATGAACGGCACCTTTTGATGCACCATCCGGGCGATCATATCCGTGCCCCCGGTGGTGGCCCCGCCCCGGAGGATGAGGCCCAGGCCGATGCCAAGCAGCACCGCGCCGTATACCGAGCCCAGCAGGGGATCGTCCGTCAGGGGCGGAAGCTGCCATAAATCAATGAATGCGGAAAAAAGCAGCGTGGCCGCCAGGGACCGGAAAGCGAACTGCCCGCCCATGGTGCGGTAGCCGATCATGAACAGGGGCAGATTCAGCAGGATGCTGACGACGCCCACCGGCCAGCCGAACAGATAATTCAGGATCATCGCTATGCCGGACAGCCCGCCCGGCGCGATGTTGTTGGGAATCAGAAAAAGCGGATACGCCGCCGCCCCGATCAGCGAACCCAGCACAATCAGCGCCCAGGCGCGCACCGGCTCTTTCCCGATTTTTTTCAGATATTCCCGCAAAGAACTCTCCCCCTTACGCTTCCCCGAGACGCCGCCGCAATTCAATCCATATTCTGCGGACATCTTTCCGGATTCTTTCTTCCGAAAAAATTTCTCCCGCGCATCCTGCAAAAAAGGCCGCCGGTTGGCGGCGCAGCCTGTCAAAAAGCAGCATAACACCCTTGGGGATGCATGAAGGGGCCGCAACCCCTTCATATGTAATCCGCAGGGGCGGGTTCGCTGCCCCGAGGGCCGTATCCCGCCGCCGCCTGTGGCGGATACAGGCGGGAGAAGGCCCAATGAGGCAAGGAGTGCGACAAGCGGCAGCGCAGGCGCACGACTATGCCGAATTGAGAGTTACCTATATCATTTTCTGGCCGTGCGGCGTAGCCGCACAAGAAAATGATGTGAACGATGCAAGAACGCTTCAGCGTTCTTGCATCGCAGTACTTACAGGTCGATTCCCGGCAGGGCCGTGACCGTGCGGACAAAGGATGCGTTCAGATGGCGCATGAGGCCCATTTGGGGCGCGTTCCGGCGGAAAACGTGGGTGTACAGGTTGACCACGCCCTGCTCCCGCAGATACTGGGCCGCGGAATTCATCAATTGCCCCGCCATGCCCTGCCGCCGGTATTCGGCCCGGGTATAGATCATCAGCAGCGTGGCGTCCTGCCCCACGCCGGTGAACACCGCCTCGCACACGGGCAGCCCGGCGCGGTAATACCCCGCCGCCAGAAAATGGGGCTGCTGCCGCCAAAGGGCCAGGTAATCCAGGGTAATGGGCTGAATGCGGTAGGCGTTGAGCCGGTCCAGGAAGGCCTGGGGGCCGGTCTGGTCGGTGAACGCCGCGCCGAACTCCATGCCCATGGGCACGCGGGCCAGGCCGTCCGGTGTGGGAAAGCGGTAAAGATCCTCCCCGTCGTCATTGCGGAAGCCGCTGTTTTCGTAAAACCGGATCATTTCCCGGTCCTCCGGGGCCACCTGGGCATAGAGCCTCGCGGGCACGTTCGGGTTTTGACTCCGCAGCTGATCCGCCCGGGCCAGCAGCGCCCCGTACATCAGCGCCCGGGCCGAGGGCTGGGCGTCGATTTGCAGAAACAGGTGCGCCGGCCGCTCGGGATACATTTCCCCCTGGAAAAAGGGAATCACATAGCCCGAACCCATCTGCACCAGGGAATCGTTGTAAACGAAGAACACGTTTTCGGGCGCGACGCCCTGGTAAGCCATCTGAGGATGCGTAATCCGCATAAAAGCAATCCCTTACTCTCTCTTCATTTGCGTTACTGCCATTCAATGCCGGCATAATGGGCGCTGGGCGTAAGGTCATACACCACCCGGCGCACCTCCCCGCATTCCCGTAAAATCCTTTCCACCGCTTCCTCGGCCAGGTCATAGGGCAGGCGGGCCGCATGGGCCGGGCCGCCGCCCGTCTGCACCGCGCGCAGGCAGATGACGCAGCCCGCGTCCTCCCCGGGCATGGGGCTGTACACGGCGAAATACTGCCACAGCCGCCTGTTCAGCCCCGCCTTCACGATTTCCGCCCGGAAAATGGCGTCGGCCGTCCGGAGGGTCTCCAGCCGCTCCTCCGTCACTTCCCCCAGAATCCGCAGGGCCAGGCCCGCGTCCGGAAACGGCTGGCGGGACAGAAGCTCGGAGGGCAGGCCCAGAAAATCGCCCACCCGGCGGATTTCGTCCTTGAACAGCTCGCGCACGGGCTCGATAACGGGAAGATTCCCGGCCCGGCAGGGCTGCGCGCCGCCGTAGAGAAGATCGTTGCAGCACAGGCCCGATATCTGGGCATCAAAGGGGCCCATGTTTTTCCATTGTTCCGAAAGCACCTGGTCCATCACATCGGCCACCCGGCGCTTTTTTTCTTCCGGATCCCGAACGCCCAGCAAGGCGGAAAGAAAGCGCTCCTTTGCGTCCACAAAGGTCACGTTCATGCCCAGGGCGTCCCGGTAGAAACCGAGGAAATCCTCGCTCTCGTTTTCCCGGAGCAGTCCGGTATCCACAAACACCCCCTGCAGCCGGCTGCCCAGGGCCTTGAAGGCCAGCAGGGCGCTCACCCCGGTATCCAGCCCGCCGGTCATGACGCATACGGCCCTTCCTTCGCCCACCGTCCGGCCGATTTCCTCCGTGGCCCGGGCAACAAAGGCGTCGTCATCCCACCAGGGCGTGCAGCCGCAGATATTCAGGGCAAAATTGCGCAGGATCCGGGCGGCCTCCGGGTCGTTGGGCTCGGCCTCCAGCTGCAGGCCGAAAACCGGCGCGTCCTGGCAGGCAAAGCCCACCGCCGCATCTCCCGCCCGGCAGATGGCCTGCGCGTTCTCCGGCAGGGACAAATGCCTCACGCAGGACAGCATTCTTTCGCCGCCCTCCAGGCCCTGGAAGAGGGGACATTCCGCGTCATAGCAAAGGCCCGCCACGGCGCCGCAGAAGGCCGTTTCCCCCACGCTGCCGCCGATTTTTCCGGCCAGCGTCCGGGCCGCGCCGCCCAGGGCCAGCACAGGCAGGCCCAATTGCAGCGCTCCTTCGTCCATTTTTTCCGCGCCACCTTCCGTGCCGCCCGCCAGCAGCAGCCCCAAGGGCTCCTGCCTCAAAATCTCCTCCGCGGAGATGCTTCCCGGCACAATCCTGCAAAAAACGCGTTCCGCACGCAGCTTCCGCGTGACGGCCCGGCTGGCCTCCGCGTCAAAATTCAGCACCAGCACCACATCCCGCACAGGCGTTTCCTCCTCTCATCCGTTTCCGGAACACAAAATGAATACATTCGACATGGGAAGCGGAATTCCTGCCGTTCCCTTACGGCGCATTCGTTCGAGGCAATGCGTTCACATACGCAAGCAGGGCGCGCTGGGTGGCAAAGTCCGCAATGCCCGTTTCCTCCAGCCCGGCCGTTTTCTGAAAAGCCTTCACCGCGTTTTCCGTATAGGTGCCGTACTTGTCCGTGGTGTAGCTGAGGTTCCACAGCCCGGCGTCCATGAAAAGCTGCTGCAGCGCGGCCACCTTGCTGCCCTGGTTGCCGAATTTCATGGCGATTCCGGCCACATCCCGCACCGTGCCATATCCCAGGATGGCCCAATGATTGACGGGATACACATTCCGCGCCACGGCGGAGGGATTGTTGCCCTCAATGACATGAATCATGGGCCTCCCTTCCGCATCGTATGCGCAGTATTCCACCATGGCCACATGGGAGGTATCCCCCGCGGCGTTGTCCGAAAAGAACACCCAGTCCCCGGGCTGGGGCACATAGCTGCTGGGGGTCATGACGGCGTCCGCGTTCGAAAACCACTGGCTGCCCCAGCCGGGCACAAAGCCGCTGCGGGCCACATAGCGCCCCTCCCGGATGAACCAGTTCCGGCCCACATTGGTGCCGGAATAGTTGGGATATACCGCGCCCAGCAATTTGGTCCCGTGGGCTTTGTCCACCCGGTCGACGCACCAGCACAGAAATTCGGCGCACCATTCCGCCGTCGGGTCCCCCGACCAGATACCGTACTTGGTGCTCCCGTTTTTTTCTTCGGTATAGCCGATTTCCCCCCGGGCGGTTTCCAGCAGCCAGGTCACATATTCCGGCGGATCGTAAAGGGGCGGGATCGCCGCCGTTTCCTCCGCCCGCGCCGCCGTCATGGGCAACGCCAGCATCAGGCACAGGCAGAGGGCAGCGAGCCGATGAGAAAAGCGCATTCCGGTTCCTCCAATTTTTTGAAAATACGGGAACGGGAGGGGCGCTTTCCCAGCGCCTCTCCCTTACTTACTCTTTCCCGTTATGCTTCGCCGTTTTCGTTCTTATGGCGGTCCGCCCGGCGCTGCCGATGATAGGTTTCGGGCTGCGCTTCCGTCTGGGAAGCGGGCCGGTTCTGGGCGGCAGACTGACTCTGTGCCGCGGGCTGAGCCGGCGTCGCTGGCTGAACAGGACGCGGCGCGGCAATCTGCCCGCTCTGCCCCGGCATGGCCTGCTGATCGGCCGGTTTCCGGAAGGCGGAATACACCTGCGTGCCGCCGCCCGCCTGGGACTGCTGCCCGTTCAGGGGTCGGTAGGTCTGGGTTCCCTGAGGCTGCGGGGCGGGACGGGCGGATGCGGCCTGATCCTGGGGCTGCCGGACAGAGGGCCTGTAAGCGCCGGTTTCCTGCCGTGCGGGCACGGAACCGGGCTGCTGGCCAGCCCTGGGCGCCCCGGACTGGGGCGGCATGAAGGGCGCCGCCTGCTGATTGGGCCGGCCGCCCGGGTTATTGGCCGCTGCCCGCATCTGGGGCTGCTGGGCCGCATTCCGGGCCTGACGCGCCTGCTGGGCGCGCACAGCCTGCCGCCGGCGCTCGTTCTTGCGGTGAATGGTGTAGGCGTAATACGCGCCGCCGCCGCCGATGGCCGCCAGGCTGAGCAGCAGCCAGGGCCAGGCCGAGCCGCCCGTCTTGGTTTGTTCAGGTTCGGGGGTGGTCACCGTACCCGGGCCCAGCTGGCCGATTTCGGGGGTGGCCGTGGGCTCCAGGGTGGGCGTGGACGACGGGCTGGCGGTGGGCAATTGCTCCGGGTTGGGGGTGGGGGTAAGGTAGGGGTTGAAGGGCTCATAGGAGGCGTTCAGGGCCGGGTTCTGCCACACGCCCTGGTTGTAATCCTCCACGGGCTGAATCTGGCCCGCGCCCGTATTGCCCGGCGCGTCGTTGGCGTTCCGGTATTCGTCGCTCTGCAGGAAATTGGAAAGCTCGGAAATGGTGAGCACTTTGAAATAGTCGCCGTGGATATAGCCCACAGTGCCCGCCTGGCTGACATGATACCAGGTGCCTTCCTCATTCTGTACCGTGCCCATAACCAGGGCGAAGGCGTAATTATCCAGCAGGCGCAGGCGGGTGGAAGAAGTGCTGGGCTCCGAACGCAGGTTCACCCTGCCCGACGTGCTTTGCACATAGCCGTAGCTGGACAGGCTGTTCTGGGTGGGCGGTTCGGGGGTCGGCGCGGGGCTGGGCGTGGGCGTGGCGGACTCCAGGGACTGGAGATACGCGATCGTTTCATCCTCGCTGAGCATGCGCAGCTGATCCTGACGCACATAACCCCACAGGCCGTTGTACTGCACCACATGCCAGCCGATATCGCCGGTATAGACCTGGCCCTGCACGCTGACCACGGTGCTGTAAGGCAGCAGCGTATAGATTTCGCCCACCTGGTCCGGGAAGGCCCGGAAGGGCACGCCGTCCCCCAGGGTCATGGCAAAGCCGTACTGCTGCGCGGGTTCGGGGGTGGCGGTGGCGGCGGGCTGCAGGGCGTCCAGGTAGCGCTGGGCTTCCTCGTTGGTGATGCGCATAAGCGCTTCGTCCACCACAAAGCCGTAATTGCCGCTTTCCATCGCCTGCACGGAGGACCAGGCCACGCCGCCCACATACGTCTGGCCAGACACGTACACCAGCCGGTCCACCGTCAGCCATTCCAGAATGGCTTCGTCGCTGACGCCGGGACGCAGGGCCACCTGCCAGCGGGTCAGGGCATAGCCCTTGTAGCTTTCGGGCACGGGGGTGCCGGTCACCACGGCGGTAGGCGTGGGCGTGGGCAGGTCGGTAGGCGCGGGGGTATCCGTCACGGGGGCGGGAGAGGGCGAAGAAGTGGGCATGGGCGACGACAGCTGGGACTGCAGCTGATCGCTTTCCGCCTGGCTGCACACATCCACATACTGGGCCATCAGGTACCCCGGCGTGCCGTTGACCAGCACGGAATACCATTGCGCATCGTCCACCGTGGAGGCGGAATAGACCCACACGGCCGTATTCCGGCTGAGCTCGTTGATGAGGGTATTGCCTTTTGTGGAGGGCTCCCGGCGGAAATTGACCTTGGCGTTGGTATAGGCCCAGCGCTCAATGGCCACGCCGTCCGGAATGGGCGTGGGCGGCGGCGTGGTGGGGGGCGCGGTGTAGCCGAACAGCGCGGCCACTTCCTCGTCCGTCAGCACCCTGACCAGCGTGGAAATCAGGAAGCCCTGCTGGCCTTCCACCTCGGCCACATACCAGGTCTGCCCCTCATCGTTCTGGGTCTGGCCGATGATATGGGCCAGGTCGCTCTTTTTCAGGGTGCGCAGCACGCCGGTGCCGGTGGAAGGGCCGGAGCGGAAATTCATCCCGTCGTTCTTGGGATAGCAGTAGCCGTCCATGGGCTCGTATTCATAGGGAAGGGGCGAGGGAGTGGGCGGCACGGGGGAAGCCGTGGGCACGTAGGTATAGTTGAAAATCACGATATCCGGGGTCAGTGTGCCGTCGGCGGAAAGAACGACGTTCTGGGTGGTTTCGCCGACCAGCACATAGTTTGGCAGCAGATTGACGGGCGTCGCCTCGATGACGTTATTGCCGATATAGCAGTCCTTTTCCTGGCTGGCCGCCACATCCACGCCCATATCCGTCACGTAGAACACGGTGATCTTCACGGGCTCGGTGACGGTGGGAACGTTGGTGGGGGCGTCAGTGGGCGTTTCGGGCACGGTAAAGAAGAAATTCACTTCGGCCGGGGTGGCCGTGCCGTTTTCATCCACGGTCACCGAAACGCTGTCCCCGCCGGGAACCGTATAGTTTTCGCCGCCGTTTTGCGCCACGATGTTCCAGTCGACGGAAATCACGTTTTCATTGCCCTGCATGCATGTGACGGTATCGCTGTAGAACACGGTCGTGCCGTCAGGCCGGTAATATTTCACCGGCACAAGCGCCACGCCCATGGCGGGCCTGGCCTCCCGGTAATAGAAGATGATTTCGGCGGGATTGGCCCCGTTTTCATCCACATGCACCATCTGGGTATTCTCGCCGTCCAGCAAATAGCCGTCCGGCAGATCGGCGGGATTGGCCGCTACGGGCACATCCCCCGGGGCCACCATGATATTCTGCTCGGCAGCAATGGGCGTACCGTCCTGCAGGAGGTAACGCACCCGCACCATGGCAGGGGGGACCGTGGGGGCCGCCTGGGGCTTTTCGTAATAGAAGGTCACGTTTTCCGTGCTCAGGCCGTATTCATCCAGGGTGACGGTATAATATTCCGCCCCCGTCAGCACGCTGCCCTCGGGCAGGTCGGCGGGCTCGGGATACACCGTGTTTTCCCCGGGCTGGCAGGTAAACACCGTGGGCGAGGCCGCCTGGGTTTCGTCCGTGAACAGATACCATACGTCAATTTCCCGGGGCTCAATGACCGGCGGTTCCGCCTGGGCAAGCCGGTAATAGAACACCGCCTCCGCCGGTTCGGCGACGCCCTGGGCATCCACCGTGATGTTGACAACCCCGTCGCCCGCCAGCGCATAGCCCTCCAGCAGGTCCTGGGGATTGGCGTACACCGCCGTCACCTGGCCGGACGGGCATTCCGCCTGGCCGTCCGTGGCTACCGGCATACCGTTTTCTTCGTTGAGATACCGGATGGGCACGAGCACCGGCGGCAATTCCGTGGGCGCATCTGTGGGGATTTCGGTGGGAATTTCCGTAGGAATTTCGGTGGGGATTTCGGCAGGGATCTCCGTCGGAATTTCCGTAGGAATTTCGGTGGGAATCTCAGTCGGGATTTCAGTCGGAATCTCAGTTGGGATTTCCGTGGGGATTTCCGTGGGTGCGTCGGCGGGCGCCGTGTTCACAAAGTAGAACACCGGTTCCAAAGCGGCCACGCCGTTTTCATCCACATACACGTCCATCCGGGTCTCCCCCGCAGGGGCGTACTGGGCGGGCAGCATCGTCAGATCGGCCTCGATGGTGTTTACCGTGTCCAGAATCACTTCCTGGTCATAGGCGTACAGCTCGGCTTCCGTGCCCGCCTCCAGCAGCCGCACCCGGAGGGTGCCGGTAACGGGAGCCGGTTTTTCGTAAATATAGTAGAAGGTCACGGAAGGCGGATTCGCGCCGTTTATATCCACCGTCACCTGCTGCACGTTGCTGCCGTCCAGCACGTAGTTTTCCAGCAGATCCTCAGGCGCGGCATATACGTCATGGGTGCCTTCCTCCACCCTTTGGGCGGTGGGCGTCGCCACGTCCTGGCCCTCATAATCCTTGTAGTATACCTGTACTTCCACCGGGTTCACCACCGGCGGAACGTAATTGTAGTAAAAAATGACTTCGCTGGGATTGGCCCCGTTCGCATCCACCGTGACCTGCTGGACATCGTTTCCGTCCAGCACATAGTTTTCCTTCAGGTCGGCGGGCTGGGCATATACGTCATGGGTACCTTCCTCCACCATCACGGTCGTCGCCGTCGCCACGTCCTGGCCCTCATTATCCTTGTAGTATACCTGTACTTCCACCGGGTTCACCACCGGCGGAACGTAATTATAATAGAAGGTCACGGAAGACGGGTTCGCGCCGTTCATGTCCACCGTTACCTGCTGGACATCGTTTCCGTCCAGCACATAGTTTTCCTTCAGGTCGGCGGGCTGGGCATATACGTCATGGGTACCTTCCTCCACCATCACGGTCGTCGCCGTCGCCACGTCCTGGCCCTCATAATCCTTGTAGTATACCTGTACTTCCACCGGGCTTACCACCGGCGGAACGTAATTATAATAGAAGGTCACGGAAGACGGGTTCGCGCCGTTCGCATCCACCGTTACCTGCTGGACATCGTTTCCGTCCAGCACATAGTTTTCCTTCAGGTCGGCGGGCTGGGCGTACACGTCATGGGTACCTTCCTCCAACATCACGGTCGTCGCCGTCGCCACATCCTGGCCCTCATAATCCTTGTAGTACACCCACACTTCCACCGGGTTCACCACCGGCGGAACATAATTGTAGTAGAAAATAACTTCGCTGGGCGTGGCTCCATTGGCGTCCACTGTCACCTGCTGGACATTGTTCCCGTCCAGCACATAATTTTCCAGCAGCCCCTGGGGATCGGCATACACGTCATGCACGCCCTCTTCCAGATGGACGGAGGCATCCATGGCCACGCTCAGGCCGTCATGGCTGCGGTAATAAACCGGCACGTCCACCGGCTGCACCGGCGCAGCGGCGGCCGGATCCTCCGGCATGGGCGCCAGGGTGGATACGTACAGCCGCAGCAGCGCGCCGGGCTGGCCGTCCGCCGTAAAGCACATGATTTCCACGGGCGTCGCGTCCGTCAGCCCCGTGCCCGCATCCATCACCGGGCCCAGGGAGGAGCCGTCGCTCATGGAAAAAAAGCCGTACGTTCCCGTGGGATCGGCAATGCGGAGAGTCAGGGAAAAAAGGGCTTCCGCCGGCACCTGCGCCCAAAAACAGTTTTCATAGCCCGGATAGGAAACCGGCGCGGCGGGAGCGGACTGCACGCCGCCCATTTCATCCGTCCATTCCAGGCTCATCGTCACAGGAACCGCCATTGCTTCCGTAAAGCCGCTCACAGGCAGCGCCATGAACAGCCCCAGCAGCAGCGCCAGTACAAGCAGTTTCGTTTTCATCCGCGAAGCCTCCCTTGGAAAAGTCCATTTGCTCATGGATTATTTCAATTGTATTACAAAACGGTAACAATGTCAATTGTTATCCGTCCGGATTCCGTGTTTTTTCCCCGGATATTCCTTCGTCCGCGGCAGGATTTGGACACTTTATGTGGAATATACAGAGGGTTGATTTCAGCGAGAGGGGCGAAAGCCGCATGGGAGACGAAGCGCTTCGGGAAACGATCCTTTCTTCCCGGGAGGTTTTTCACGGAAAACTCATCAACGTGGAACACTGGCAGGTGTCCCTGCCCAACGGAAAGGAAGCCCTGCGGGAAATCGTGCGCCACAACGGGGCCGCCGCCATCGTGCCGGTGGACAGCGAAGGAAACGTGACCCTGGTGCGCCAGCACCGCGTCGCCGCCGGGCGCTTCACCTGGGAAATTCCGGCGGGCAAGCTGGATTCCCCGGAGGAAGACCCCTTCCACGCCGCCCAGCGCGAACTGGAAGAAGAAACCGGCCTGCGCGCCGAAAATTGGCAGCTGCTCTCCCGGATTGACACCACGCCGGGGTTCTGCACCGAGCGCATCGCCCTTTACCTGGCCACCGGCCTTTCCCAGCACCGCACCCACCCGGACGAGGACGAATTTCTGAACCTGACGAAAATGCCCCTTCGGGAAGCGGTGGATCTGTGCATGCGGGGCGAGCTTCGGGACGCCAAGACCCTGATCGGCCTCCTCATGGCCGACCGGGCGCTGCATGCCCGGGACGGGCGGGGCGATTTCGATCCCCCGTCCATACAACGAGCCAGCGCCGCCTCTTCTTCCCCGCTTGTAAAATAAATTTACCGTTTTCTGCCAAAGGAGCGCGTCCATGAAGAAAGAAAAGCACCCCGTGTACCGCCTGGCGCTGGTGATCATGCTGCTGGCGCTGGCCCTCGGCATTGTGCTGCTGGTCTTCTCCGTTCTGGAAGGGCAGGGCGTGTGGCCCGCGCCCGGCACGCGCAGCCTGTGATGAGGGAATACCGAACGATGCTGTTTTACCAGAACATCTTTTCCCACCTGCCCGTGCTGGAAACGGAGCGGCTGATTCTGCGCCCCATGCGCATGAGCGACGCCCGGGACCTGTACACCTACGCCCAGGACCGGGAGGTAAGCCGCCATGTGCTCTGGGACGCCCACAGAAGCGTGGGCCAATCCCGGGAATTTCTGCGGGCCGCCATCCGGCAGTACCGCAGGGGCCAGCCCGCTTCCTTCGCCATCACCCTGCGGGACAGCGGCCGCATGATCGGTACCATCGGCTTTATGTGGATCAATCCCGACCATAAAAGCGGCGAAGTGGGCTACAGCCTGGCGCGGGATTACTGGAACCGCGGCATCATGACCGAGGCGCTCCGGGCGGTGATTGATTTCGGGTTCAACACCCTGAACCTGCACCGCATCGAGGCCCAGCACGAAACGGACAACCCCGCCTCCGGCCGGGTGATGGCCCATGTGGGCATGCGGTACGAGGGCACGCTGCGGGGGCGGCTCATCAACAAGGGCCGGTATGTGGACGTGTGCCTCTACGCCATTTTGCGGGACGACCCGCGGCATGAGTAAACACTTATTCTATTACAGGAGGGATTCATATGACCATGCATTACAAGACCCACGGCACCTGTTCTTCCCAGATTGACCTGAACATCGAAAACGGCATCATCACCGAATGCAAATTCATCGGCGGCTGCCGGGGCAACACCCAGGGCCTGGCCCGGATGGTGATCGGCCGCCCCGCCGAAGAAGTGAAAAACCTGCTGCGCGGCGTGATCTGCCGGGGCGACACTTCCTGCCCCGACCAGCTTTCCAAGGCCATCGAGGCCTATTACGCCGAACAGGCCTGAATTTCATGCAAGTGCAAGGAGATATGTTGCCATGACTTCTGTCAAATCTTCCAAACAGGATAAAAAGAAGTTCTGGACCCGGGTAATCTGTATTGTTCTGTGCGCGCTGATGGTGCTGTCCCTGGTGGCGGCGCTGGCGGGCGCGGCGGTCTGACCCATCGGATTCATCGCAGGCACGGAAAGGCGCTGGCCCGCTCCGTCTTTTTTACGTGCCGGAAAGGAACAAAAGCGCAATGATCGGAACGCTGGTGAACATGGCCGCCATCCTGGCGGGCGGCCTGCTGGGGCTGCTGCTGCGCAAGGGGCTGCCCGAAAAGCTGCGGAATACCGTGATGCTGGGCATGGGCTTGTGCGTCATCATGATCGGGCTCAAGGGGGCCCTGGGCACAGGCAATGAAATGCTGGTGATTCTGTCCGTGGTAGCGGGGGGAATTATCGGCGTGCTCCTCAAAATCGAGGAGCGGCTGGACCGCCTGGGGGCCCGGCTGCAGAAGCGCTTTTCCTCCGCCGAGGGCGATTCCTTCGGCAAGGGTTTCGTCACCGCCACCCTCATGTACTGCGTGGGGGCCATGGCCATTGTGGGCAGCATGGATTCCGGCCTCCGGGGGGACCACAGCACCCTCTTCGCCAAATCCGTGCTGGACGGGGTCAGCAGCGTTATCCTGACCGGCACCCTGGGGCCCGGCGTGCTGCTTTCCGCCGTGCCCGTGCTCATCTATCAGGGAGGCATCGCCCTGCTGGCCCAGGCCGTGGAGCCCCTGCTCAGCGACCGCGTGGTCACGGAAATGAGCGCCGTGGGCGGCGTGCTGATTCTGGGCATCGGCCTGAATATGATCCGGAAGGACCATATTCCCGTGGGCGACCTGCTCCCCGCCGTGTTCATGCCCCTTCTGCTTACGCTGATCATGTAAAAAATGCCCGGCGCAAATACCGGCGCCAGATAGAAAAACGGTGACGGGATCATTCCCGTCGCCGTTTTTTGGCGTCAAAAAACAGGTTTTTGACGCCCTGCGATGCCGGATTACTTTTGTTCGTTTTCTTTTTCCATCAATGTCCGGAGCGCACGGCAGGCGGCGTCGAACGCGGCGTCGGAGCTTGGGTAGCTGTAAGGATCGATTTTCGTTTCCTTCCCCGCGCGTTCCAGCGCGCGCAGCCCGTCAAAAACGCTCAGATGGGGTTCCACCGTCACATGTCGGCCGCCCCGGGCAAAGAAATCCTTCAGAATGGCCGCCACATGGCCCGCGCCCTTGCCCGCCGGCACCACCCGGCCGTCCGGCAGCGCGTCCTTGATATGCAAATACAGTATTCTGTCCTTCAGCAGGTCCCAGGCTTCCAACGTATCCTGATTGCACTGGACGAAATTCGCCGGGTCGAACACCCCGGCCAGGACCGGAAACGCCTGCAGCAGTTCATGGCACCGATCGGCATTGTCGCCGTAAATGCCTTTTTCGTTCTCGTGGCAGAGGGTGACGCCGCTGCCTGCCGCCGCTCCCAGCATGGCGCCCATCTGGTCGAACACCTTGCCCCGCCATTTTTCCGTTTCCCCGGCGGGAAGATAGAAGGAGAACATCCGCAGATTTTTTGCCCCCAGAATATCCGCCAAATCCAGCGTGTGACGCAGCTGGTCCAGGTGCGCCGCAAAATCCCCCTGAACGATATCGATTTTGCCGATGGGCGAACCCACGGACCAGACGCAAAGGCCCGCGTCGTCCAGCTTTTTCCGCACTTCCCGGGCATTTTGCGGGGTAATGTCGGCAATATTCTGCCCGTCCACGCCCCGGATCTCCAGGCCCTGAAGGCCGTTGCGGGTCATGGCGGCAATCTGACCCTCCATCCTGCCGGAAGCCTCGTCCGCAAAGGCGTAAATATGCAGCCCGTTCATTTCATCGTTTCCTCCCTTTCGGCAGCGCGTTTTCATTTCGCTTCCGGAAATATTATACAGCGGCGCAAAAGGTTTTTCAACGGCAGCGTTCAGGCAGGCCCCGAAAAATCCGTTCCGTTTTTCCGCGAAACTTTTTCACGGATTTTTCTATTGGCAGCCGACGGTCGTCCATGTTATCATAGAAAAAATCGTACCGGGGAGAGGAAGCCATGCGGATTCTGATCGAAAAGGGTCGTCGCCGCCTCACGGCCATTGACGACGAAGGAGCCGTGCTCCTGCAATGCCGCGCCGCCCTGGGCAGCGCGCCCCAGGGGCCCAAATGCCGGGAGGGCGACGGCAAAACCCCCGAGGGCCGCTATTTCGTCTG
>CANQKI010000008.1 GCA_947624355.1 uncultured Clostridia bacterium | reverse complement strand
CACCCTTTCCAGAAGGGAACGCGGAAATGAACGAGCAGCAAAAAACCGGCCAGAATGGGCAGCAGATATACGGCCCCAATCCCCGCGCCTTTCAGGCCCAGCAGCATCCCCAGGGCGTAAATCCCGGCCAGGGCGTCCACAATCATGGGCGCCAGGCCGCACACCGCCCCCACAATGCACACCGCCAGGGGATAGACCATCAGGAAAAGCATGGCGGCGTAAATCCCCGTCAGCGGCGAAAAAGACAGCAAAAGCATCGGCACGGCCACCAGCACCGTGCCCGCGACGGCGGATTTCAGCGAACGGATCAGGGGAAAGGTGTTCATGCGCAGCTCCTTTCGATAGGCGCCTGTCTCTCCTTCTTTTCTATTTTACGGATTTCCCTGGTTTTTGTCAATACGGCCGAGTGCCCGCAGCAGCCCTTCGCATCCCGCTTCAATGTCCCGCCAGGCGGCGTCAAAATCCCGGGTATACCAGGGGTCGGCCACGGCGCGGGGATGAGCGGTAAATTCCAGAAGCAGGCGCATTTTGTTTTCCGGATCGCCCCCGGCGATCTGGCGCATATGCCGCAGATTTTCCATATCCATGCCCACCAGCAGATCGAAACGGCCGTAATCCGCCCGCTGCATCTGCCGGGCGCGCTTGCCCGCGCAGGAAATGCCGTGCTCCTGCAGCTTTCTTTGGGCCGGGGGATAGACCGGGTTGCCCAGCTCTTCCGTGCTGGTGGCGGCAGACTCGATGTAGAACGCATTTTCCAGTCCGGCCCGCCGTACCTTGTCCTTCATGATGAATTCGGCCATGGGACTGCGGCAGATATTGCCCAGGCAGACGAACAGAATCCGGATCATAGGGCCCTCCTTGCGGTTTTGAATGGGCGTCTGCTTTCCGGCCGCGCCGGGAACGTCAGAAATACTGCCGGAACCGCCGGGCAATGGCCGAAATAACCGGGCCCAGCAGGAAGCCGATGGCGAGGGTAACCGGGCCCACGGTGCCGCCGGCCAGCAGGCAGATGACAATGGCGGCCACGTCCCAGGCCACCCGGACGACGGCCGGGCTGAACCGGTTTTGCCTGGCGGCGATGAGCTGGGGCGCGGCGTCATAGGGCGCGGCACCCAGATCCACCACCATGTAAAAAGCCAGCGCCACCAGGAACAGGGCGATAGCGGGCACGAATACGACCAGCTTTACGGCCAGCGTTTCCCCCGTCAGGGGGTGAGTGCGGTTCAGAATCCACTCGCCCGCGTCCGCGGCATAGCCCACCAGCACCATATTGGCCAGGGTGCCCAGGCCGATCCGGCCGGCGCCCTTGAGCAGAATCACCACCGCCAGCAGCGCGATATTGAAAAGCAGCTGATACGTTCCGAAACCCCAGCCAATCAGCCGGCTCACGGCCAGGTTCATGGCGGAGCAGGGATCCGCGCCGAACCCCAGCTGATCGAACACCGCCACGCACAGGCCCATTGTGATCACGCCGAGAAACAGCACCGCGACCCGGCGGAGCATGCGCGGCTTTGTTTGGAAAGATATTTTCATAACGTCGGGAAGCTCCGTTCCTATCTTTTGCTTTTTTCCTGCCCGGGCCCATCAGCCCCACAGAAGCGCCAGAGCGGGCACGACCTGCTTTTTCCTGGAAACCACGCCCTGGAGGAACACCTGGTTTCCGATCTGCCCCCGCAGGCCGAAGGCCTGTTTGACGGTTTCCCGGTCCCCCAGGAAAAGCAGCTCGGTGCCTTCCTTGAGCACGTCGGTAATCATGAGCAGCACCAGATCGTACCCCTTCTTTTCCTTCATGGCTTCCATGGCGGCCATGAATTCGTCCCGCCGGGCCAGGAGGGCGGCGGTGTCCATGGTGGTCAATTGGCTGATACCGATATTGTGCTCGGCAATATGGAATTCCTTGAAATCCGTATTGAGCAGCGTTTCCACGGGCTTTTCGGAGGAGCTGGCCGAAAACACCTCCCGGCCCAGGGCCTCCAGATCGATGTCGGCGATCTTGGCCAGGCGCTCGGCCATTTTCCGGTCCCGGGGGGTGGCGGTGGGGGATTTGAACATCACCGTGTCGCTGACGATGGCGGCGGCCATGAGCCCCGCCAGCTTTTCCCCCGGCATGAGGCCGTTTTCCTGGAACATGGTGGCCACGATGGTGGTGCTGGAACCCACAGGCTCGTTGCGCATGAAGGTGGGATACCCCGTCTGCACGTCGGCCAGGCGATGATGGTCGATGACTCCCGCGATTTCGGCCTGGTCCAGTCCGGGAATGGACTGGGAAACCTCGTTGTGGTCCACCAGCACCACCCGCTTGCGGTTGGGCCGCAGGAGGTGATGGCGGTTGAGCAGGCCCACCACGCGCTCGTCCTGGTCCAGCACGGGGAAGCAGCGGTAGCGGTTTTTGAGGATGATTTCCCGCACGTCGTCCAGGTAATCGTCCAGGTGGAAGCACACCAAGTGATCCGATTTGGTGATGCGGCCCACGGGCACGGTCAAATGCAGCAGCCGCGCCGCCCGCCACACGTCAAAGGGCGTGGTGATGACGCAGGTGCTTGACCGCAGGCCCTTGTATTTGGCCGCCAGTTCGCTCTGACACAGAATCACGCAGCCCGCGCCCAGATTAAGGGCCTGCTCCACCGCGTCCGCCTGCTGGCCGCAGAGCACGATGTCCCCGGCCTTTGCGCCCCGCAGGCATCCGCCCGCCGCAGGCAGGGCCACGATCACGTTGCCCGAAATCAGGTCGAACGCGTCGTCGTTTTCGTTCAGGATGTGCCCTTCCAGCACGTTCAGGATATTGTACACCGGGGCCTGATCCAGCCGGGGTTCGGATATGGTGCGCATATCGCTTTCGGCAATCAGGCGGGTGGTGACGATGCCGTAAATGGAGCCGTCCTCGTGCACCACGGGCACGGCGCTGTATTCCTGGTTCTCGCCCATGATTTCCCATACGTGGCTGATGGGCACCCCGGGGTTCACCATGGGCGGATGCTCGATTTCGATATCCCGCACCTGGGTGCGCACGTTGGAAATCTGCAGGGGCGCTTCAAACCCGAATTTCTGCAGCAGAAAAGACGTCTCGTCGTTGGGCGGCCCCAGCCGGACGGGAATATAGCCGTTGTCCCCCAGGGCATTGCACAGGGCGGCATACGCCATGGCGGATACGATGGCGTCCGTGTCCGGGTTCCGGTGCCCGCAAACGTAGGTGGTCATTTCATCATCTCCCGATTTTTTCCGCGGCCTTCGCCGCGCATGGCTATTATACCAGCTGCCGGGCATTTTTTCCACCGGTGCGCTCAAAAATAATGCTGCAAAAATCCGTCAAAGGGTCGAGCGGGGGCCTCTTCGGCCCCGGACCCCTGAACCAGGGGATTGAATCCCCTGGACCCGCGGCTGCGGAACAGAGTGGACGTGTAAATCAAACAGTGTGCCGCTGCTGCTTGAGGGCATCACAAGGAGACGCCGGGGCAGCACGAAATCCAAAAGCCCGACCGAGATGCGTGCAAGCACGCCCTGCGGATCGGGCATTTTGTCTTTCTCCGGAGGGCAAGCCCTCCGGGCGGCGGCCAAAGGCCGCCTTGCCCCGGCGAACGGATAACGAAAAAGTATCTCGCTGTGCGCAAAACGTTGTTGCAAAGCGGGACTTGCCGCCCGCTGCGCTTGCAAGGCGTTTCGTTATTCCGACACACGACGCTTGTCAAGCGGCTCGCCGCATGCAAAACATGGTGGCGATTAAGCCGCACAATACGAACGAAACGAAGAACCACCCGCGCAGGCCCAGGGCACGGCGGCGGAACGCCGCCAGCCCGGATACGCTTGCGTATCCGGGGAAAAGCCGGGAACAACCGATCGGGAAAAGCTTGCTTTTCCCCGGCGGTTTTCCCGGCTTTTCTGGTTGCCCTGGGACCGTTTTGCTATCGCGTGCAAAATGTAACAGCGGCACACAACTTGGAAGCAATTGCTAACCCCGTTCCGCAAATGCGGGTCCAGGGGATTCAATCCCCTGGTTCAGGGGTTTGGGGGCCGAAGAGGCCCCCAAAGGTCCCTACCTGGAGCCCTTGTCGTAGGGAATGCCCTCGGCCTTGGGGGCGGCGGATTTCTGGCTGGTCAGGGCCAGAACGATCAGGGAAATGATATAGGGCAGCATATTGTAGACGGTGCTGGGCAGGTTGAGGGAAGCCAGAAAATCAAAGCCGGTATACACGTTGCTCAGGGCGCGGAACAGGCCGAAGAGCAGCGCGGCCAGGGCGATGCGGAAGGGCTTCCACTGGCCGAAGATCATGACGGCCAGGGCCAGGAACCCGAAACCGGCCACGCCGTTTTCGAATTTCCATTCGCTCACGCCCGCGGTGATGTACACCAGGCCGCCCACGCCGCCCAGGAGCCCGGAGAGCATGACTCCGGCGTACCGCATTTTATATACGTTGATGCCCACGGAATCGGCGGCCTGGGGATGCTCGCCGCAGGCCTGGAGGCGCAGGCCGAACCGGGTCTTGTAGAGCAGCACCCAGGAAAGGAGCAGCAGCGCCACGGCCAGGGCCATAAACCAGTTGAATTCAAACCCGCCGATATTGACGAGGAACGCCTTTTTCGCGTTGATGTACTGAATGGTGGAGGACACGTTGTTGGGATTTTCGGCGGTGTTGATGGCCTTGACGAACACGGTGGCGGCGGCGACGCCCAGCAGGTTCATGGCGGTGCCGACCAATGTCTGATCCGCCTTGAAGTTAATGGCGGCCACGGCCAGCAGCAGGGAATAGATAATTCCCACCAGCATGGCCGCCCCGATGGAGAGCAGGATAATCACGGCGGCGGGCGCGTCGGCGGGCAGGTATTTCATCATCAGCGCGCCGCCCAGGGCGCCGAACACCATAATGCCCTCCAGGCCGATATTGATGACGCCGGAATGCTCCGAAAAGCACCCGCCCAGGGCCACCAGCAGCAGCACGGACGCGAAAATCAGCGTATATTGAATGAGCAGCAGCATTATTGTTTGCCCCCTTTCCGCGCTTCGTCCCGGCGGGCCAGACGGCTGCTCATGAACTGCCGGAAGAACAGCACGAAGCCGCACAGGTAGATAATCATGGAGGAAATGAAATCGGAAATATCGGAGGAATACATGGTCATATCCACGTAACCGCCGCCGTTGGTGATGTGCTGGATGAAGAAGGAGGAGAAGATCGCGCCGATGGGGTGCAGCCCGCCCAGGAAAGCGGCGGCAATGCCGTTAAAGCCCATGGCGGGCACGGAGGACTGGGTGACCGACCATTCCTCGAACCCGGTCAGGTACATCATGGCCGCCCCCAGGCCGGCCAGGCCGCCGGCGATGGCCATGGTGAGGATGATATTGGTCTTTTCCCGCATGCCGGCATACTTGGCCGCGTGCTTGTTGAGGCCGGTGGCCTTGAGTTCGTAGCCCAGCTTTGTCTTGCTCAGCAGCACCCAGATGAGCACCGCTATCACAATGGCCAGGGGAATGGCCAGGGTGGTATAGCGGTTATTGGTAAAGAGCTTTTCAATGCCAAGGGACGGCATGACCGCTTCGGGATTGACGCTGGTCAGGCCCATGGTGTAGGGGCTGGTGGGGTTCTTGACGGGATTGAGCAGGCTGTTGACGGTGTAGAGGGCGATCCAGTTGAGCATGATGCAGGAAATGACCTCGTTCACGTTGCAGAAGGATTTGAGGGCCCCCGAAATGCACCCGAGCACCGCACCCGCCAGGATGGCCGCGATCATGCATACCCACCAGGGCATTTTCAGGGCCAGGGCGAAGTACAGCGCAGCCCCCGCCCCGGCCACATACTGCCCCGCCGCGCCGATATTGAACAGGCCCACCTTATAGGCAAACAGCACGGACAGGCTGCACATGAGCAGCGGTGCGGTCTTGACCAGGGTATTGCCAAGATAGCGCAATTGCAGATTTGTGCGGCCGTAATTCCAGAAATTCTTGACGATGGCCGTAATGGCGCCCCAGGCCCCGGCGGGATTGATGATGAGCAGCGCGATATAGCCGATCACCAGGCCCAGCAGAATGCACAGCAGGGAAGACAGCAGGGTCTGCACGCCGGGATTGCGAAGGAGAGAAGCGCGTTTCTTTTCCATGGCTTATTGCTCCTTTCTCTTGGCGCCTGCCATGTACAGGCCCATTTCTTCGGCGGTGGCGGTCCTGGGGTCCAGTTCGCCCACGATCTCGCCCTCGTACATGACCAGGATCCGGTCGGACACGTCCATCACCTCGTCCATTTCCAGGGACACCAGCAGCACCGCCTTGCCCGCGTCCCGCTGGGCCACGATCTGCCGGTGGATGTACTCAATGGCGCCCACGTCCAGGCCCCGGGTGGGCTGCACGGCGATGAGCAATTGGGGATCCCGGTCGATTTCCCGGGCCACGATGGCCTTTTGCTGGTTGCCGCCCGACATGCTGCGGGCCACGGTGACGGGCCCCTGGCCCGAGCGGACGTCGTACTGGTCGATGAGCTTTTCGGCATAGCTGCGGATGTTTTTCCGCCGCAGGAACCCGGCCTTCGTAAATTCCGGTTCAAAATAGCGCTGCAGCACAATATTGTCTTCCAGCGTGTAATCCAGCACCAGGCCGTGCTTGTGCCGGTCCTCCGGAATGTGGCTGATGCCGGATACGGAACGGCTGCGGATGGAGGCCTTTGTGATATCCTTGCCGCACAGGGTGATTTTGCCGCTCACCAGGGGCTCCAGCCCCGCCAGGCCGTATACGAACTCGGTCTGCCCGTTGCCGTCGATGCCCGCGATGCACACGATTTCCCCGGCCCGCACCTCCAACGACACGTTTTTGACCGCGTTGTTATGGTGCATCCGGGAGGCCACGGTCATGTTCTCGATTTTAAGGATCACGTCGCCGGGAGTCTTGTCCTCCTTATCCACATGGAATTTCACGTCCCGCCCCACCATCATGGCGGAGAGGGCCTCCACGGTGGTGTCCTTCGTATCCACGGTGCCGATGTATTTGCCCTTGCGCAGCACGGTGCAGCGGTCGGCCACGGCCATGATTTCGGCCAGCTTATGGGAAATGAACAGGATGGATTTGCCCTCCGCCGCCAGGTTGCGCATGATCTGCATCAATTCGTCGATTTCCTGGGGGGTGAGCACGGCGGTGGGCTCGTCAAAAATGAGGATTTCGTTGTCCCGGTAGAGCATTTTCAGGATTTCCGTGCGCTGCTGCATGCCCACCGTCACGTCCTCAATGCGGGCGTCCGGGTCTACGTGGAGGCCGTAGCGCTCGGACAGGGCGACGATCTTTTTCCGGGCCTCGGCCTTCTGCAGGAAGCCGTTTTTCGTGGGTTCCATGCCCAGAATGATGTTGTCCAGCACGGTGAAGCACTCCACCAGCTTAAAGTGCTGGTGCACCATGCCGATGCCCAGGGCGGTGGCGTCGTTGGGGTTTTTGATGGAAACCTCTTTCCCGTCTTTTTTGATGACGCCCTCCTCGGGCTGGTACAGGCCGAACAGCACGCTCATCAGCGTGGATTTGCCCGCGCCGTTTTCCCCAAGCAGGGCGTGGATTTCGCCCTTGCGGAGCTGAAGGGTAATATTGTCGTTTGCGACGATGCCGGGAAAGCGCTTGGTGATGTTCAGCATTTCAATGGCGTAAGGATTTTCCAAGGGGCATACCTCCCATGCGACGGCGTTAAATGTGGAAACAAAGCGCCCGCTCCGGCGATCGCCTCGCCGGATTTTGACAAAAACCCCCGTTTCACCCAAGGCGATGGAACGAGGGGCTTTTGTCAAAAGCCCGGGGAGGAAACGCATCGAAGCGTATCCATCCCCGGGACGGGAAAATTACTTCACGTTGCCGTATTCGTTGAGGGTGATGGTGGTGGCGGGAGCGGCGTCCGTGGCGTTGGACACGGTGACGGTGCCGTCGAACATGGCCTTCACCAGCGCCTTGTAATCATCCTCGGTAAAGGAATCGCTCCACTGGGTGGTGCCCAGCTGCACATAGTTGGCGGCGGGATCGTCGCCGGTCACCAGGCCCAGGGTCTCGATCTTGCCGGCATAGCTCTCGTCAAAGATGCCTTCGATGCAGGTGGCGGTGAGCAGGGTGTCCACCGTGGCGCCCAGGCCCTTCATGGCGGAGGTCACGGTGAGGCCTTCCTTATACGCGCCGTCGATGAGGGCGGCCTGGTCCACGTCCACGCCGATGACCTTGCCGTTCTCTACCTTCACGGCCGCTTCGGCAGCGGAGGAATAGATGGCGCCGCCGCAGGCGAACACCACTTCCACACCCAGGGTCTGATACCAGTTGTCCATGTAGGCGGTGATGTCGGCGTCGCCGTAGAACTGGTTGCCGTATACGTATTCAACGGTCACATCATTGGCGACATCCAGCTCCACAGCCGCGGCGTCCGCGCCCTGTACGAAGCCGTAGCCGTAGCGGATCACGGCGGGCACGGCCATGCCGCCCAGGAAGCCCAGGTGACGGTAGCCCAGCTTCACGGCCGCATAGCCGGCCATGTAGCCGCACAGCTCTTCCTGATACACGGCGCTGAACACGTTGTCGGCATAGTAATGATCGGTCACGGTCCAGTTATCGGGGTTATAGTCGTAGGAAGCGCCCAGGGCGGCCTCCAGGATGTCGCCCGCGCCCACGTCCAGGGCGATGAACTTCACGTCGGGGTACAGCTCGGAGGTTTCCACGATGGTGCCGCCGAAGGCATAGCCGGGCATCACCAGAACGTTGTAGCCCCCGTCCACCGCGGCGTCCACCATGGCCACGCGCTCGGCGGTGCTGTCGCCGGTGGGCTTAAAGTAGGTGAAGGGAATGTTGTTGGCTTCGCAGAAGGCCTTGGCGGCCTCATAGGTGGTCTGGTTGAAGGACTGGTCGGTAATGTCGCCGTAGTCGGTGATCATGGCCACTTTCCATTCCGTGTTTTCGGCGGAAGCCGCGGACACAAGGCCCAGCAGCATGCAGGCGGCCAGCAGGAGGGAAATCAGCTTTTTCATGGGAATCAGGTCTCCTCTCGCGTTGTAAACGCTTTTGCGTTCCATTTGTATTATAACAGTTCTTCCTCTGCTTGAAAAGGGGCGCGGACGGGTTTTCCGAATATTTTTTTGATGAAATGAAAAAACTTCCTGCAATATCCGGAAGTTTTTTGACCGATTCAGAAAAGCCCCTTGACGGGCACGGGTTTTTCCAGCCGCTGGCCCACGTACCCGCAAAGGAGGGGGTCGGGGGCGTCATGGTCCGGCAGGGAGGTTTTGTCGATGCCCACGGAAAGCACGTCCCGCATCCAGCGCACCTGGGCGGCCGTTATGGGCTGGGCGTACCCCAGGGCCTCATGGCAGGCGGCGCAGAGGAGGCCGCCGTTTTGCCCGTCGAACCAGTAGATTTCGTCGTCCGCCATTTCCCGCCCGCAGCGGACGCAGTGATGAAGCCGGGGGCGATAGCCGCTGATTGAGGCGAAGTGCAGAAGGAACGCCGCCGTGACGGCCCCCTTGTCCCGCTGTCCATAGGCCAGGCGGCCGAGAGACCTTGCCAGCAGCGTAAAGAGCTCCACCGCCCGCTCCCCGGGCTGGGCGGCGGCCTCGGCCACGGCCAGGATGTAGGTGGCGTATTTC
The DNA here is from genome assembly GCA_947624355.1 of uncultured Clostridia bacterium. Taxonomy (GTDB): domain Bacteria; phylum Bacillota; class Clostridia; order Christensenellales; family Aristaeellaceae; genus RUG563. The sequence continues at coordinate 32,124 of CANQKI010000008.1, read as the reverse complement.
AGCCGCTCGTAATCGTCCCGGAGGGGATAAAAGGTCTCGGTCAGGTTACAGGAGGTAACGGTCATGCGGCCCTTGCCGGCGTAGAACACATATTCCCCCATGGCGAAAAATTCGCTGGCGGAAAGCAGCGGGCTGCCCACCCGCTTGCAGCCCCGGCACAGGGCTTCTATCCGGCCCATGCCGGGGGACAGCAGGGTGAGCATCCGGTCGTTTTCCCGGTAATCGGCCCGGCGCAGGACGATGGCCTGGGTGGTGACGGAAGGCATGAAATCAACTCCCCGTGGAGCGGTAATACCGCAAGGCGAACTGAAGCAGCACATACATAATCAGGAAAAACGCCCCGCCGGCCAGAGGGCAGAGGAAAGCCGCAGCATCCGGCCAGCCGAACAGGTTCTTGCCCAGAATATAGGAAACGGGCAGGTGGATGGTGAGGGCGAAGGGGGCCACGGCGGTAAAGAGGATTTTCAGGGGCTCGGGGTAAATGTCGATGGGGTACTGGCAGGCGCTCCGGCCCCCGTAGGTGAGGGCGTTCACCACCTCGATGGACTTGACCGAGCGGACGGAAAACATGGCTTCGATAAAGAAGAGCCCCAGCACCACCAGCCCGCCGAAGACGATGGCCTCCGCCAATGCCAGCGCTTTGAGGGCCGTCCAGGTGACATTGGACTGTCTGCCGCCCATGACCATGGCGGCCACGCCCACCAGAATGGCCGTCAGGCGGCGGGGGTCCAATTGGTAACAGATCACCTGGGTCAGCACGCCCCGGGGCCGCAGAAGAAAGATATCCAGGGTGCCCTTTTGCACCAGGGGCCCGAAGGAAGTGACCCCCCGGGCGAAGCATTCCATGATGTAAAAGGTGACGCTCATGACCCCGAAGAAAAAGAGCAGATCGCCCCCCGACCACTGGTTCAGGGAATCGAACCTGTCGATAATCAGCAGCACGGCCAGCAGTTCGCCCCCCAGCATGACGGCCTGGGAGCAAAGCTGCAGAATGAAGGAAGCGGGATACTGCAAATGGCTTCTGAGCAGCATCTTCATGGAGCGGAAATACAGCCGGATGGTGTCCATTTTCTTCAGCCCCCCTGTACGATCACGCGCCGTAGGTTCTGCCGCCACAGAAACGCGCCGAAGGCGATGAGCAGCACGGCCCACACCCCCTGGACCAGCAGCACCCTTGGCGCCGCCGCCACCGCCCATTCCCCGGTGTAGAGGCGGATGGGGGCATCCAGCATCTGGGCGTAGGGAAGCAGGGTGATGACCTTTTGCCAGCTGTCCGGGAACAGCGTCAGGGGCAGGATGTTCCCCGAAAGGGACAGGGCCAGCAGGTTCAGCATGGACGCAACGCCCCGGTTGTCCAGGGTTTTCATGGTGGCGGCCATGCAGATATTGTCCAGGGCGCAGGCGCAAAGGAGGCCCAGGAACAGGGCCAGCAGCATGAGCACAAACCCCGGCAGGGAAGCCGGGGCCGAAATGCCCCAGCCCTCGGGCAGCAGAATGGCGAAAACCAGCATGGGGAAGGCCCGCATGCCGCAGCCCACGATTTTGTAGGCCATGTCCCGCACGAAATAATAGCCGTACAAATTCAGGGGGCGGCACAGCTCATACGCGATCTGCCCGGTCATGACGCTGTCCAAAATGCCGCTTTCGGCGGACGTGACAATGCGGAAGCAGCACTGCTGAATCCACACATAGGAAACCACGGCACTCAGGGGCAGCGTTTGCGGCCTGCCCGCGTACAGGGCCCGGTAGAGGGCTACCAGGATCAGGCCGAAAAAAATTTGGCACAGGATGCCCCCCAGGGCCGCGCCCCGGTACTGGGTTTCCATTTTCCACCGCATGCGGAAGGCGCTGAAATAACTTTTGATCATAAATCCAGCTCCCTGTACATGGCGGCGATAAGGTGATCCACGTTCTGGGGCTGGGCCGTCAGCTCCCGGATATCCCCGGCGGCCTGGAGAATGTGTAGCAGCTGGGCCGTGGGGATTTCGGCGGGGGCGTAGGTGATTTTGTAGCCGTCCCCGTCCCGTTCGGCGCGGCAGCATTCAGGCAGTTCAGGAAGCGGCGTATCCATGCCGTAGCGCACCGTCATCACCCGGAGGGTGTCGTACCGGGAAAGGAGCTCGGGCAGGGCCCCGTCATAGAGCTTTTTTCCGTGGCCCAGCACCATGACCCGGGGGCACAGGGCGGCGATATCCTCCATGTCGTGGGTGGTCAGGAGGATGGTGGTGCCGTTCTGCCTGTTTTCCTGGCGCAGGAAATCCCGCAGTGCCAGCTTGCTTACCGCGTCCAGGCCGATGGTGGGCTCGTCCAGAAACAGGATTTCGGGCCGGTGCAAAAGCGACCCGCACAGCTCGCTCCGCATCCTTTGCCCCAGGCTCATGAGCCGAAGGGGCGTGCGCAGCAGGTCCCCCAATTCCAGGGCGTCCGTCAGTTCACGCAGCCGCTTCTGATAATCCTGTTCGGGAATGCGGTAAATGTCCCGGAGGAGGTTGAAGGAATCCAGAATGGGCACGTCCCACCAAAGCTGCATCCGCTGGCCGAACACCACGCCGATGCGGCGCACATGGTTCTTCCGCTCCTTCCAGGGCACCATGCCCCCCACCGTCACGTCCCCCGATTCCGGGGTCAGGATGCCGGAAAGGATTTTCACGGTGGTGGATTTCCCCGCGCCGTTGGGGCCGATGTAACCCACCAGTTCCCCCCGGCCGATATCGAAGGATACGTCGTTCAGGGCGTGGACGAGGGTCTTTTCCCGGAAAAGGCGGCCCTTTTCCCGGCGTTTTCGCAGGACAAATGTTTTGTTCAGTTGTTCCACATGAATGTAGGGCATGGGGCCTCCCGCAAATTGAAAAATCGGTCGCGGAGAAAATGCATGAGAAAACCATTATATAAGAAAGAAAATTCTTTGTCAATCCTTTCCGTTGAGGGTTGACATTTCCTTTGCTCCCGCATATAATGAACCCAGGCGAGGAACGGGAAAAAAGTCCGGTTTCCGCCGCGGAAGAGAGGGCGCGCCGTCGGCTGCAAGCGCGCCCCGCGGCGCGGACAGTGCCCCCGGGAGCCGCAGGGCGGAAAAACAGTATGCCCTGCCGTACGCCGCGTTAAGGCAGCCCCAGGAAAAGTAAGAGTGGATCAGACGGCGTGCCGTTCTCTGAAAGGAGCGGCGCGCTTTTTGTGTGAAGGAGGAGCGGCGTGTTTGAAACGCTGAAGGAGGACCTGGATACCGTCCTGGCCCGGGACCCGGCGGCCCATTCCCGGCTGGAGGTCTTCTTCTGTTACCCGGGGTTCCGGGCCGTGCGGCGGCACCGGCGGGCTCACCGGGCGTATGAAAAAGGGCGGTTTTTCCGGGCCCGGCTCATTGCCGCCCGGACGAAGAAGATGACGGGCATCGAAATCCACCCCGGGGCCGTCATCGGCAAACGCCTGTTTATCGACCACGGCAGCGGCGTGGTCATCGGCGAAACGGCGGTGATCGGCGACGACGTGACCCTCTACCAGGGCGTCACCCTGGGGGGCACGGGCAAGGATACGGGCAAGCGCCACCCCACCCTGGGCAACGGCGTCACCGTCGGGGCCGGGGCCAAGATCCTGGGGCCCATTACCATCGGCAATCATGCAAAGGTGGGGGCCGGGGCCATCGTATTAAAGAGCGTGCCCGACCAGTGTACGGTGGTGGGCAACCCGGGCCGCATCGTCAAGGGGCCCCCCGGCCGCCCGGACATCGACCTGAACCACGGCGACCTGCCCGACCCCATGCTGGATCGGATGCAGGCCCTTTACCAGCGCCTGTGCCGCCTGGAAAAGCGGCTCACCGACCAGGCGGAAAAATTGGAATGCGCAAGCTGCCCGGTCACAAACTGCAAAGACAGGGAAACCGAAGGAAAATAACACGGAGGTGCTTTAAGTATGAAGATTTACAACAGCCAGTCCCGGAAGAAGGAAGAGTTTGTGCCGCTGGTTCCCGGCAAGGTGGGCATTTACGCCTGCGGCCCCACGGTGTACGATTATTTCCATATCGGCAACGCCCGGCCCTTCATCGTGTTCGACGTGCTGCGGCGGTACTTCGCCCACCGGGGGTACGACGTGACCTTCGTACAGAACTTCACCGACATCGACGACAAAATGATCCGCCGGGCCAACGAAGAGGGCATCACCGTCAAGGAATTAGGCGACCGGTTCATCCAGGAATACTACAAAGACGCCGGGGCCCTGGGCATCCGCCCCGCCACCGTGCATCCCCGGGCCACGGAGCATATCGGCGAAATTATCCGCCTGGTCAAGACGCTGCAGGACAAGGGCTATGCCTATGAAGTGAACGGCGACGTGTACTTTGACACGGCGAAAGACCCGGGGTACGGCAAGCTCTCCGGCCAGAACCTGGAGGACCTGGAGGCCGGGGCCCGCATCGAGGTGGGCGAGGTGAAGCGCAATCCCGCCGATTTCGCCCTCTGGAAGGCGCAAAAGCCCGGGGAGCCCGCCTGGAAATCCCCCTGGGGCATGGGCCGCCCCGGCTGGCACATCGAGTGCTCCGCCATGAGCATGAAATACCTGGGCGAAACCTTTGATATCCACTGCGGCGGCAAGGACCTGCTCTTCCCCCACCACGAAAACGAGGTGGCCCAGAGCGAGTGCGCCACCGGCAAGCCCTTCGCCCGGTACTGGATGCACAACGGGTTCATCAATATCGACAACGAGAAAATGAGCAAGTCCGCCGGGAATTTCTTCACCGTGCGGGACATTCTGAAGGAATACGAGGCCGAGGACGTCCGGATGTTCATGCTCTCCGCCCATTACCGCAGCCCCATCAATTTCAGCCGGGACATGATCGCCCAGGCACACGCCTCCCTCCAGCGCCTCTATACCGCCCGGGACAATATGGCGTTCCTTTTGCAGAACGCGAAGGAAAAGCCCCTGACGGCGGAGGAGGAAGCCATGCTCGCCCGGGTGCGGGATTCCGTCGCACGCTTTGACGCTGCCATGGACGACGACCTCAATACCGCCGACGCCATGGGCGCACTGTTTGAAATCGTCCGGGAGGGCAATGTGAACCTGAACGCGGGCAGCGCCAGGGCCGCCGTGCAGGGCGTGCTGCAGACGCTGCAGGAGCTTTGCGACGTGCTGGGCCTGCTCATCAAGCCCTACGAGGAAAAGCTGCCGGACGATGTGCGGGCCCTGGCCGACGAGCGCGCCGCCGCCCGGAAAAACAAGGACTGGAAGCGCAGCGATGAACTGCGGGACGCCATCCGGCAGCTGGGCTATGCCATCGAGGATACGCCCCAGGGGCAGAAAATACAAAAAATGTAACGAAATTTTCGCCGGGGCCGTATCCAGGCCCCGGCGGATTTCGTTTTTTGCGATTGCATATTATCCGGGTTTTTGATAAAATGTAAAATCGCGGGGCGATGGCCCGGCAATCTGCATCATTGCGTAATATTGGGAGGTCAGCATGAAGATCAACCGTGCCCTGGCGGCACTGCCCGCCGGATACCTGTTTCAGGAGGTCAATCACCGGGTGCAGCAATATCTTGCGGAAAATCCGGAGGCGAAGCTGCTGCGCCTGGGCATCGGCGACGTGACGCTGCCCCTGCCCGCCGCCGTGTGCCGCGCTTTCAGCGAGGCGGCCCTGGAAATGGGCACCCCCGAGGGCTTTCGCGGCTACGGACCCGATTACGGCTATGATTTCCTCATTGACGCCATCCGCGCCCACGATTACGCGCCCCGGGGCGTGAAGATCGATCAGGACGAAGTCTTTATTTCGGACGGGGCCAAGAGCGACGTGGGCGCGCTGCAGGAGCTTTTCGCCCCCGACGCCATTATCGCCGTCACCGATCCCGTCTACCCCGTGTACGTGGATTCCAACGCCATGGCCGGCCGGCTGGGGCAGTACGAAAACGAGCGTTGGAGCCGGGCCGTATACCTGCCCTGCACCGCGGAAAACGGCTTCGTGCCCCAAATGCCCGATGCGCCCGTGGACGTGCTCTACCTTTGCTCCCCCAATAACCCAACCGGCACCGCCCTGACCCGCTCCCAGCTTTCCGGCATTGTGGATTGGGCCCTGCGCCGCGACGTTCTCATTGTATTCGACGCGGCCTATAAGGGCTTTATCCGGGATCAGGACGTGCCCATGAGCATTTATGAAATTCCCGGGGCCGAAAAATGCGCCGTCGAGTGCTGCTCCTTCTCCAAGACGGCCGGGTTCACCGGCGTCCGCTGCGCCTATACCGTGATCCCCAAAACCGTGCAATATGAGGGCGATTCCCTCAACCGCCTCTGGAAACGCCGCCAGTCCACCAAACTGAACGGCGTGTCCTACCCCGTCCAGCGGGCCGCCGCCGCCGTGTATACCGATGAAGGCTGGCAGCAGGTGCAATCCAACCTGGATTATTACCTGGGCAACGCCCGCGTGATTCTGGAGGGCCTCCGCCAGGCGGGCTATGAGGCCTTCGGCGGCGTCAATTCCCCCTACGTCTGGATGCGCACCCCCGCCGGCACCCCTAGCTGGGACTTCTTTGATACCCTGCTCCGCCGCGCTCAGGTGGTGTGCACCCCCGGCGCGGGTTTCGGCCCCGCGGGCGAGGGCTATCTCCGCCTCACCGCTTTTAATACCCGGGACAACACCCGCCAGGCCGTGGAGCGGATCCTGAAGCTGCTGTAAGGGCAGTATTGGGGGGCTTACGCAGCCCCCCGCGCCAGGGGGATGATCCCCCTGGACCCGCATTTGCGGGACAACGTGGACGGTTACTTCAGGCAATATGCCGCTGTTGCTGTGGGAACGTCGTGAACGTTCCGGGGCACGGCGGCAAAGCCGCCGGACCGGATGCGCGGGCGCATCCGGGGAAAGCCTGGGAATAACCGGGGGGAAAAGCAAGCTTTTCCCCACAGGTTTTCCCTGGCTTTCCTGGTGCCCCGGAACCGCAAAGAATCGTTTTCAAAAAAGCAGGCAAACAGCGTTTGTTTTCCAAGCCCCGCCCGTTCGCCCAAAACGCTCCAGCGGCGCATTGTTTGGGCTTTACGCCGACGATATTCCGCAAAATGGGTCAAGGGGCACTGCCCCTTGTTCAGGGGTTCGGGGGCTGAAAAAGCCCCCGAGAAACGCAGCAATACACGACAGCACCCAAGGGGCCGAAGAGGCCCCCAAAAAGACAGGAGGAAAACAGCATGGTACGCGCCATTGTAGGGGCCAACTGGGGCGACGAAGGCAAGGGCAAGATCACGGATATGCTGGCCGAGAAGAGCGATATTGTGGTGCGCTTTCAGGGCGGGGCCAACGCGGGGCACACGATCATCAATCCCTACGGGAAATTCGCGCTGCATCTGCTGCCCTCCGGGGTCTGTCACGGGCATGTGACGAACGTGATCGGGCCGGGGGTGGCGCTGGACATCGAAGCGCTGCTGAAAGAACTGGAAATGCTGGAAGCGCGGGGGGTGCCCGCGCCCAAACTGCTGATTTCGGACCGGGCGCAGGTGCTGACGGAATATCATGTGGCCTTTGACTGCTACGAGGAAGAGCGGCTGGGCAAGGGCAGTTTCGGCTCCACGAAATCGGGCATCGCGCCCTTTTACGGGGACAAGGCCATGAAGATCGGCATCCAGGTGTGCCAGATGCTGGATAAGAATCTGCTGCGCAAACGGCTGGAGAACGCGGCGGCGCAAAAGAACGTGCTGCTGGAAAAGCTGTACGGCAGGCCCGCGCTGGACGTGGACGCGCTGACGGAAAAATACGCCGCCCTGGCGGAACGCATCCGGCCCATGGTGTGCGACACGACGCAGTTTTTGCACAAAGCGGTGAAGGAGGGCAAGCGCATCCTGCTGGAAGGGCAGCTGGGCACCCTGCGGGATCCGGACCACGGCATTTTCCCCTTCACCACGTCCTCCTCGCCCCTGGCGGGGTACGGCGCGGTGGGGGCGGGGGTGCCGCCCACGGCGTACGAGGAAATCATTGCGGTCACAAAGGCCTATTCCTCCTGCGTGGGGGCGGGGCCCTTCACCACCGAGCTGTTCGGGGACGAAGCGGAAGAATTGCGTAAACGCGGCGGCGACGCGGGGGAGTACGGCGCGAAAACGGGCCGGCCCCGGCGGGTGGGCTGGTTTGACGCGGTGGCGACCCGGTACGGCTGCATGGTGCAGGGGGCCACGGACTGCGTGATGACCAACCTGGACGTGCTGGGCTACCTGGACGAAATCAAGGTATGCGTGGCCTATGAAATTGAGGGCTGCCAGACGCGGGATTTCCCCGTGACCCCGCTGCTGGAGAAAGCGACGCCCGTGTACGTTACATTGCCCGGCTGGAAACAGGATATCCGGGGCGTTCGGGAATACGGCGCGCTCCCCGAAAATTGCCGGGCCTATGTGGAATTCATTGAAAAGGAAATCGAGTGCCCCATCACCATGCTGTCCAACGGCCCCAAGCGGGACGAGATCATTTACCGATAATTCGGAAAGGCAGGCGTTACATATGGAAAAATACGCGCTGGAATACATGCGGAAACTGCTCTCCATTCCTTCCCCCACCGGGTTCACCGGCGCGGCGGAGGAATACCTGACGGAAGAGCTGACGCGCCTGGGGTTTGCGTCTGAGCGGCTGCGCAAGGGCGGCGTGCTGTGCGAACTGGGCGGCGAGGGCCGGGGCATCCTGCTCTCTGCCCATGTGGACACATTGGGGGCCATGGTGCGCTCTATTAAGGGCAATGGCCGCATCCGCTACACCCACATCGGCGGCTGGCAGGACGCCACCGTGGAAACGGAAAACTGCCTGGTGCATACCCGGGACGGCCGGGCGTACCCCGGCACGGTGCAGCACATCAAGGCCAGCCAGCATGTATTCGGCGGCATGGGCAGCGACCCGCGCAATGAGGACACCCTGGAAATCGTGCTGGACGAGATTGTGCGCAGCAAGGCGGACGTGGAGGCCCTGGGCATTGAAACGGGCTGCTATATTTCCTGGGACCCCCGGACGACGCTGACGGAATCCGGCTTTCTCAAGAGCCGGCACCTGGACGATAAGGCCAGCGCGGGCATGTTGCTGGCCCTGGCCCGGATGGTGAGCGAAAAGAAGGTCGCCCTCAAACGCCGGGTGTGCATCCTGTTCACCGTGTTCGAGGAAGTGGGCCACGGCGCGTCCATTGCCGTTCCGCAGGGCATCGAGGATATGCTGGCGGTGGATATGGGCTGCGTGGGGGACGATTTGGCCTGCGACGAAACCAAGGTCTCCATCTGCGTGAAGGATTCCGCCGGGCCCTATCATTACGGGTTCGTCAGCGAGCTTATCGCCCTGGCCAAGGCAAACCGGATTGATTACGCCGCCGACGTGTACCCCGGCTATTCCTCGGACGCCGCCGCGGCCCTGCGGGCGGGCAACGACGTGCGCTATGCCCTGATCGGCACGGGGGTGTTCGCCTCCCACGGCTATGAACGCACGCATTTGAAGGGCATCGAAAATACCTGCAGGCTGATCCTGGCCTGCCTGAACGCGTGAAACGGGGGAGAGAAACCATGCTGCAGGAATTGGTGGAGCGCCTGCTGCAAGAGGGGCTTGATACGGGCTGCTATCCTTCCGCCTGCGCCGCCCTGGGCCGGGGCGATACCGTGCTGGCCGAGGCCTGCGTGGGGGAAATCCCGCTGCCCGGCGGCGCGCCGACGAATCGGCACACCCGGTACGATATGGCCTCCGTCTCCAAAATCATCGGGCCCACCATGATCGCACTGCAGGATATCGAACGGGGCGCCCTGCGCCTGACGGACACCCTGGGGGATTTCTTTGACGCGCCGGAGGACAAAAAGGGCATTACGGTAAAAATGCTCATGACCCATACCGCCGGGCTGATTCCCACCTTCCGGCTGGATCGGGCGGGGATTGCCCCAGGCGAAATCACGGACTGTATTCTGCGCTATCCCCTGGCCGAAGTGCCGGGCAGGCGGCCCCTTTATTCCTGCATGGGGCTCATTCTGCTGGCCAAAATACTGGAAAAGACCCACGGGAAGCCCCTGGACCGGATCGCGGCGGAAATGGTCTTTGCGCCGCTGAATCTTCGGGAAACGGCCTACGGCCCCTGCCCCTTCCCCGCCGCCGGGACCGACCCGGAGACCGGGCGGCCGCTCATCGGCGTGGTGCACGACGAAAACGCCCGGTTCCAAAACGGCGTATCGGGCAATGCGGGGGTGTTCATGAGCCTGAACGACTGCGAAATCTTCTGCCGGATGCTGGCGGCCATGGGCGCGCCCCTGCTCCGCCGGGAGACCATGGAGGCGGCCGTCCGCAATTATACCCCGGACGGGGACGATGGCCGGGGCCTGGGCTTTCAGGTGATAGGCAAAGATTTGAGCTTTATGGGCGGCATGCCCCTGGGTACTTTCGGCCACACGGGCTATACGGGCACCTCCATTGCCATCGAGCCCCGGACGGGCTATTGGGCCATCCTGCTCAGCAACCGGGTGTGCCCCACCCGGGAAAACGTGAAGCTGCTGCCCCTGCGCCGGAAATTCCACACCCAGTGCTGGCAGGCATTTCAGTTAAACGGATAAATAACGCAAACGCCCGGCCGACAGGCTTTTTCCCATCGGCCGGGCGCTTTTTTTGTCTGGCTTATTCCACGATATTGCTGGTGATGTAATCCACGCCGCAATCGGCCAGGCGGCGGGCGTCGGATAGGTCGTTTACCGTCCAGACGTTGATTTCGATTCCCGCTTCATGCAGGGCCCGGACGCGGTCAGGGGGAAGGGCACGGTAGTAGATGTCCAGGTCCAGCCGGTATTTTTTCAGCGTATCTTCCAGATCGCCCGTGTATTCCGATGTGAGGAACTGCGCCTTCTGTCCGGGCAGCTTTTCCCGGACGCAGACCATGTTGGGCAGGTCAAAGGAAATGAAAATCGTGCGTTCCAGCCAGCCCTCGTCCCGGATGACGGCGATGATGCGGTCGATATCCTCCGGCGCAAAGTGATTTTTCAGTTCCAGCACGGAATTTTTTCCGTACTTTTTGCAGACCCGGATATATTCCTCCAACGTGGGCAGAATCAGGTCCCGCCGTACGGTCTTCCCGTCCGTGTCAAAGAGGCGCAGGCGGCTCAACGTCTCAAAATCGGTGCTTTCCACCTCCAGCGCTTCCCCGGCCACCCGGCGGGTGTTGTCGTCGTGAATGATGACGAATTGGCCGTCCAGCGTGCGGTGCACGTCCGTTTCGATGCCGAAATAGCTGCGGCAGCCCGCCGCCGCAAAGGCCGCGCAGGTGTTTTCCGTTTCAAAACCGCTCAGCCCCCGGTGCGCCACCATCTTCACCCGGGGATCGTTCAGATGCAGGGTGTCCATGCCGCTCCCTCCTTGTTCGTTTCATGCCTATCATAGCACGCTTTTCTTTTGCAGGCAAGGGGCCCCCGGGGGCTTCTTCAGCCCCCGGCCCTTCTTGGGGGACTGCCCGTCCCCCAAGCCCCCGGCCAGGGGGATGATCCCCCTGGACCCGCGGCTGCGGAACGGAGCTGGCGCTTATATCAAACTTGTGTGCCGCTGGAGCTGTTGTGGGTGTCGTTAGGAGACGCCGGGGCAGCACGAAAGCCAAAAGCCCGACCGAGAAGCGTGCAAGCACGCCCTACGGATCGGGCATTTTGTCTTTCTCCGGAGGGCAAGCCCTCCGGGCGGCGGCCCATGGCCGCCCTGCCCCGGCGGGGGGGTGGCGACAAAGCATTTTGTCGCGTGCAAGTGTCGTTGAGAAGTGGAACGTGTTTCCCGTTGCGTTCGTAAAGTGTTTCGTTGAACCTGCTGCCGGAGGTCAGAAAACTGCTTGCTGCGTGCAAAACGTTGTTGCGAAACATAACTTGTTTTCCGCTGTACCCGCAAGACGTTTCGTTTATCCTGATAAAAACGGGAGTAAAGCATTGAAAGAAAGCACTGCATGCTTTTGCTTTGCGTACAAAGCGCTTCGGATAACGGATACAAAGCAGCTTGCCGCGTGCGGAACATGGATGGCGATTCAGCAGCACAACACGAACGCAATGAAGAACACCCGCGCAGGCCCAGGGCACGGCGGCGGTACGCCGCCAGCCCGGATACGCTTGCGTATCCGGGAAAAAGCCGGGAACAACCGATCGGGAAAAGCTTGCTTTTCCCCGGCGGTTTTCCCGGCTTTTTTTGGTGCCCTGGACCGTCACACTATCGCGTACCCAAACGCAACAGCGGCACATTGCTCGTATTTCACGCCCACCCCGTTCCGCAGCCGCGGGTCCAGGGGGATCATCCCCCTGGCCGGGGGTTTGGGGGACGGGGAGTCCCCCAAGAAGGGCCCCGCATCAGAAACGCAGCCGCACGGTGAGGCGTCCATCCCGGTATTCCGCGCCGATGTCGCCGCCCATGCGCTCAGTCAGCAGCCTGGCGATGGAAAGGCCCAGACCCGCGGCGCTTGGGGCGGCGGATACGGTATAGAAGCGGTCAAAGAGCCGGGCGGCCTGGACGGGGGTCAGATGGGGCGCGGCATTGGAGAAGGTGATTTCCCCGGCTTCGGTCAGCGTGATTTCCAGATCGCCGTCGCTGTAGCGGGCGGCATTGCTTAGAAGATTACTGAAAACGCGGTTCAGGGCGGCGGGGTCCAGGCGGCGCGTTACGGGGCGACCGGGCATGCGCACCTGGGGTGCAATGCCCTTTTCCGTCAGAACGGTATAGGCGGCGGCCAGGCTTTCTTCCAGCGCGGCGTTCAGGCTCACTTCCTGCCGGGCCGCGCCCTCCTGCCCGGCGGCGGCCAGGGTGTAGGAAAACAGGTCCTCCGTGAGGCGTGCCATGGCGTTGGCCCGCTCCCGCACGACGGCGAGATAGCGGGCCGCGTTTTCGCTTTTGGTTTCCCGTTCGGTCAGGTCCAGATAGCCCAGAATGGCGGTGAGCGGCGTCCGCAGGTCGTGGGAAATACCGGCAATGGCGGCTTTCAGCTCCGCGTCCCCCTGCTGATAGCGATGCCGGGCGCGGATCAGCGTCTGCAGCTCGTCATTGAGCCGGCTGGCCAGGCGGCGCAGGGCCCGGTCCCGGCAGGGCAGGGTCAGGAGCGCGTTGGTATCGGTCTCCAGCCGCGCGCCCAGGGCGTCGGCCAGCATCGCCATATCCCGCCGCAGAACGAACAGCTTGCCCGCCAGGGAAAGGGCCAGAACCGTCATCAGAGAAAGGGCCGCGCCCAGCCAGCCGCTCATGGCATTCGCCTCACTTCAAGTCTTTTTTCCGGAAGAGAAAGATTCCCGCCAGGGTGGCCCCCGCCGTCACCAGCAGGGAGCAGCCGGCCGCCAGCCAGGGCCAGGGCAGCCCGCCCATGGTCAATTGCAGGGCCTGGCCGGCGGGCAGCAGCATCATCACGAACTGGCACGCCTGCCGGGCGGCGGGGGAGAGGTAACGTGGATTGGGCTCGGAAGCGACCTCCTGCACGCCGTCCACCGTCATCGTATACGCGGAAATGGATTCGGGCGCTTCCAGGCGGCCCTCAATCAGGGCGGCCAGCATCAGCATGCCCAGGAACACCAGGATGCACAAAAGCAGCGCCCGCGCCCGGTTCCCGGCCAGCATGGCGATCATGTGGAACAGGGCGGCAAAGACGGCCAGGGTCAGCGTGCCCAGGCACAGCCGCACCACCGTCGGCCCCAGGGACGATTTGGGCGCGTCCAGCAGGAGCAGGCCGGGAACGATGTTGAAGAGCAGATAGACCGCCGCGGCGGATACGCCCGCCAGCAGCGTAAAAAGCAGGTGCGCCAGGTAAATTTTCGCCCGGCTGTGGCCCGCAATCACCTGCCGCCGCAGGCCGCCGTTTTCCGCTTCACTGCCCGCGAACAGGCCGCAGAAGAGGCAGATGAGAAAGCCCGCGAACGGAAAAACGGTGGTCAGCGTTTCGTCCATGGGGCATACGTCGCCGTAGCGGAGTTTGTCCTGATATTGATTGAGGGCCGCCAGCAGCCCGGCCGCGCCGCCGCAATAGAGCCACCAGGGGTTCTTGCAGGTCATCAGGTCGGCAAAAAAGACGTTACGCATGCTTTTCGCCTCCCATCAGGTTCACGTAATAGCTTTCCAGGGTTTCGCCGCTTTCCTCGAGGGAAAGGATTTCGCAGCCCTCTTTCGCCAGGATGGCGGAAAGCTCCACGGGCGTGACCGCGCCGTACACCGCCGCCTCGTTTCCGGACAGCACCCGGTAATCGATTCCCCGGGCATACAGCGCCCGGGCCAGGATATTCACATCGCTGACCGTGACGCGCAGCCGCCTTTCCCCGCTCTTTTCCAGTTCGGCGGCGGTGATTTCCCGCACCGTGCGGCCCTTTTCCAGAAAGCCGTAATGGGTGGCGATCTTTTCCAGTTCACCCAGGTTATGGCTGGAAATGAGCACGGTCATGCGCCGCTCGGCCCGGAGCCGCAGGATCATTTCCCGCACGTCAATGACGCCCTGGGGGTCCAGGCCGTTCAGGGGTTCGTCCAGCAGCAGTAAATCCGGCCCGCCCGCCAGGGCCATGGCGATGCCCAGCCGCTGGCGCATACCCAGGGAAAAATCCCGCGCCTTCTTCTTTCCCGTGTCCCCAAGGCCCGCAAAGGCCAGCAGGTCGGGAATGTCCCCCTCGTCGGGCAGGCCCAGGATGCGGTACTGCCTGCGCAGGTTTTCCCGGGCGGTCATGTGCGGGTCCAGGGCCGGGGCCTCGATCACCGCGCCCAGCCGCCGCCGGACGGGGCCGATGTTTTTTCCGTCGTGGGGCACGCCCCACAGGCTGTACCCGCCGCCGCTTGGCCGCTGCAGGCCGCAGACCACCCGCAGCAGGGTGGTCTTGCCCGCGCCGTTGGGGCCGATGAGGCCGTAAATGACCCCGACAGGCACATTCACGCTGCACCCGTCCAGGGCGCGGAACTGTTTCCGCCCGTAAACCTTGCTTAGATCGGTTGCCGTCAGTGCGTTTTCCATTGCAGAAACCTCCTTTGTTTCCCGATGCCTGCAGGATACCGCAAAAGGGTCGGGAAACAAGGCGGGAAAAAGGTCAAGATTCGGTTAAGATCAATCGAATTTATAACCGATGCCCCACACCGCCTCGATGCAGTCCGGGCAGCCGATATCCCGCAGCTTTTTGCGCAGGTTGCTCACATGGGTTTTGAGGGACGCCTCCGTGCCGTCCGGGGTATCCAGGCCCATTTCGTCCAGCAGCCGGGAGCGGGTGATGACCCGGCCGCTGTTTTGCATCAGCAGCCGCAGCACGGCGCATTCCGTCCGGGTCAGGTGCGCCTGACCGCCGGGCGCGGTAAGGGTACGGGTTTCCGCGTCGAGGGCAATGTCCCCGCGCACGCATTCGTCCCGCACCGCCGCCGGGGCCCGCAGCCGCGCCGCCACCCGGGCCAGCACTTCCCGGATATCAAAGGGCTTGGTAATGTAATCCTCCGCTCCTAAGGTCAATAAGGCTACCTTATCCTCCGTTCCCGCCCGGGCGCTCAGCACAATGACCGGAATGCCGCGCATCCGGGGCAGCGCGTCCTCGCCCGCCAGGCCGGGCAGCATCAAGTCCAGCAGAATCAGGTCAGGCCGCTGCTTTTCCAGCACCAGCAGCGCTTCCGTGCCCGAATAGGCCCGCAGCGTGCCGTACCCCGCCCGGCGGAGGGCCTCTTCCAGCAGGTTGCCGATATCGGCGTCGTCGTCCACGATCAGGATGGTTTTCATGAAAAGCCTCCGGTGCATGAAAAAAGATAAGGATATAGAATGGGCTTCCAGGGCAATTCGCTCCCGGAAGCCGCTTTGGATTGTTATCTGAACAGGGTGCACCCCGCCTCCCGGAAGCGGACGATCATTTCCTTCAGGTCCTCCACCCGGAGCTTAAAATCCTTTGCCAGGCATTCAAAGCAGAAGAAGGTGGTGGTGCCCCGGTTGATGAGCTTGCGGCACAGGGCCGCCTCGTCCCGGGAAATGTCCCGGCCGCAGCGGGCGCAGGTCATCTTTTCACCAGGGTGCAGATGTACACCTTGCAGTCATGGGCGGGCACTTTCGCCCGCATGTATTCCCGGTACACCTTTTCGCCGTCGTCCCCCAGCACGTCCCGGCAGCTCACGTCGTACCCGGCGGAAGCGGGCAGGCCGAAATCGCTGTAGGTGACGGAAATTTCCTGGTCGTGCTCCTCGAAATTGAAGAGGCCCAGGGCGTACCTGCCGTCGTCCAGGTGCTTCATCAGGATGTGCTTGGTGCCGTCCCAGCCGTTCTCGGTCTGGCACATGGGGGGCCGGGCCTCCGCGTCCTGGTCGATGCGGATGAGGTCGGGATTGGTGACCAGTTTCAGGGACTGCTCGTTAATGGACCGGATATCGCACCCCAGCATCAGCGGGGCCGAGAACAGGCACCACAGGGCGAACTGGCTGCGGTAATCCGCGTCGGTGCAGCCCTTGGAACCCACATTGCCCTTGCCGTACATGCCCACCGTCAGCATATCCACGTCGTTGAAGCAGTTGTTGGCCGAGGCCCCCAGCTTGTCCAGCTGGCTGGCCGCGATCTTGCGATAGGATTCGGGCGTGTCGAAAATATCGCCCGTGGAGCGGTACATGTGCGCGCCCGTGGAGCGGATCCACTGCCATACGTTGTCGCTGCCCCAGTTGCAGGCGGAATAGAGAATGTCCCGGCCGCAGGCGCGAAGGGCCATGCCCATGCGGCGGTACAAAAGCTGCCCTTCAATGAAAGCGGGCTTGTAGCAGAAATCGTACTTCAGGAAATCCACGCCCCAGGATGCGAAGGTCTCCGCGTCCAGGAATTCATGGTCGAAGGAGCCGGGAAAATCCCCGCAGGTGCGCTGGCCCGCGCAGGAGTACATGCCGAACTTCAGCCCCTTGCCGTGCACGTAATCCGCTACGGCCTTCATGCCTTCGGGGAATTTGTCCGGGTCCGCCTCCAGACGGAAATTTTCCGCGTTGCGGACCTTCTTGCTCCAGCAGTCGTCCACCACGATGTATTCATACCCGGCCTTTTTGAAGCCCAGATCGACGAACGCGTCGGCGCTCTCCCGCACCAGCTTGTCCGATATGTTCCAGCCAAAGGTGTTCCATGTGTTCCAGCCCATGGGCGGCCTGTTTACCAGCATACGGTTTCCTCCTTTACGGTCTTTCCGGTTGATCTGCACGTTCATTATATAGAAAACCCCGGAAAAGCGCAAGGCGTTTCGCAAAAAAAGCCGGGGCCTCCGGGAGGCTCCGCGCCTCCCGGACCCATCCGCCAGGGGGATGATCCCCCTGGACCCCACATTTGCGGAACGGGGTTGAACTTGTAAATCAAACTGTATGCCGCTGTTGCGTTTGAGTACGCGGCAGCATGACGGCCCAGGGGCACAATGAAAAGCCGGGAAAACCTCCAGGGAAGAGCAAGCTCTTCCTGATCGGTTTTTCCCGGCTTTTCCCCGGATACGCAAGCGTATCCGGGCTGGCGGCGTACCGCCGCCGTGCCCTGGACCTGCATGGGTGTTCTTCATGGCTCTTGTATTCCGTAACTGAAATGTTACCCATGTTTCGTACACGGCAAGCTGCTTTATTGCCGCTTGTATCGGAATCAGCGAAACGATTTACAAGCGTAACGGGAAACAAGTCACGCTTCACAACGATACTCCGCACGCGACAAGATTCTTTATCGCTGTTCGTTCGCCGGGGGCAGGGCGGCCATGGGCCGCCGCCCGGAGGGCTTGCCCTCCGGAGAAAGACAGAAAAAAACCTCGGGAGGGAGCTTGCTCACTTCCCGAGGGGTTTTCTGGCTTTCGTGCTGCCCCGGCGTCTTATCACGCCACCCAAACCAGCTCCAGCGGCACACACCTTTGAAGCAATCGCCAACAACGTTCCGCAGCCGTGGGTCCAGGGGGATCATCCCCCTGGCGGGGTCTGGGGCAGCGCCCCAGGAAGCCCCCTGGCCGGGGGGCTTGGGGGACGGGGAGTCCCCAAAAGCTCAGACGCTTTCAAATTTTTCCGCGCCCTGGCCGCAGACGGGGCATTTATCGGGCGGGGTGGGACCCTCGTGGATATAGCCGCACACCGTGCAGCGCCAGCGGGGGCCGGCGGCGGACTTTTCCTCGGGCGGTTGATAGGCGGAGGCTTTCGGGGGCGTCACGCCCTTTTTCACGGCGTGGTAATGGGCATAGGTCATGGGCGTGCCAAAGCCGGTGACAATGGCGTCCTCCACTTCGCCCACAAAGATGATGTGCGTTCCCACGTCCAGGGTGGAAACGACCCGGCAGTCCAGCACGGCGCCCACTTCGGGGGAGGACAGCAGCACCGGATTGCCCAGCTTCGACCGGGTGACCTCCATGCCGCCGAATTTGTTTGGCACGTCCCGGCCCGATGCAAAGCCGAAGCGGCCGATAAAGGGCAGCTGCGCGTCCTCGGTGAGGATATTGACGGCGAAAGCGCCCGTCCTTTGGATCATGCCGCAGGTGTAGTTTTCCTTGTTGACCGTGACGGAGACCCGGGGCGGGGCGCTGGTCACCTGGCAGGCGGTATTGACGATGCAGCCGTTCAGCTTGCCGCCCTCGGCGGCGGAGAGGAGATAGACGCCGTAGGAAAGCTGGAAAAACGCCTTGTTGTCCATGAAAACACGCCTCCGTTCATTGTTTGTATGGATGATACCCCGGCGCACGCCCTTTGAATCAGAGGAGCGCGGCAAAAATCCGCGCCATTTCGGCCGCGTCCTCGGCCATGGTGCCCTTGCATTCGCAGATGATCCGGGGCGCGTAACCGCGGGCCTTGAGCAGCGGGGCCAGGCATTCAAAGCGCGGGCCGAAAGCGGGCTCGGCAAAGGTATGGTGCTGCTTTTCTCCGGCAGCGGTAAATTCAATGGTGGAAAAATGCACATGCATCCGCCGGGCGCGGTCCGGGCCCAGGACCTTTTCCGCGGCGTCCAGAATTTTTTCAAAATCCGCGCTTTCCCGAAGGCCGCCTTGCGCAAGGGCGTGCAGGTGCGCAAAATCCAGGCAGGGAATGAGCCGCTCGTCCAGCAGACAGAAATCCAGGGTCTCCTGCAGATCGCCGATCTGGCTGTACTTGCCCATGGTCTCGGGGCAGAGATGAATATGGGCAAGCCCCGCGTCGTCCAGGCGCGCATAAGCCTCCCTCAGCCCGTTCCGGCAGTTTTTCAGGGCCTCGGCCCGCTCCATTTTCATCACGGCCCCCACATGCACCACCGCCCGGTCGCCGCCCAGGGCGTCCACCATCCGGGCGCTGTCCAGGATATAGCGGAAGGACGCTTCCCGCTTTTCGGGGTCCGGGTTGGAAAGGTTGATGAAATAGGGCGCATGCACGCTGACGGCAATATCGTGGGCCCGGGCCTCCGCGGCAATGAGCGCGGCGGTTTCATCCGTCAACCGCACGCCCCGGCCGAAGGAGTATTCATAGGCGGACAGGCCCATACCCCGCAGCCAGGCGGGGGCCTCAAAACTGTGTTTGTGGCCCTGGGCGTAAAAGGAATCGGAATTTCCGGCGGGACCGAAACGAATCAAGCATATCACGCTCCTTTGCAGACAAACCGATTATACCCGCTTTTGCCGCCCGTGGCAAGGCCGCCCGGCATTTACATTTTCTTGTTCTTATGCTA
Source organism: uncultured Clostridia bacterium (assembly GCA_947624355.1). Lineage (GTDB taxonomy): Bacteria > Bacillota > Clostridia > Christensenellales > Aristaeellaceae > RUG563. The sequence continues at coordinate 12,589 of CANQKI010000008.1, read as the reverse complement.
TACTGAAGGCGCATCTGGTAGATATTCGGAGGCCTGGAAAATGCGCCGTTTAAGAAAAATCCTGCTTCTGCTCGCCGTCTTTGCGCTGCTTCTGCCCGGGCCCGTCCGGGCGGAAAAGGCAAGCCGCCTGCCCGACTGGTTCGGGATCGAATACAAGGCGGCGGAGCATACCCTGGAGAACGACAAAAAGTTCGTTTCCAAGGATCAGATTACCACCTGTCAATCCCAGGTGGACAATGAAATCAACGCCCTGGCAGACGCCTTTGAGGCGGAGCGGGCGCCCCTCATGAAATCCAATTCCAACCCCCAGCGCAACGCCCGGCTGGATATCCACATCGTGCACAGCGTGTCCGGCCATTCGGCCATGAGCTTTCTGGTGCTGGCCCGGGAAAGCTATAACCGGAAGCAGCAGCAGTCCCCCTGCGCGTCCCGGGTGTATGACATGGAAACGGGGGAGCGGATTTTTCTCACCGACCTCATGGATGAGGACAGCGAGGGCTGGGATCTGCTGGCCGAAGCGGTGTTCGAAGGCCTGGGCCATTATTTCCCCGGCGAAAACTGCGATACGGAGGCGCTGAACGCCCTGTGCGCCCGGGACGCCCTGCTCAACACCGCCTTTGCCCTGGAACCTGCGTGCCTCACCCTGTATTGGGAGGCCCGGACGCTGTATCCCGATCACCCGTCCCTCATGCGGGTTTCCGTGCCCTACCGGGCCATGGCGGGCATGCTGACGGATTACGGCGTGCTGCAGACGGACAACAGCATGTATAAAATGGTGGCCCTCACCTTTGACGACGGCCCGGCCTACGGCACCACGGCTACCCTGCTCAACAACCTGCGCCGGGTGGGGGCCAAGGCCACCTTCTTCCTGGTGGGGGACCGCATCGGCGAATACGAGGACATCACCCTCCGGGAAAACGACGAGGGCCATTCCCTGCAGAGCCACCACTTCAAGCACACAGACACCACCAAGTCCACCCCCGCCCGCATCCAGGCGTACACCGAGCGCTTTTACAACACCCTCACCGCCCTGACGGGCCAGGCCCCCCGGATGCTGCGGCCCCCGTACGGCCTGGACGAGCCCTTCGTTCAGGCGCATGTGAACCTGCCCATTATCCAGTGGGACGTGGATACCAAGGACTGGACGGGCAAATCCTCCCAGGGGGTGCTGGGGGTGGTGAAGAGCGAAACCAAAGACGGCTCCATCATCCTCATGCACGATATCAAGGACAACACCCCGGAATCGGGCAAGCTGGCGGCGGAATGGCTGCGGGAAAACGGGTACCTGTGCGTGCGGGTGGAGGATTTGTTCCTCCATTACGGCGTGGAAATGGAGCCCAATCATGTGTATTATTCCGTACCGACCGAAAATAACAACTGAAGGCGGGAAAAAGATGGCGGCAGGCATTTGGGTCCGGCTCATGAAAAAGAATCACATCGGCAGCAGCGTCACCGTGCCCTGCAGCGCGGAGGAATGGCAGGACGCCCTGGAAAAGGCCTGCCATGAACTGGACGTGCCCCGGCCCATGGTGCTGCCCCGGCACGAGCGGGACTGGAACGAATTTTCCCAGACCCGGTTCCTGCCCGATCATTTTGTGGAATCCGTGAAGTTTGACCGGATGGAGGTCGAATTCATCGACCCCGATAAGAAAAAGAAAGAAAACCCTCTGTATTTCTGACCACCCCGGAAGGAGGCCGTATGAAGAAATTTCTTTTTTTCCTTTGCCTGATGACGGGCCTGTGCCTGACGGGTCGGGCCGAGATCATGCTGAGCGAGGTCATGGCCTCCAACGGCGTATACAAAAACGGCGAGGCCTATGACTGGGTGGAACTGTATAACGCCGGGAGCGAAACGGCCGATCTTTCGGGCTGTTTCCTGTCCGACAGCGGGAAGAACCTGACGAAATGGGCGTTTCCCGAAGGAACGAAGCTGAAAGCCGGGGCGTATCTCCTGGTTTACTGCACGGGGGAAGATATGAGCCCCGGTAAGGACGGCACCTATTACGCCAACTTCAAAATATCCGCTTCGGGGGACGACCTGACGCTTACCGCGCCGGACGGCCGCTCCGTTTTGCTGGCCGCCGAGATCCCCCCGCAATACGGAAACGTCTCCTGGGGCCTGCCGGACGGGGGCAATGCGTACGGCTATTTTGCCGAGGCCACGCCGGGCAAGAAGAATGTAAATACCGCGTATCCCGCCCGGGCCGACCTACCCGTGATCCTGACGGCGGGGGGCTTTTACGACGGCCCGGTGACGGCCGTCTGCCAGGCCGCGCCGGGCATTACATTGCGCTATACCCTGGACGGCTCCACCCCGGACGAAAAGAGCAAGGCATGGCCGGAGGGCGGCGTGAATTTTGAAAAAACGGGGGTGCTGCGGGTCCGGGCCTTCGGGGAAAACCTGGTGCCCTCCGAAACGGTCAGCGCCACCTATTTCATCGGGGAGGAACGGCCCGTGTCCGTCATTTCCCTGATTTCGGACGAAAAATATCTCTTCGATAAAAAGACCGGGGCCCTGGTGAAGGGCAATAACGCCGATTATCCGAATTACGAGCGGGAATGGGAATACCCTGCCAACATCGAATATTTCAACCTGGACGGGGTGTGCGAAATCAACCAGTTGGGCACCTTCACGGCGGCGGGCCATTCTGCCCGGCAGAACGCGCAGAAATCCATCGCCGTTTACGCCCGCAAGGCTTACGGCCCCGAACGGTTCAACTTCAACCCTTTTCCCAATCGGGATTACGACAGCTATAAATCCCTGCTGCTGCGCTCCGCCAATTCGGACGCCTTTTCCACCCGCCTGCGGGACCCCGTCATTTCCTCCCTGGCCGCGCCGCTTAATATCCTCTATCAGGACGCCCTGGCCATCCAGGTCTACATCAACGGCGAATACTGGGGCCACTACAACCTGCGGGAAAAGATCAACAAATACTTCATCGCCCAGTGGGAGGGCGTCACGGACGAGGACGCCATCGACCATATTGACATTCTGGCCAGGACGGGGCGGGACGAATTTTTGCAAAACGGCGACAATACGGACTGGCTGGCCCTGTGCGATTTCTGCAAGACGGCCGATTTGAACGTGCCCGAAAACCTGCAGCGGGTGCAGGATGAACTGGATATCGACAGCCTCTTTACCCACGCCGCCTTTGAAATCATCATCGGCAACGGGGATTTCACCAACGTGCGGGTGTACCGGGTGCCGGGGGGCAAGTGGAAATATCTGCTGTTTGACGTGGAGGCGGGCTTTCTGTCCCTGGACAAAACGCCCATGGAATACTACATCAAAAAAGTCACGGACAAAATCAACGGCTTCCGCCACGAGCCTCTGGCCGCCCTGCTGAACGTGCCCGAAATGAAGGCCCGGTTCCTGACAAGGTTCGCGGAGGTGCTGGAGCTTTCCTTCCAGTGGCCGGATGTGGAAAAAGCCTTCGCCCCCTGGGAGGAAGTGGTGGGGCAATTGCTGCCCCGGCACCTGGAACGCTGGAAATCCAAGAATTTCACCGAAAAGGCCTGGCGGCAGAACGTGGACGCGGTGAAGTATTACGCCCGGGTGCGGCCCATGAAAATCGTAGGGCTGCTGCAAAAGCACATGAAGCTCACGGACGCCGAGGTGGAGACGTATTTCGGCGCTGTGCAGGCGCTGCTGGAAACCGTCAACCAAAAATGAAAGGAAGCGCATGAGTATGACCGAACCCTGGAAAACCGCCGCCTGCCCTGAGGAAGCGGGGCTTTCCTCCAAAGGGCTGCTGCAATATCTGGACGCCGTCCAGCAATCGGGCCTGGAGCATCACAGCATTCTGGTGCTGCGAAACGGCGCACTGGCCTGCAAAATGAACTTCGCCCCCTATGATGACCGGACGCCCCACATGCTCTTTTCCCTGAGCAAATCCTTCACCTCCGCCGCGGCGGGCTTTGCCGTGCAGGAGGGGCTGCTCCGGTGGGACGATAGGGTGCTGGACGTGCTGCGGGAGGACGCGCCCGAAAACCCGTCGGAGGACCTGAAAAAGGTCACGCTTCATCACCTGCTCTGCATGGGCAGCGGCCTTCGCCCAGAATCGGACAACGTGGACAGCGAACACTGGGCAAGGGACATCCTGGCCTGGGACTGTGACCATGCCCCCGGTACGCATTTCCATTACAACAGCCACGGCACCTACCTGGTTTCCAAGATGGTGCAGAAAAAAGCGGGCATGAACATCCGGGATTATCTGATGCCCCGGCTCTTTGCGCCCCTGGGTATTCCCAGGCCCGATTGGGATATGTGCCCCGAGGGCGTGTGCTGCGGAGGCTTCGGGCTGCATCTGTCCTCGGACAGCATCCTGCGCTTCGGCCTGTGCCTGCTTCAAAAAGGCGTGTGGCAGGGAAAGCAGGTGCTGCCCCCGGAATGGCTGGAAAAGGCCACGAAAGCCCAGATCGACAATTCCAACGGCGCTCCCGACCCCAACAACGAATGGGCCCAGGGCTACGGCTACCAGTTCTGGCGCACCCGGGGCAACCGTTACCGGGGCGACGGGATGTTCGGCCAGCTCTGCATGATTTCTCCCGACCTCAACATGGCCGTGGCCGTCACGGCGGGCATCGAGGACATGGGCCGGGAAATGCAATTGCTGCACGAATACCTGTTCCCGGCGGCGGGCATGGCCCCGGGCACGGCGGCGGAGCAGAAAGAATTAAAGGAGCGGCTGGCGGCCCTTTCCTACCCCTGGCCCCGGGACGACGGCACGGGGAAGGACGTGACCGGCGTTTACCAGGGGGACAATATGACCCTGGAAATCCGGGAAACGGAAAGTACAATGGAATGGCATATCCGTTGGAAAAACGGCCGCAATGCGAACTGCGTCTTCGGAAAGGGAACGCCCCTGCGGACGGAGGATGGCGCGTACCTGGGCGCATACGGCTGGCAGAAGAATGAACTGCACGTGCTGGGCCGGGCGCTGAAGGCCCCCTTCACCCTGCGCGGTGCCTGCGCCTTTGCGGGAAATCAGCTGCATCTTACCCTGCAGGGCGCCGGTTTTTCCCAGGAGCCCTGCGTTCTGGAAAACCAGGCATAAAAAATCAGAGGCGGCCGAATCATGGCCGCCTTTCATTATTTCTAAAGAGCATCTTCCCTCCGGGAATGCAGGAAGAAGCAGCATTGTGGAGGCGGGGCAAAGCCACGCCGGAACGAGCACAAGCAATTTACTTAAGTAGCGCGGATGAGCCGCAGGCTCAGACGTGCGGTAACCGGACAGAGCTCCCATCCGGGAACTCCGTCCGGTTGGCCGGCGCGGTATCGGGGCCCTTGGCCGGACAGGGGGCAGAGCCGGCCGCGGGCCCGCACAGACGGTTTCGCCGCTTGGGAAACGACGCCGTCCTGATCGGCAATGAAATTTGCGGTTTCAAAACAAAACAGGCCCCGGGCATTGCCCGCCTCCGGTTTTGCTTTCCCGCAGCGTTTGTGCGTTATCGTTGTATACCCCATTATAATACGTTATTTACCTCCTGTCAAACGGATATTGCCGGAAAAAGCGTTTTGCGGTATAATCGGTGGTATCAATACGATCGAAAGAAGGTCGCCGCCATGCGGATTCTGGTGCTCAACGGCAGCCCCAAGGGAAATAACAGCATTACGCTGCAAACGGTGGAATACCTGAAAATCATGCACCCGGAGCAGGAGTTTGAAACGCTGCATGTGGGGGCGCGGATCAAGGCCCTGGAAAAGGATTTTGCCCCCGCCCTCCAGGCCCTGGAGAAGGCCGAGCTGCTTCTTTTCTGCTACCCCGTGTACACGTTCATCGCCCCCAGCCAGCTGCACCGGTTTGTGGAGCTTGTCAAGGTTTCCGGCGTCGATCTTTCGGGCAAATGGATGACGCAGATCACCACCAGCAAGCATTTTTACGACGTGACGGCCCACCGCTACATCGAGGAAAATGCCCAGGACATGGGCATGCGGGTGATTCACGGCCTGTCTGCCGATATGGACGACCTGACCCGGGAAAAGGGCCGGCAGGAGGCGGAGGCGTTCTTTGACCGCGTCCTGTGGAGCGTGGATCATGATCTGTACGAGCCCCTGCCCGAAAAGCTGCCCGCCGGGCGGCGCGTGCCCGTCACCGTGCCCGGGACAGACGGCGGGGAAAAACCTGGCAATGTGGTGATCGTTACCGACTGCCGGGAGGACGACCGGCAACTGCGGGACATGATCGCCCGGTTCCGGGCCGTGCTGCCCCGCAAAACCCGGGTGGTCAACATCCGGGAATATCCCTTCCGGGGCGGCTGCCTGGGGTGCTTCCACTGCGCGGTGTCCGGCCAGTGCGTTTACGACGACGGGTTCGATACCTTCCTGCGGAACGAAATCCAGACGGCGGAAGCCATCGTGTACGCCTTCACCGTCAGCGACCACAGCATGGGCGCGGCTTTCAAGCGCTATGACGACCGGCAGTTCTGCAACGGCCACCGCACCGTGACCATGGGGATGCCCATGGGCTACCTGGTCAGCGGCGATTACGGCCGGGAGGCCAATCTGCGCATGATCATCGAGGGCCGGGCCGAGGTGGGCGGCAATTACCTGTGCGGCGTGGCCACGGACGAACAGGATACCGACCGCGCCGTGGACCGCCTGGCCGCCGCCCTGGACTGGGCATTGGAAAACGGCTACACCCAGCCCGCCAATTTCCTGGGCGTGGGCGGCATGAAGATTTTCCGCGATCTCATTTATACCATGCGGGGTATGATGCGCGCCGACCACAAGTTCTATAAGGCCCATGACCAGTACGATTTCCCCCAGAAGCAGCGGGGGCGCATCCTGGCCATGTACGGCGTGGGAATGCTCATGCGCAGCAAGACCGTCCAGAAAAAGGCCGGGAGCAAAATGACCGAGGGGATGCTGATGCCCTACAAAAAGGCATTGGAACAGGCGAAGGCAGAGAAGGGATAATAGAGAAGGTCTCCGGCCAGCTTCTCGCGTTTAGATAAATAAGGAAGGCAAAGTTCCCCAATGCAAAAAACGGAAGAGCGCGATGAACGCTCTCCCATTTTGCGGTTGATTGGGAAACACTTTTTTAAGCGTTTTGTTCTGACGTATTTTCTTGATATCCGAAATGTTCCTTAACTTTCCGATAAGTTGTCTTATCTGTTAACGTATAAGCAACAAGCGGTACGCTCTTCATTCCTCTTTCCCAATATCCGTCTGCCGGATCTGCCACATAGTTTTTCCATTGAACGCGGATAAAGATTTCCTTATCTGGATCAAGCATATTTTTTGCATCTTCGGAAATCCATGGTGCTTGCGCTATTGGCGTCTGTGCGTTATTTACATCGACAGAAAACGTCGCCATTGGCACGGCTGTAGCAAGACATTCACCGATTCCAACAAAGCCGCTTCCTGCAATATGGCAAAATACAGTATCGCCGACTTGCACGTTATACAAGGAGCGGCCGCTTCTACCTGCATTTGCGGAAAGGAAGCCGTATTTTAATGCATCCGGCCAGCTGCGATCCGCATAGCCGACGGTAAACTCCTGCCCTTTTATGATCCCGATGAACGCTTTTTCTTCTTCATCTGACCAGCCGCCGGCCAGATTCTTAATATCGGCTGGGTTCCAAATATCGTTTGCCATTTGCAGGTAAATTTCTGCCCGTTCAGCAATACTTTGCTTTTGAAAGTGTTCAATTGGCCTGAAGCCGTAACGTTGAGCAACATTCGATAAAAATTGTGGATGATTGTGATAAGTTATCGGATTCAAAGCTTGTGCCAGGATATTATCGCTGGCGTAATGTTGCATCTTCTCCCCATATTTCATATCTTGATAACTTCTGTTTTTATCGCGGGTAAGAAGAATCAAATTTCCGATATACTGACGAGACAACTGAAAATCCTTGTAATCTCCAAAATCATCCGAATAATCTTCGTACTTATTCGGAAGGATATGCTCAATATCGTATGTGTTTCCCTGACGCTTTCTATCAATGTACTCGTCAAAATGCGATGGATTTCCCATAAGAACATTTACATAGGATGTAAACCGCGCAAGCAGGTGAAGCATATAACGCCCAGAAAACTGATCCAAACGGAATTCTGTGATTCCATCCAGGTTTGCGTCCATTTGGCGCAAAGCACGGATGTAAACCATACCGATGGTTTTGCAGTCCTGATTTCTGATATCGCGCATAATCTTGAACAGGAAATACTTATTGGTATTCCAATTGACCCTTCTGGAATTGAAAATGCGAATGGACGCAAAATCGTCAACAAATTTGGCTGTCAGTTGTATTTTTTTCTTTACCACATCATCCGAATCATCATTTTTGACTGCCGAAAGGACAAGCATGATCTGATAGGTCAGGTCACGATTGGCATTATAGAAAACTTCCTCGTATTCAGGGGTTAGCACAGAACCAAATTGTTTAAGGCGAAGATACAAATTGGTTATCTGTGTCATCTCTGTCATAATAAGCGATTTATAATCTTTGGGCCTTGCAAGCGACATTTTTTCTATCGCATTATTTCTTACCCACGTATGGAACTTGTCGCCCAACAATTCGTAATCCTCATCTTTCGCGCCGCGTTTTCCTTCACGCAGCGTTTCAGCATATTTGGCGCGCAGCCACATGGAAATAAATTCCACATCCTCTGTATTGACCGTGCCGCTGGAATTATAGGAAGATGCATTCTTAATTCTGTTGATGTTATCCTGCCATTGGTGGTTGACTTCAACACGATCCGATTCAGCCACATGCTGAATCACATAAGCTTTCATCATTTCCGCGCTGTTCAAACTAAGGCCGCGATCATTCATCGTCAGGAAAATAGTATGGGCTTCATCTTCAGAGGGCGTATCAATTTCAAGAAGCAAGACCTTATGTATAAGCCAATCAATGAAGAACAGGAGCGGCTCTCCCTTTAACTCATCGGGAAAACAATCCGCAATGTCTCGGTAACGATCCAGCATATTCTGTGCACTCTCATTGTCCGGGACATAGTTTCCCTCTCCCTCAAGCAGCCATTGAATGCATTTTGCCCGTTCCGGAACATCAATGTTGTAACTTTTTATACCGTAATGAGCAGCATAAATCATACTATCAAGCTTAACTTGATCATCTTCGGGAATTCCCAACTCTTTTTGAAGATTTTTGAGATAAATTAAAAGAAGTGTCAACGATGTCAATCGCTGCTGACCATCGATAATTTTGCTCATCGAACCGCCCGTACATATAATGCACCCCATGTAATAAAAACCATATCCGTCAACATCAATTCGCGCATCATGGGCGTCATAGTATTCTTCAAACGTATTCTGAAGGTCAGAAAGCATTTGTTCGATCTGTTTCCGACCCCAGCGATACTCCCGTTGAAAGTAATCCACCGTAAAGCGCCGTTCACTTAGAATTTTTAAGAGCGTATCAGTTTTATCAATCTTTTTCACGGTTGTTCCTCCCCGCTATCAGACATCTTCAAAATATGCTTCTGGATAAATCGTTTATTGTGATTTTTGCTTTCTTGCTTCCCGCATATCTTATTTTCCGAACAGTTCCGCCGCTTTCCGCATCCTTTCGGCAATGGGCACGCCGAAGGGGCAGCGGGGCTCGCAGGCATGGCAGGCAATGCATTCCGAAGCGTGACGGTCCAGCAGCAGATAGTGGGATTTCACGGTGGCGGGCACGGCAGGCTGCATGGACGCCAGGTCGTAAAATTTGTTGATCATGGCGATGTCCAGCTCCGCCGCGCAGGGCTTGCAGTGGCCGCAGTAGGTGCATTCCCCGTGGCTGGCGTGGAAGGGAGCGCTGGCCAGGATGGAGGCGTAATCCTTTTCCGCCTGGGTTGCCGTTTCGTAGTGCACGGCCTCGTCCACCTGTTCCTTACTGTCGTAGCCGCACAGGATGGAGGACACGCCGGGACGGGTCAGGGCGTAATGGATGCACTGAATGGGGGTCAGGGGAACGCCGAAGGGGGAGCGTTTTTCGTCAAACAGCCGGCCCCCCGCAAAGCCCTTCATGACCGTAATGCCCACGTTCTCCTCCTCGCACAGGCGATACAGCGCCGCCCGGTCAGGGTTGATGCCGGACAGACCGTCCTGATACCGGTAATTTTCGGAAAGCAGGTCGTCCAGGTCCGTTCCGGCGGGGGCCATATCGAAAGCGGGGTTGACGCTGAACAGGATCATTTCCACATAGCCCGATTTCGCGGCCAACTGGGCGATCCGGGGGTTGTGGGTGCTGAGGCCGATGTGGCGGATAACGCCCTTTTCCTTGAGCTCCCGGACGTAATCCAGATAGGGAGAATGCTGGATGGCCGCCCAGTCCTCTTCCGTGTCCACATAGTGAATCATGCCCAGGTCGATGTAATCCGTCCGGAGGCGTGTGAGCAGGTCCTCAAAAGCGGTTTTGACGGCCCCGATTTCCCGGGTGCGCACGTACTGGCCGTTTTGCTGGGTGGAGCCCAGATGCCCCTGCACAATCCATTTTTCCCGGCAGCCCTGCATGGCCTTGCCGATGATGTCCCGGGACTTGGGGTCGGGCATCCAGCAATCGATGATGTTGATGCCCTGGGCCGACGCATAGCGCATCAGTTCCACGGACTCCTCCTCCGGGTGCCGTTCCAGCCATTCGCCGCCGAAACCGATCTCGCTCACCTGAAGCCCCGTTTTGCCAAGCAGCCGCATTTTCATGGGTTCATCCCCCTGATCTTTTCATTGATGTTTGTCGCCGTGCTCGCATCCGCGGCCCGGCGACCCGGATTTTTGCGATGCAAAAATCCTAAATTATTATATCATAGGAAGGCAAAGAATGGCAATGAAACGGAAAAATCTTCTGTGAAGGGCTTGACAGAAACTGGAAGGACGCATACAATCGGAATATCAAAAGCGCGGGATGGAATCCTGCACGGAAATAGATGAGGAGGCAGAAAAATGAGCAAAGTATTGGTGGCCTGTTTCAGCGCCAGCGGCGTGACCGGGGACGCGGCGAAGAAAATTGCGGAAATCACGGGCGGGACGTTTTATGCGATTTGTCCCAAAGTTCCCTATACCCCGGCGGACCTGGACTGGCGGAACCCCAATTCCCGCAGTTCCGTTGAAATGAAGGACCCTGCCGCCCGCCCCGAAATGGCCGACGGAAACGCCCCCGTGGCGGACAGCGACGTGGTGTTCCTGGGTTTCCCCATTTGGTGGTACACCGCGCCCAGGATCGTCAACACCTTTTTGGAAAAGTACGATTTTGCGGGGAAGCGGATCATCCTCTTTGCCACTTCCGGCAGCAGCGGGTTCGAGCACAGCCTTGCCGATCTGAAGGCCAGCGTGAGCGACAAGGCGACGATGGAAGAAGGCATCGTCGTGCACGGCCGGCAGGACAGCGGCGCGTGGCAAAAGTGGATCGGCACCCTGGGACTGTGAGGTGCGCATCCGATGAAAGCGGCAGTACGGTATTATTCCAGGGGCGGCAACACGAAAAAGATTGCGGAGGCCATCGCTAAGGCCGTGGGCACGGAAGCAAAAACGGTGGCGGAGCCCCTGACGGAGGACGTGGATGTCCTGTTCCTGGGCAGTGCGCCCTATGCATTCGATGCGGACGAGGAAGTAAAGAAATTTATTAAAAATATCCCCGTGAACGTCGGCAAGGCCGTGAATTTCAGCACGTCCGCCGCCGTCAAATCCACCCGCAAATACGTGGAAAAGCTGTTTGCGGAAAAGGGCATTCCCCTGGCGAAAGAGGAATTTTCCTGCCGGGGCGCGTTCCTGATGCTTCACAAGGGCAGGCCGGACGCAAACGACGAAAAAGCCGCCGCGGATTTCGCGCGGAAAATCCTGGCGTAAGTGAAAAATGCCCGGCTTTTTTCCAGAAACCGTCCTTCCCGCCAAATCTTTCCCTTGTCTTCCAGTGCATACCCCCCTGCTATGAAAAATCCAAGAGCGAAACCAAGCAGGGAAACGCCGACTGTGAGGGCAACCGGAATCGTAAGAAGAATCGACGAACGGGGACGCGGGGTCATTCCAATTGTATATAGTGACGAAGAACGTCTTCGGATCGGTGCATATCCGAAAGGGGTATAAAAGCAAAATTTGGGAAGAATCCTGCGTTGCAAGGTTCCTCCCAAAGAGAATCACTTGGTCTTATTCCAACTTACATAGAGCTTTTTGTGAGCGTTCGCCTCGCTTGGAGTGACGATAATCAACCCGTCGTCGGACGCTGCAAACAGCGTATACGGCATTTTCTTCAAGCCCTTCAGTACGATAACAGCTTTTGTCTGCCTGTAATGGAAGGCTTGTTTGGTAATTGCCTGTTGAGCCGATTTCAGACCATCTGCCTCTTTCAGTTCCCAACGATCGCCTTGATTCAGTTGGAAAACGATGTACTCCGGACAGTCAATTTTCGTATCATTGGTCATCGGATTACCTTGATCTTCCCTGAGTCTTGACCGCATATGCAGCGGCCAGTCAGAGGTCATATACGCCGTATCGATCAGCTTGTCCACCGTGACAGCATCCACGTTTTCTTCAGCCAAAGCATCGGAGATTGCTGTAAACAGTTCCTTGCGAGTCTGTCCCGGAAATTGTGTAAAGCTCCAAGAAGGTGTAGAATAGAGACAACACCAAGGAGGGAATATACATGG
>CANQKI010000007.1 GCA_947624355.1 uncultured Clostridia bacterium | reverse complement strand
GAATTTTTTCTTCGAATTCTTTTTGGGTCTGAATATTGGAAGTAAACACAATGATAAATCCTTCAAGGTCATATTCTCTTGCCATAGAATCTGTAAAATGTCCTTCTTCAAGCAACTCCAAAAAGAATAAGAATACCGGACGCGTTGCTTTTTCGAATTCATCGCAAAGAAGAATACCTACTTTGGTCTTCCCAATCTTATCGCATAATTCGCCATGATCACAACCAATATAGCCTGCAGGACTGCCAATTAGGCTATTAAGAGCATCCTGACTACTATAATTCTGAAAATTAATTTTCGCCAAATAGCTGCCTTCGCAAAGGCCGTTTGCAATTAAGCGTGCAACCTCTGTTTTTCCTATCCCAGATACACCAAACAAAAAAACTGAAAAAACTTTTTGCTCTTTTGCCTTGCATAGTGCAACGAAATTCTTTAAAGTATGCTTCAACCTTTCCTTAAAATGTTTATGACCAACTAAGCTATGGTTAAACCATGAGAAGAATGACTCGAAACGTTCTCTGTCAAAGTCAGTTATATGTACAATACTATCTGGAACTTGTACGCTTTCTTTTGTTTCTTTTAAATCAGGAAGGAGTTCATATACAGATTTTTGCTCTTCGAAATACAGAGGAAAGTACTTCATCAAATTGTTGACTTGTGCTGTTCTGACAATGACACTGATGTTTGGATAGACATTTAAAACAGATTCTATCAGATATATCAAACTTTTATTGCTCTCAACAGCATATAACACTGAGGTTAAATCCAAAAGTTCCATTGTTGCAGAATGATTAACCTTTTGGGTCGCTGTTTTTGCGTTTTCTGAAGCTTGTGAGAATGTCATGATCGGGATAGATCTATTATTAGCATATTCCATGATATGATCTAATTCAATATTGCTATTATATGTATATATAGGTTTACGCATCCAAGGTAAGAACAATTCTTTAGAACATTCTTCAGAAATAATCTCAGGCTCATTATATCTGGCCGTTCCAGAAAACAGAAGCGGAAATAAAGCAATCGCATCATTAGCTATAGTTTCATCAACAATAACTGTTGTTTCCTCTGTCATGTCTTTTAAGTTAATGTAAGCCAAATACCGATCTTGGGGGCATGAACGCAAATAATATACTAATGCCGTTATTTCTATGCACATATTGTGGCTGTGTTGCAGCGCAGCTGATGTTTCCTTAAAAACAAAAGGGAATACTTCATGTGTTTCATCAATTTTTCGCAAATCAGAAATTCCGCTATAGGTATACAAAGTATATTTCTTCATAGAATCATTTTCCTCCTAATCTACTTAACCATAGTCCTACCTTATTCCACCAATGAAGTTTCTTTTCAGGCGACTCTTGATAATGAAAAGCTACATCTTGAATAATTGCTAAAGTATCAATAAAATGGTATTTAGTATTATCTTTTTCAGAAGCTGGGCTGCTTATTTGAGCAGGTGTATTGCTCTTAATTATTTTTGCCGTTTCCATTTCGTTTTTCTTCTGCCTTGTTCCTACTTCTTGTAAATATGAGAACGTACTGGACAAAATGAAGTCTTTCTCTGTGATGCCTTTATAAATTCCAACAACAGATACATGCCCAATCAACAAATCATCAATACTATATTTGCTTTCGAATTCTGACTTTACATCCATCGGAATTTTTAACATGATTTCCGCGGGATTGTCGCACTTGTCTGTTACAGGAAAAATTCCTTTAAGAATATATGCATAGTCTTGTAACATTGAGGCAATTAGATTGTTAACTTCCATTCCTTCAACTCGCATCCCCTTGAGTGCATCTCGCCTTAAAACTAAAAATTGGCGAAGGCTCTCCTCATCAAGAAGTTCAAGTTTGACTCCATCAATTTTAATTAAATCGCCCTCGGATACATTTTCAAAATTTTCAATTGTTGCGCACTTTTCTATAACACGGCGTAGCAAAATTGATTTAGTAGTTTTTACATCAAGAGATTCAACAACTTTCATTGATGAGTATGAAGTTTCTTTGGCTTCAGCCGAAATAGATGATTTTATCCCTTCCAAAAAATTTTTTGTGCCTTGTGCAGACACAGCCGCTGTATAGCCAAGTTCTTTACCGTATTCTGACGTGTTATCGCGTTTTATCTTTGTCAAAATCACGTTATTTATCATCATAGCAATTTCATACGCCTTGCTGAAATTCAGATAATAAATATTAAAATCTTTTGATCTAGTATCGCTCATAGCGCACCTCATTCCAATAGATTTATAGTTTCTTCGGCAAATTAGAAAAGCAGACGCTTTAACTCGTCGTTATCGAACAGCTTGCTTTGCTTCAGAAGCTTTTCCACGCACTGCTTAAAGGGTTCTTGAAATACGCTGTCCATTGCTTCTTTTGCATAAACGAATCCGATCATGATTTGCAGTTGATTCTCAACGTCATTCGGAGAAAGCTGATCATACATCGCTTTGTCAACCTTGTGAAGGACGATTCCAGTCCATGCCGACATACTGTTGATAAAATCGGCATAATCGCGGATGTATTCCTGAAGCGTTTGCCACATGGCATCTTTATCATGTGTCGCAATGCTTCTCCGGGCAGCGCTGCACTTTGCCTCGGACTTGGTGATGACCGCGTGCGTTTCTTTGGCTGCCTTCACCAGAATCTTTGATATTTTCAAAGTCCGTTCATCATTCTGCGCATTGAACGACTGAAATTCTTCAATCATGTATCTTCATCTCCTGACTAAATGTATTTGTTTGTGCGTTTCAAGTGAAGATACCCCTCATGCTGCCATGTCTGCCAAACAGGTACTTCACCCTTCCCCACCATTTTCGACACCATTCCACATGGGTATTATATGCGAAAATGGAAGTAAAAGCAAGAGAGCCTGCCCGATGCGAAAAGCGTATCTGGATCTGAAAAAATTTTTTCTTCATATTAGTATTGAAAGGCCGCTGGCACGATCTTTCCGATCTTGCCAGCGGCCATGTTGTTTACAGGTTATGGATGACTTCGTTCTGCACGATTTCCTCTGCCCGGCTTCGGATGTTGTTCATTTTGCCGATCCACGCCATGGGCTATTCTGCTTTCAGGCGTTCCGTAATGCCCTCTTGCTGCTTCATCTGATCAATCAGACGTTCCATCATCGATTCGGCTCTCTCGTTGGCATCTGCTAAATGCCTATGAAGGCTTCCGTTCAAGATGAGGTGTTCGTACAATTCCGGATGCATGGCTTTCAGGTAATTGCCGTGCATTCTGCCCCATCTTCCGATAGGGCGCTGATCTTTGCTGTCACGCACCAGACTGGTACGAAGTTCTTCATCTTTACTTTCGGTATTGCGTTCATCGGATTTTTCAAAGAAATTCTTCATCATATTCTTACCTCTTGACAGGAACAGTTATTGCCATGGGATTCCTTGAGCACTACGTTCTGCCAGTCTTCGAGTTTGATTATGATGATTAGTTCCTTATAAAAGTAAACGCAAGAGCTTGCTCTTCATCCGACGGGCTTTTTCTGGATTTCGCGCTGCCTCGGCATCTCAAAACGACGCCTCAACGCAACAGCGGCACATTGTTTGTATTTTACGTCAACCCTGTTCCGCAAATGCGGGGTCCAGGGGGATCATCCCCCTGGTGGGGTTGAGGGGCGAAGCCCCCACAGCGTTACTTCCCGGCCACGGAAATTTCGCCCACGTCCACGGAGGGGCTGCCCATGGGGGAGCCGGAGAAGGTCAGGTCGCTGCCCACGGCGCGGATGTTCTTCAAAAGCTGGTAGAAATTGCCCGCCACGGTAATACGGTCCACGGGGGCGTCCTTCTTGCCGTTTTTGACGGTATAGCCCTGGGCGATGAGGGAGAAATCGCCGCTGATCATGTTCGCGCCGGCATGGAGGCCGCTGACCTCGGTAATGACGAGGCCGTCGCCCATATCGGCCATGAGCTGATCCAGGGTCTTTTCCCCGGGGGCAAAATAGAAATTACTGGGGGACACGCCCACCGCCCCCGCATAGCCGGGCCGGGAAGCGTTGCCGGTGGTCTTGACCCCGGCCTTCCGGGCGGTCTTGAGGTTATGGAGCAGGGTCATCAGTCTGCCCTTTTCGATGACGGGCTTGGTATAGGCGGCCACGCCCTCGTCGTCAAAGGGGCAGCTGGCCAGGCCGTCCTTGAGCAGGGGATCGTCCATGAGGGTAACGGCCTCGGAAGCGATGATTTCGCCTTCCTTGCCGGCCAGCAGGCTCATGCCCTTCTGGGCGGCCTCGGCGGAAAACACGCCCGCGAAAGTGCCCAGCAGGTCGGGCATGCACTTGGCGTGGATAATGGCGCGGTACACGCCGCTCTTGACGGGCTCGGCCTTCAGCATGAAGATCGCGTCCTCCGCGGCCTCGGTTACCAGCTTCTGCGGGTCCAGTTCGTCAAAATCCCGGGTGGCCTTAAAGCCCGAGCCGGTGGCGACCCGGTCGCCCTCCTTGGCCACGGCTTCCACCACGGCCACGGCCATATTGTCCTTGTGGCTCAGGTCCAGGCCGTAGGAATTCACAATGCGCACGGCCCCGGCGGAGGTGGACACCATGTTGTAGGCCAGGGCCACGATGCGGGGATCCTGCTCCTTGGAGAGCTTATCCATATCCAGCACCAGCTGCAGCTTCCGCTGTTCGTCCACTTCGTCCAGGGCGGCGGCGTACGGGTTGTTTTCGGGATATTCCTTGTCGCCGGGATAGATTTCCTGAATATCGGTATCCTCTGTGAGCTCGGCGCTTTCGATCACGCCCTGAACCAGCTGCTCCACCGCTTCCTCGTCCAGGGCTTCGGTGGCGGCATAGCCCATTTTGCCGTTGTACAGGCCCCGCAGGGACAGGCCCCTCGTGCTGTTCACGGTATAATTATTGATGGCCCCCTGCTGGCACATGGCGCGGAAGCTGTCCCGGGAAGCAAGATAGATTTCGGCGGCGGCAATGCCGGCGGCCTGCGCCCGATCGAGGGTAGCGCGGATGAAAGAATCAACGGTCATTTTCTTTTCTGCCTCCTTTTCCTCAGCGCCCGCCCACGGTCATGGAGCTGACGCGGATCATGGGCTGGCCCACGTTGGTGGGCACGCTGCCGGAGAGGGACCCGCACATGCCCTGAGCCATCTGCATATCCTTGCCCACACGGTCGATGAGGGGCAGGATCTCGCTGCCCCGGCCGATGAGGGACGCGCCCCGCACGGGATGCACGATCTTGCCGTCCTTGACCAGATAGCCCTCGCTGACGGCGAAATTGAATTTGCCGGTGGTGGGCTCCACAGAGCCGCCGCCCATGGATTTGGCGTACAGCCCGTCGCCCATGGTGGCGATGATTTCGTCGTTGTCGTCGTCCCCCGCGGCGATATAGGTGTTGCGCATGCGGGAGGTGGGGGCGAACATGTAGCCCTGGCGGCGGCCGCTGCCCGTAACGGGCATTTGCATCTTCCGGGCGTTGAGCTTATCCACCATGTAGTTTTTGAGAATGCCGTTTTCGATGAGCACCAGCTTGGTGGTGGGGGTGCCCTCGTCGTCGATGTTCTCGCTGCCCCATTCGTTGGCCAGGGTGCCGTCGTCGATGGCGGTCACCTTGCTGCCGGCAACCTTCTGGCCCAGCTTGCCGCAGAATTCGCTGTTGCCCGGGGCCACGGAAGTGGCCTCCAGGGAATGGCCGCAGGCCTCGTGGAAAATGACGCCGCCAAAGCCGTTGTCGATAACCACGGGCATCACGCCGGCGGGGCACTCGGGGGCGTGGAGCATGGTAACGGCCTGCTCGGCGGCCACCTTGGCCACAGCCTTGGGGTCGATTTTGGTATCGAAAATTTCAAAGCCCTGCATGCCGCCCGGGCCGAAAAAGCCCGTCTGGTTTTCCGAGCCGTTGGACGCGATGGCCGAGCAGGTGAACCGGGTGTAGACCCGGGTGTCGGAAGTGAACAGCCCCTCGCTGTTGGCGATCCACACGTTCTGCACGGAATCCAGGTAATTCACGTTGGCCTGCACCACTTCGGGATAATCCTTCAGGGCGGCCTGGGCCTCCTTGAGCTTTTCCACCTTCCGGGCGCCCTTCACAGTGTCGGGCATTTCCCGGATCAGGTGAATGCTGGGCGTCTGCTGCCACATGAGGGCCTTGGGGGCGTAATCCCGCTTGGCACGGATGGCGGACGCGGCCCGGCGGGCGCAGTCCATCAGGCCCTTTTCGGACGTATCGTTGGTGTACACATACACGCCCTCATGGCCGCTGAACACGCGGACGCCCGCGCCGTGAAGCCGGTTGGAATTCACCCGCTCCACCTGGCCCGAAAGCATGGACAGGTTGTTGTTGACCCGGTCTTCCAGGAAAATCTCGGCGAAATCCCCGCCGGTTTTCAGCGCTTCGGCAATGACGGCCTGTGCTGTGGATTGTGTGAGCATGATTGACCTCCTTCTCAAAAATGCACTGCATCCAAATTTTGCCCTTTCAGTATAACCCCTCTTCCCCGAAATTGCAAGGGCACGGGCCAAGAAATTCATTTATTGGCAGCAAAAAAGCGCGGGGTTTTCGCGCTTTTTCGCAAAACAGTCTATACTTCTGCCGGCGTTCTGACAATATGCCGCGCGTTTTCCTGCCGCACCAGGCCGGGCACATCCACATGGGCCAGGGTATCGCTCCGGAAATCGGCCGCCCCGTCCTGGGCCGCGCCGCCCACGGCCAGGCACAGCATGCCGCCCCGGTGCGCGGCCTCCACGCCCTCCGCCGTATCCTCGATCACCAGGCAGTGTTCGGGCTTCACCTTCAGTTTCTGCGCCGTCAGCAGAAATGCCTCGGGATCGGGCTTCAGGTTGCCCACCTGGTTGCCGTCCACCACCGTGTCAAACAGCTCCGTGATGCCAAGCTGGCACAGGATCTGCCGGGCATTCTGGCTGGATGATGAGACAGCGGTGTGAATTCGCATTTCCCGCAGACCCATCACCGCGTCGATGGCCCCGGGCAGCAGGTTTTCCTCGTTCATGCCCGCGATCATGCCCAGGTATAAATCGTTTTTCCGGGTGGTCAGCGCCAGCTTTTCCCCCTCGGTATAATGGCGTTTCGATTTCTCCAGAATGATTTCAATGGCCGCCTGACGGCTCAGGCCCCGGATGCGGGCGTACACGTCCGCGTCGAAGGGAATCCCATGCTCCCGGGCCATCAGCTCCCACGCGTGAAAATGACAAAGATCCGTGGTCACCAGAACGCCGTTCAGGTCAAATATCACTGCCTGTATCAAGCCGATTTCCCCCACATTTCTTGATTTTTTCAAAATTTCCGCGAAAAAGCCGCCGCATCATGGCGCGGCCGTCCATTTCTTGACCAGATTTGACCACCTTTACTATACCACACTTTTTCCATTCTGTACAGGGGCGGATACGCACAAAAAAACGTCAAAATCCGACGGGCAAAAAAGGTCGCCGCAAGCGATATGCAGCTTGCGGCGGCGTGGCCTGTCAAAAAATGTATCTTAACTTTGGGGATGCATGAAGGGGCCGAAGCCCCTTCATTTGAAATCCGCAGGGGCGGGTTCGCCGCCCCGAGGAGAAGTCAGTATGACTTCTACCTCTATCATTTTCCGGCCGTGAGCATAGCGAACAGGAAAATGATGCAGTCGATGGAAGGACGTGAAAACGTCCTTCCATCGCAGGGTGTCAAAAACTTTTTTTTGACACCCTGAGTTGCCGCAAGCGATATGCAGCTTGCGACGACGTGGTGGTGGAGGTGAGGGGAATCGAACCCCTGTCCGAAGATTCAGGATCACAGTCTTCTCCGAGCGCAGGCAGGGTTTTGACATTCCCGCCTCCGTGCGCCCCCTGCCGGGCTTACGGATTTGGTAGCTTCATGGTGCCGGGCCATGGCAAAGCTTACATGACCCCGTTCCCTACATCAATGACGCCGGGTGGCTGAGCCGTAGGCGCTCAGGGCCGACGCGCCGCATTAAGCGGCGAAAGCGTACTGATTGTTGTCAGTTAATTTTAAGTTCCCCGTTTTTACGCGGCCAGGGTCCGCGGCTCGCTTACCATGCCCCCGACGATCCCCGTCGAAACCGGTGCACCCCCTTGTATCGGGCTCCGGCGCTGCCTTTGCCCTTTCACGCGAAGCGGCATGCCGCCCCGCCGTGATGACGGTCATTCCCCGCGGTTGTTGCGCAAAGCCCGCTCCATTTCGCGCTTCACGTCCCGCTCCGCCATACTGGCCCGCTTGTCGTGCAGATGCTTGCCCACGCACAGGCCCAGGTTCATTTTCATCCGTCCGTCCTTGAGATATACGTCCAGCGGCACCAGCGCATACCCCTGCCGCTGCACCTGGGCGCCCAGCTTGCGGATCTCGCTTTTGTGGAGCAGCAGGCGCTTGGGCCGCAGGGGGTCGGTATTGAAAATGCTGCCCTGCTCGTAAGGGCTGATGTGCATGCCCTGCACGAACACCTGCCCGTCCTTCACCATGGCAAAGCTTTCTTTCAGGTTCACTTTGCCCTGGCGCATGGACTTGACCTCCGTGCCCTTCAGCTCGATGCCGCACTCCAGGCTTTCCTCGATGAAGTAATCGTGCCGGGCCTTGCGGTTCTGGGCAATGGGCTTGACGCCCGTTTTTTTCGCCATGCCGGCACGCCTCCTTGCTGGTTTGTCGCCGTGCACGCATTCGCGGCCCGGCGACCCGGATTTTTGCTTTGCAAAAATCCTAAACCCATAGTTTCGGTTTGTCGCCGTGCACGCATACGCGGTCCGGCGACCCGGCCGACCGCCCTGCGGGCCGGTCGCCTAAACCTGATCTACGGTTTGTCGCTGTGCTCACTTTCGTGGCCCAGCGACCCGGATTTTTGCTTTGCAAAAATCCTAAACTTATTATACCATGGCTCCGGAAAAAATGCAATGAATTGAAAATACCCCTGCCTGAACGGGGCAGGGGCACATTCTGCATTCCGAAAAATCACAGGGAATTGATGAGCCGGAACAGTTTTTTGTTGAAGTGCTTCTTTTCGGCCAGGGCTTTGTCGATGGGCATATGGAAGGTGCGGCCGTTCTTTACGCCGATCACCTGGTTGCTGATGCCCTGCTTGAGCAGCTGCACGGCCATGGCCCCCGCCTCAAAGGCGAACATGCTGTCCCGGGCGGTGGGGGAACAGCCCCGCTGGGTATAGCCGATGACGGTGGACCGGGCCTCGATCATGCCGCACTTGCGCTTGAGCACGCTGGCAAAGCGGTTGGCCGTCATGGGCTCCCCCTGATAGACTTCCTTGCCGTAGGGCAGCAGGAATTTATATACGTCAAAGGGCGCCATGGACCGCCAGCACCCTTCCGCCACCACCACGGTGGCCCGGGTGTTGCCCTGGGCAATGTGGCGGTTCAGCTGGGCGGCCACGTCGTCCACCTTCCATTTCACTTCGGGCACCACCACGATTTCGCTGCCCGTCGCTTCGGCCGTGGCCAGGGCGATATCCCCGCAGTCCCGGCCCATGACCTCCACCACATGGGGCCGGTCGTGGGAACGGGAGGTGGCGCGGATGGCGCGCACGGCATCCACGCACACGTTGACGGCGGTATCGTAGCCCAACGTCATTTCGGTATAGGCCAGGTCATTGTCGATGGTGCCGGGAATGCCGATGCAGGGCACGCCCAGTTCGCACAGGCGCATGGCGCCGTTGAAGCTGCCGTCACCGCCGATGATCACCAGCCCGTTCACGTCCAGGTTATGCAGCGTTTTCACGGCCCTTTCCCGCACTTCGGGGTCCAGAAATTCCCGGCAGCGGGCGGTGCGCAGCCAGGTGCCCGGCAGGTCGGCAATATCCAGAACGGTGTCCAGATGCATCCGGACATAGTCGTCCTCCGGGTTTTTAGAGCGGCCCAGCAGGCCGTTGTACCCGCGCTTGATGCCGATGAGGCTCAGGCCGTAATACGCCGCGTTCCGGGCGACGCTCATAACGGCGGCGTTCATGCCGGGGCTGTCGCCGCCGCTGGTCAGTACCGCGATGTTGGGCATGGGAATCACATTCTCCTTTTCCGGTTACATGAGGAGGTTATTTTCGATCAGAAGCTGCCGCGCTTCCATCGCCTCCGCACCGAGCACCATAATTTCATAATAGTTTTCTTCCGAGGAAACGGTGCGGTACACCTGCCGGCTCCGGGCCAGAATCCCTTCGCGCTCCAGCAGCGCCAGAATCTCCTCCGCGCGCTTTTCACTGCGCGCCATGTGGATCACTTTCCAGGACGCTGTCTTGGGCATACCGCTCCCCTCCTTCCGAATGAAACGCAGGGTCATTATATCATGTTCCCACGCTTGTTGCCATATCTTTTCAAAAAAAACTTCTTTTTTTCACGCATCAGAAAGGAACGTCGTGAAAAAAGGAGAAATTTATAAAGGAAAAAACAAAGGAAGACCGGAGGAAATCGCCATGCAGTTTGCCGCGGAAAAACGGGCTGCCCGGGCCCTGGCCCTGGCCGTGCAGCAGCCTACCCTGGCCGGCCAGCCGGACGCGCCCTTTACGCAGCTGCATACCGTGCTCCGGGAGCTGTTCCCCCTGTTCTTTGCCAAGGCCGAAACCCTGTGGACGGACGGGCGCGCCCTGCTTTTGCGCTTGCCCGGCGTGGAGGACGCGCCGCCGCTTCTTTTTCTTTCGCACCTGGACGTGGCCCCGATCCTGCAGCCCGGCCGCTGGGAGCTGCCCCCGTTTTCGGGGGAGATCCGGGACGGGTTCGTGTACGGCCGGGGTACGGCGGATATGAAGGGCCATCTCATCGCCCTGCTGACGGCGGCGGAATCCCTGATGGAAGCGGGCACGCGGCCCCGGGCGGACCTGTATTTCGCCTTTTCCTGCGATGAGGAAGTGCGGGGCGGCAGCATGCGCAAAATGGCAGACCTGCTCAAGGCGCGGAACATCCGGCCCGCTTTCGCCCTGGACGAGGGCGGCGCGGTGACGGATCTGCCCGCGCTGCTGGAAAAAAACGCCGCGCTGGTGGGCGTATGCGAAAAAGGACGCATGCGCTTTACCCTGACCGCCCAGGGCGAGAACGCGCCCGAGGCCCTGCTCCGCTCCGCCGACCGGCTGCTGCGCATGCGCTTCGCGCCCCGCATTGCCGGGCCCGTGGCAGATATGCTGGAAGCGCTGTCCGGCGAAATGGCGGGCTTTCCCCGCTTCTGCGCCGCGCACCCCCGCCTGATGCGCCAGCCCCTGCTCCGGAAACTGGAGCAGACCCATTACGGCCGCGCCCTTACCCGCACCGAGCTGCGCCTCTCCGCCCTCCGGGGCGACGCGCGCCTGGGCGAAACGGCCGCCATGACTTTTCAGGCCGCCATCCTCCCCGGCGAAAGCGCCCGGGAGCTGCTGGGCCGCGTGGAACGCGTGATCGGCGACGACCGCATTCTCGTCACCGTGGACGAAATGGACGAGCCCAGCGCCCTGTCCCCTGCCCAGGGCCGCGCCTGGGACGCCCTGACCACCGCTATTCAGGTGCACTTTCCCGGAACCGCTATTGCCCCTTACCTCCTGACCGACGCTTCCGACGCCCGGCGCATGGAGGAAATCTGCCCCTTTGTGTACCGCTTCAGCCCCTTTATCCTGCCCGCCGACGAAATGCGCCGCATGCACCGGCCCAACGAACGCCTGAGCATCGAAAACCTCCTTCGCGGCGTTGCTTTCTTCCGGCAGATGCTGCTTTCGTGAGCACAGGGCGAGGGGTGCTGTCCCGGATCCTGCCAGGGGTCCCCGGGAGGCTCCGCGCCTCCCGGACCCACCCACCAGGGGGATGATCCCCCTGGACCCCACTTTTGGCGAACAGGCGGAACGCAGGAAAACTGGAGTGTGCGCCTGTAACTTTGGGTACGCAATTACGAAACGACCGCAGAGCACCCAGAAAAGGCAGGGAACCTGACGGAGAGAAAGCGAGCTTTCTCCCGCACGGTTCACCTGCCTTTTCCCCCGGAGGGCAAGCCCTCCGGGCTGGCGGCGTTCCGCCGCCGTGCCCTGGGCCTGCGCGGGTGTTCTGCATTGCGCTTGTGTTGCGCTGCTTAATCGCTGTCCAAGTTTCGCACGCGGCAAGCTGCTTTGTTTTCATTATCCGAAACGCTTTACAGGCGAAGCAAAAGCATGCAGCGCTTTCTTTCAATGCTTTGTTCACAGCAAGTTTCTCTACTGTCGTTTGCATCAGGATAAACGAAACGCCTTGCGAGCACAGCGGAAAACAAGTTATGTTTCGCTATGACGCTTTGCACGCGGCAAACATCTTGACCGCTTCAAGCAGCAGGTTTAACGAAACTCTCTGCAAGTGTAATTGGAAATGCGTATTGCTTCTCAACGGCGCTTGCACGCGACAAGATATTCTATCGCAACCCGTTCGCCGGGGCACGGCGGCCATAGGCCGCCAGCCGGAGGGCCTGCCCTCCGGAGAAAGACAAAATGCCCGATCCGTAGGGCGTGCTTGCACGCATCTCGGTCGGGCTTTTGGATTTCGTGCTGCCCCGGCGTCTCTCAACCACACCCACAAGCAGCAGCGGCACACAACTTTGAGGCAATCGCCAACAATGTTCCGCAGCCGCGGGTCCAGGGGATTCAATCCCCTGGTTCAGGGGTCCGGGGGCTGAACAAGCCCCCGGGGGCCCCGGAAAAACCCATTCAATCCGTATCCAAATCCAGCGCCAGGGCGAGACTGTCGTCCCACTCGAAATGACCGATAGCGCAGGGCGCGGACTGCCCTGCCGGGCCGTTGAAGCGGGCGTACACCGTGCCGTCGGAATCGAAAATCAGGCTCTCCAGCGTCCGGCCGTTCGGCTCTTCCATATCTGCCCATGCCATACAGATTTTCAGGCCGTTGGGCAATGCCTCGTAAGCCAGGTTCACCTGCACGGCCTGGCAGGTTCCGGAATCTCCCAGCCCGGCAGCGCTCCGTTCCACGGTCGTTGCGGTCATTTCCCGCTCCGCGATCTGGGCAAGCTCCGCCAGCAGAATATCCCGGTTCATCAGGTTGTCGCGCTCATCCTCCGCGTTCCGCACGGGCAGGTAGTCCCGGCACCGGTAGAGAATGTTCGCCAGCTGCCGGAAGGCCTGCTTGCGGATCGCCCGGTCGCCGTCCTCATCATAACCCGGAACGAAGTATTCCAGGTAATCCACTTGCTGCGGGTCATTTACCCCCTGCAGGCAATAGCGCAGACGGCCGTTTTCCGCCTGAATCCTGGTAATGACTCGTTCCTCGGGTTCGCAGACGCCCCGGAGCATTTCCCGGATATCGCCGTACAGCTTTTCGCTCCACTGATTGGCGGTCATGCGGAAGCCCTCTACGCTGGCGGACCAGGCATAGCTTTCCTCCGCCGCAAAACCGGTCCCGTCAGCGACAGCATCGAAATAGATCCGGTACTCCATGAAATCCGTTTCCCCGTTCATCTGCCGGAGCACCATATCCTGGGGCAGCAGCTGGGCGCAAAGGTCGCCCCCCTGGTCGTAAAACACGCGCCAGGCATAGCCCTCCGCGGGCAAATCCACGCCCATGGTGCTTTTGTACAGCTTGCGCAGGGTATCGAAGAAGGGGGGCGTGACCGCCAGCGCGTTGGGATCGGTCACGGCCTTTTCCACCCACAGGGTATCCTCCAGCAGGTATTGATTGGGCCGCACCGTGGCCGCCGCCTGGGCAATGCCGTTGAGCAGGGCGGCCGCGTCATTCGGGTCCGGGAAAACGACGCTTGTTTCGGCCTGCGGCACATCGCCTTCCGTTTCTGGAGCGGCGGCCGGGGCCGGGGAGGGTGTGGCCGTGGGCGCAGCGGTTGGCTGCACAAGCCAGTACAGCGTCCTTTCGGACTGATCCGTCTGCTCCGTTTCCTGAGGCGGCTCCGTCTCCTGCGGCGCCTGTTCCTTTTCTTCCGCCTGGGCCATGGCGGGCCAGGGCTCCAGATACCCCCGGAATACGCCGTCGGACAGCGCGGCCAGCCCCAGGCACAGCGCCGCTGCGCAGCACAGGGCCAGCGTCAAAGCGCCGATTCGTTTAACCATCTTCATTGTGCAACATCTCCTTCTGTCATGATCTTTTCCTTTCCCGGGAACGGTTTCATCATAACAGGTCCATGTCACATCGTTGTATCCGGGTTGTCACGAAGTTGTAAATCCTGCGCAGATTCGGCATTTTTGGGAAAAATCGCCGCCGCCCGGAAGCCGGGGCGCAGGTTTTCAAACCGCATCCTGCCCCCGTGGAGCCGGGCGATGCGTTCGCACAGCGTCAGGCCGACGCCCGCGCCGTTCTCCCGGCGGGCGCGGGCCTTGTCCACCATAAAGAAGGCTTCCGTCAGCATGGACAACGCTTCCTCGGGCACCCCGGGTCCCTGATCGGTGACGGACAAAACGGTTTCCCGCCCGTCGTCCCGGATATCGCACCGGACCGCGCCGCCCGCGGGGGAATACTTGCAGGCATTGGTCAAAAGATTGGTGGCCAGGGCGCAAAGCAGCGTTTCGTCCCCGGGCAGCACGGCGTCCCCTTCGGGCGGCAGCAGGGAAACGCCCTTTTTTTGCAGCATGGGCCCCGCCGTTTCCGCCGCCGCCCGAAGCACGCCCGCCAGGGACACGGGCGTTTTTTCCCATGTTTCCCCCTGCTCCAGCCGGGCCAGCTCCATCAGTTTTTGCGACAGTTCGTTGAGCCGCCGGGACTGCTGGGAAATATACCGGCAGGCCTCCTGCCGCTCGTCCGCTTCCACCTTGCCCGCCAGCATCAGGTCGCTGTAGCCCATCATGGCGGTCATGGGCGTCTTCATTTCGTGGGCCAGGTCCCGGACGAACCGGCGCTGGCGCTCGTTTTCCGCCTCCAGGGCGGCAATGTGCCCCTCCACCGACTGCGCCATTTCATTGAAGGACCGGGCCAGGGCGTTTACGTCCTGGGTGCGGTCCGGGGGCAGGCGCAGCTGGTACTGCCCGGCCGCAATCTCCCGCGCCCCTTTTTCCAGCGCGGCCAGGGGCCGGAACATCCGCCGGGACAGGGCGTACAGCGCCGCGGCCAGCAGCCCCGCCGCCCCCAGCACCGTAATTCCCATGCCCAGGGCCGTTTTCCGCCCCTCCGCGCGGATGCTCTCCCCGTCCCATACGCCGTACACCCGGCAGTCCGCTGTTTCCACGGCGCACAGGAACGCCGCGCCGTTTTCCGCGTCCACATAGGCGCAGACGGGCGTTTCCTCCGCTTCCGGAAACGCGGCCAGGGGGAAATCCGCCCGGCTGCCGTAGAGCAGCGTGTCCCCGGTCGTCAGGAAAAAGCTCCCGTCCCCCAGCGCTGAGGAAACGGACAGCGCCCGGGCCATGGCCGCCTGCCGTGCCTGAACGTCGGTGGGGTACAGGGCGGCGCTGGTCTCCACTGCGCTGACAACCGAAAGAAACCGCTGCTCCGCCGAAAGCCGCGCGGCCTCGAAAATGCGGCGGTTGTTTTGCACAATCAGCGCGGCGCATACCAGAAACAGCGTCGCCAGCGATACCGTCACCGCCGCCAGGAAATTTTTCTGCCAAAGCTTCACCCGTTCTCTTCCCCTTTTTCCAGCCGATAGCCGATCCGGTGCACCGTCACGATATAATCCTCCAAATGCAGCTTTTTCCGGATGCGCTGGATGTGCGCGTCCACCGTGCGGGTGCCGCCCAGGTAATCATAGCCCCAGGCATCGTTCAAAAGCTGGTCCCGGGAAAGGGGCCGGCCCGGATGCGCCAGCAGCGCTTCCAGCAGGGAAAACTCCTGCCGCGTCAATTCCACTTCCTGCCCGTCCACCCAGGTTCTGTGGTTCTCCCGGTCGATTTTCGTATGGCCCAGGGTCAGCACGGCGGCGCCTTTCGCCGCGTGCCGCCGGAGGATATTGCCCGCCCGGGCCAGCAGCTCCAGCACGTCAAAGGGCTTGACCAGATAATCCTCCGCCCCCATTTTCAGGCCCCGCACCCGGTCCTCCACCGCCGTCCGCGCCGTCACAAACAGCGTGGGCGGCGGATTATTCAGCTTTTCAAACAGCTCAAACCCGTCCTGCCCCGGCAGCATGACGTCCAGAATCATCAGATCGTACTTCTGCCCGCTCAGCATCCGCCCGGCCTCCAGGCCGTCCCGGGCAATGTCGCACAGGTGCCCTTCCGATTTCATGGCCATGGCAATCAGCCGCGCTATGGCTTCCTCGTCCTCCACCGCCAGCACCCGGCCCATTCCCCTCGCCTCCCCTCGATGCGGATCGCACCTATAATCAATTGATTATAACATAGAAGCGCTGTCCGTTTGTCACCAAGTTGTAAAATCTCGCAAAATTGGGGTTGATTCCGGGGCTCCCGGGAGGCTCCGCGCCTCCCGGACCTACCCGCCAGGGGGATGATCCCCCTGGACCCCACTTTTGGCGAACAGACTTGGATATAGGAAAGCTAAAATATGCGCCTGTAGCTTGGGAACGCGGCAGCATGACGGCCCCAGGGCACAATGAAAAGGCAGGAAAACCTATTGGGAAAGCAAGCTTTCCCACACGGTTTATCCTGCCTTTTCCCCGGACAGGCAAGCCTGTCCGGGCTGGCGGCGTACCGCCGCCGTGCCCTGGGCCTGCGGGAATGTTCTTCATAGCTCTCGTAATCCGTAACTGAAATGTTACCCATGTTTCGCACGCGGCACGCTGCTATATTGCCGTTTGTATCGGAATCAGTGAAGCGATTTGCGAGCGTAACGGGAAACAAGTTGCGCTTTGCAACGGTGATCCGCACGCGACAAGGCGTTTTGTCGCCATCCGTCCGCCGGGGCAGGGCGGCCATGGGCCGCCGCCCGGAGGGCTTGCCCTCCGGAGAAAGACAGAAAAATGCCCGCTCGGGGAGAGCTTGCTCTCACCCCGACGGGCTTTTTCTGGCTTTCGTGCTGCCCCAGCGTCTCTCAACGACACCCAAAACAGCTCCAGCGGCACACGATTTGGAAGCAATCGCCAACCTCGTTCCGCAGCCGTGGGTCCAGGGTACTCAGTACCCTGGTTCAGGGGTCCGGGGGCCGAACAGGCCCCCGGAGCATTACCGGTTGTCGACTTTTTCGGGATACAGGTCGTGGCGGCTGAGGCGGTCCCAGGCCACCTGTTCCCAGGGGGTGCTGGGCTTGCCGTAATTGCAGTAGGGGTCAATGGAGATGCCGCCCCGGGGGGTGAACTTGCCCCAGACCTCGATGTACTTGGGATCCATGAGGCGGATCAGGTCCTTCATGATGGTGTTGACGCAGTCCTCGTGGAAATCGCCATGGTTGCGGAAGCTGTAGAGGTACAGCTTTAAGGACTTGCTTTCCACCATTTTTTCCCCGGGCACGTAGGAAATATAGATGGTTGCGAAATCCGGCTGGCCCGTAATGGGGCACAGGCTGGTGAACTCGGGGCAGTTGAATTTCACGAAGTAATCGTTGTCCGGGTGCCGGTTTGTGAAGGTCTCCAGCACCTCGGGGGCGTAATCGCTTTTGTAGACCGTTTTTTTATTGCCGAGCAGGGTCAGGTTTTCCGCTGCCCGTCCGTTTTCCGCGGTCATGGGCCATCCCTCCTTACATTTTCCATACGCGCTTGAGGATCCGGGTCAGCGCCGCGCCGGCGACGCCGCTGACGGCCTGGCCCACCAGCAAACTGGCCGCCATGGCGAAATAGGGCACGTTCAGCAGGTACGACAGCCAGCAGGACACCCCCAGCGCGGGAATGAGCGTCACGGGCAGGGCCGTCCACCAGGCGCTGCGGTGAAATTTGCCGATCAGCGCGCAGGCACCGGCAGTGAGCACGCCCACCAGGCCGCCCCCCACGATATCGAAGAACCCCAGGCCGCCCATCAGCATATTGGACAGAAGGTTCGACAGCCCCAGCGGCAAAACCAGGAACGGAAACAGATAGGAAAGGGCGTACAGCCCGGTGGCAATGCGCACCTGGTACTGCCCGAAGGCAAAGCTCTGCGTCAGGTACATCAGCACAATGTAGAGGGCCATGACCATGCCGGAAACGGCTATTTTCTGGGTATTGGTCAGTTTTTTCATATCCATTTTCGTCACCTCCTCGGACAAAAAATGGCGCGCCCATCCCAAGGCGCGCCGCAAAATGCAAAATTCTGCTTTCGTCCCTAGTTTTGTTTTAGGACAGGATGGTCACGAACTGTCCGCCGCGAGGGCAGGAACCAGTATACCGGATTTTTCCCGGAAAAGCAAGCAAGAATTTTGTAATTTGACAAGCATAGCGCCTGTTTATATAATAATTGCGGTATACGTCCGCGGCCGGGCCGCGAAGAAACAAGAAAATTTTCAAAAGCATGCAACAAAAGGCGAAGCTGATTCGTCTTTTATAATGGAAACTCCCTGGAAAAAAGGAGGGATGACACTTTGCGGTTCTTAAAACGGATAGGCTGCGCCCTGCTGGCGGGTCTTTTGCTGTGCCCCGCGTGGGGCCTGGCGGAAGGAATGCACGACGCGGTGCCAAACGACCAGTTATCGGTGCAGGTGACGGTGGGTTACGACGGCCTGATGACGTACGGAAAAACCATGCCCCTGACCGTCCGCATCGAGAACAAGGGCGGCGACCTGGACGGCCGCGTGTGCGTGAACATCTACGCCTCCCGGAAGCAGTACGACCGTTACGAGGCCCCGCTGCCCCTGGCCGCCGGCGCGGTGAAGGAAGTGCGTCTGCCCGTGCGGGTGGGCGTGCGGCAGAATACGTATACGGTGGAAATCTGGCAGGGGGACGAAAAAATCTGCGCCGTCAACGCGACACCCGAGCGCACGGTCAACCCCGACGCCATGCTGGCGGGGGTGCTGGCCGAACAGCCGGGCAGCCTGTCTTACCTGGATATCGACGCCACGGACGACCCCCTCATGCGCAGCGAATACATGAAAACCGTGCCGCTGACCGCCGATAATTTCCCGGATACCGCCGATATGATGAGCGCGTTTGGCATGCTGGTGATCGACGGGTTCGACATGCGGACCCTTTCCGACGCCCAGCAAAGTGCGCTGAAGGGCTGGCTGGAAAACGGCCATATCCTGATTCTGGGCGGCGGCGCAGGAGCGGCGGCGGGCTGGCCCGCCTTTTCGCAATACACGGGCCTGACGCCCGGGGCGGCGGAAAAGCAGCCCGACCCCACGGAGGCGCTGCTTGCCTACCTGGAGGCGGCGGGCGAGCCTGCCGGGCAGGAAATGATGCTGGCCGGGGCGGGGTTGGACGATGCGCTCATCCGGGACGGGGACACGCCCATCCTGTGGCGGAGCACGGCGGGAAACGGCGTGATTTACACCGCCGCCTTTTCATTGGCGGAAAAGGCTCTTGTCCAGTGGCCGCCCATGCACACCTTTTTCCAGCGCCTGTTCATCAAGGACTGCTACACCCTCTACCAGCAGGGCCTTTCCGGCGGAACGGCCGATGAAACCTATTTCGGGGCTGCCGCGCGGCTGCCCATCGAAAACACCGTGCCCCTGACGGCGGCTGTGCTGACGGCGGCGGGGCTGCTGCTGGGGGGCGGCGGAATCGCCTATCTGCTGCTGCGGCGGAAGGACAAGCGGCAGTTCATGTGGCTGGCGCTGCCCTTGCTTGCGGTGGCCGCCGTGGCGGCGGTGACGCTGATTGCGGGACAGAGCGGGTCCGACCGCCCGGCGGTGCTGGGAATCACGGTGATTAGGCAGGAGGCGGACGGCGTGCAGAGCCGGGATACGTCCCTGGTGCTGGGCACGGCGGGAAAAGGCATGCACACCGTATCGGTAAACGAGGGCGCCATGGACGTGCAGGAAAACCACAGCTATTGGTATTACAGTGACGAGGATACCCCCCTGCTGCCTACCGAAATCCGGTTCCGGTTCATGCAGGGCGAGGAAAGCCGGGTGGGCATTTCCTTTGAGCGGGCCTGGGAATCCCAGAATATCCGGCTCCGGGACCTGCCCGTCCTGGACGGCCCGGTGGAAGCGGAAGTATGGATGGCGGCGGACGGGCTGCACGGAACGATCATGAACCGTACGGGCGTGACCCTGAAAAAAGGGGTGTTCTGCTGCAAGTACGGCTACTGCACCGTGCCCGCGCTGAAGGACGGGGAATCGTACGACCTGTTTTTGAAAAAGAGCGCTTTTGCGGACGAAAAAAACCCGGTCTATGACGACGGCTGCATGTACGAATCCCTGGCGGGCACGGCCTTCAACCCCTACACCATGACCTACGAATTTTATTTCCAGCAGAGCCATCAAAAGAACGGCCTCGTCGACTGGGACGCCGTGGACCGGGACGCCGCCGTGGAGGCCGACCTGATGAACCAGGCGCTCAACAGCATGAGCATGTACTATTCCACGGCATACGGCTATAACCGTGACCCCGCGCGGCAGTTCTTCTATGCCGCCTACACGGAGGACGTGGCCATTCCCGCGGTATCCGTGGACGGGACGGCGGTGGACCGGATGGACGGGCGCGCGCTTTTTGGCGCCGTGGTGCCTTTCGTCCAGCAGACGGGCTCCAATTTGATTTACCGGGTGCCTGGCACGGACGCGGCCATCCGCTGCCAGGTGGACGAAAACGGCGTGCCCTATGACGACGGCAAGGGCATAGCCGTCGACGAATATTACTATCCCCTGAAAGAAAAGCCCGTCTTCATGTTCCATGTGCCCGAAGCGGCGGGGGCCGAAATCACCCGCCTGGCCTTCTATACGGATTATCTGCCCAACCAGGCCCAGGCGTACCTGTATAACGGGACGGAATGGGTGGAATACACCATGGGCAAGGACGTGGAGAACCCGGAGCAGTACGTGGACGCGGAAGGCCGGGCGTACATCCAGTTCCGGCCCGTCACTGACGTGGAAAGCTATTACGACGTATATACCCCCACCATGCTGCTGGAAGGGAGGGAACCATAATGCTCACAATCGAAGGCCTGACCCGGTATTACGGCAAATTCCTGGCGCTGGATCATCTGAACCTCACCATCGGCGACGGGGAGCTGCACGGCTTTGTGGGCCCCAACGGCGCGGGCAAAACCACCACCATGCGCATCCTGGCCACGCTGCTGCCCGCCTCCTCCGGCCGGGCGGAAATCGACGGCGCGGTGATCGGCAGAAACAACCGGAAAGCCCGCTCCCTGGTGGGCTATATGCCCGATTTTTTCGGGGCGTACGATAACCTGAAAAGCTGGGAATACCTGGATTTTTACGCCCGATGCTACGGCGTGGGCAAAAAGGACAGGGACAGGATGACGGGGCAGCTGCTCGACCTGGTAGGCCTGTCCGACAAGCGGGAGGCCTACGTCAATTCCCTGTCCCGGGGCATGAAGCAAAGGCTGTGCCTGGCCCGCGCCCTGGTACACGACCCCCGGCTGCTGATTCTGGATGAGCCGGCGTCCGGCATGGACCCCCGGGCCCGGGCCGAAATGAAGGGAATTTTGCGCACCCTGAAAGAAATGGGCAAGACGGTGCTGATTTCCTCCCATATCCTGCCTGAGCTTTCCGAAATGTGCGACAGCCTGACCATCCTGGACCACGGAAAACTGGTCTTTACGGGCACGGTGGAGGCCCTGTCCCGGAAAATGAACGGCGACGCGCCGCTGGATATTAGGCTGGTTCCGGGCTGCGGGGAAGCCCAGGTGGAAAACGCCGTCACCGCCCTTCGGCAGATGCCCTGTGTGACCGCCATTACGGAGGAGGAGCCTTACCTGCTTCGGGTGCGCCTCCAGGGGGAGGAGGACGCCTGCGCGGACATTCTGCGGGCCCTGCTTTCCGCCGGTGCGCCCGTGCACGATTTCCACCGGGCGCCCATGAACCTGGAAAAAGTCTTTATGGAGGTGACGGGCCATGATTAACCCCATCCTGGCGTCCTCGGCCCTGCGCAGGATGCGCTCGGCGAAAACGCTGCTGATCCTGGGGATTTATGTGCTTGTGCTGCTGCTCATTGTGCTGGCCATGCTGTCCCCCTTCCTCCGGGAAAGCCGGGTGACCATCGACAATTTCCAGATGGGCCTCATTACATACATCGTGCTGATGCTGGCGCAGTTTTTCCTGATCGTGCTGGTTACCCCGGCCATGACCGCCGGGTCCATCGCCGGGGAAAGGGAGCGGCAGACGCTGGAATTGCTGCTGGTCACCAACACGGGCTCCTATGCCATCGTGCTGGGCAAGTGGATGGAGAGCTTTGCTTTCATCGCCCTGCTGATTCTGTGCGGCCTGCCCGTTACGGCCCTCACCATGCTGCCCGGGGGCGTGGGGCTGATGAGCGTGCTGCTTGGCACGCTGTTTCTGCTGGTGTGCGCCTTTGCGGCGTCCGCCGTGGGCGTGCTGTGCTCGTCTTTCATGAAAAACACTGTGGGGGCCACGGTAATCAGCTATATCGTGCTGTTGTTCATCGGCGTTAGCACGCTGCTTCCCCTGTTTTTCAGCATTACCCCCGGCATGGCGGACCGGCTTTACGACACGGCAAAATACGCCGCCATGACGCCCCTGGACGCGGTGAAAATGATGCCCAAGCTGCTGTTCCTGAATCCGGGGGTGGGGCTGGTGGCGCTGGTTGAGGACCAGGTGGCCGCCGTGCAGAGCACCTTTGCCAGCAGTCAGGGCCGGCTGTACGCCCTGTTCCTGATGATGAAAAAGATCGGGTACGGCCGGATGGCCCTCATCAACATGGGAGGCATGGTCCTGCTGGCCGAGGCGTTCAGCGGCGTCGCCGCCCTGCTGGTGCGGCCCCGGAAAGTGCGGGTGCGGAAACGGAAATGAAGGAACTGAAAAAGGCGTTTCGGCCGCTCAAGAGGCGCATCCGCTTGCTTCACGGCCTGCGGGGCGGCGCTCTGGGCCTGTGCGTTGGGGCAGGAGCGGCGCTGATCCTGATGCTGCTTTCCTTCTTTGTTCCAGTACGGAACAAAGCGGTCCTGGGAATAATCCTCGTGGGGGTTGGCGCGGCGGCAGGGGCGCTTTGCGCGCTTCTGTGGCCCGTATCGGACGAAAAAGCCGCCCGGACAGGGGACAAATGCGGCCTGAAGGAGCGGCTGCAGACCGCGCTTGCCTTTCCCGGCGATTCGCCCATGGAGCAGCTGCAGCGGCAGGACGCGGCGGCGGCCCTGGCGGCCTTTGACGTGAAAAAAATCCCCCGTCCGCGGCTGAAGCGGCCCCTGCTCCTGGCGGGCGGGGCGGCGTGCCTGGCGGCGGCGCTGCTGCTCCCCAACCCGCAGAACGCGGCTCTGGAGCAGGCCGACGCGTACCGAAAAATCGTGGAGGAAGCGGCGGAGCAGGCGGAGGAAGCCGTCGACGACCCCGAGAACGCCCTGACGGATGAACAAAAGCGGGAGCTTCGCCGCCTGACGGGCGATTTGGAACGGAAGCTTCTCCAGGCGAAGGACCCGGCGGACGCGCTGCTGGCCCTGAACGAAGGGCAGGAACGCCTGGAAAAAATGCGGGATACCCTTGCCGGGGAACGCATGGACGCCCTGGCCCAATCCCTGGAAGGGCAGGGGCTGGACGCATTGGCGCAGGCTCTGCAGGCAGGGGATGAAGAAGCCCTGGAAAACGCCTTGGACGGCCTGGACGCGGAAGCCCTGGAACAGGCGGCCCAGGCCCTTTCCGGCGAAATGGGCGACTTGATGAACGCCGCGGCTGCCGCCCTGAAAATGGGCGACCTGGCGGCGGCCCTTGAAAACCTGAAGGGCCTCTCCGCCGCGGCGGGCAGCCTGTCCGACGCCCAGTTGGCTGCTCTCGCCCAAATGTTACAGAATCTCCGGGCGGGCCTTGGCGGGCAGCAGGGCCAGGGCATGGGCCTGGCCGCCGGCGAGGGCATGCAGGGGGCGCAGACGGGGGCGGGCCGGGGCAGCACCAATGAGGATATGACCTCGGAGGCGGCGGACGATCCCGGCTTTGCGGGCACCGACGACCCCCGCTATAAAGAAGGGACCTATGAATCCATTTACGATCCCACCCGCCTGGACGCGGACCAGACCGAGCTGGCCGCCGAAAGCCCCCGGAACGAGGGGGACGTGGCGCAATTGAACGTGGGCCCCGGGGCGGGCAGCCTGGACGGCAGCGTCCCCTACAACCAGGTGGCGCTGGAGTATGCCGAGGCGGCGGCCCGGGCGGCGGAAAGCCAGAACCTGACGAACCGGGAGCGGCAGTGGGTGGCCGATTATTTCGCCTCGCTGACCGAATAAAGCAAAGGAGCGGCCTTATGAACACCAAGCAGGACATCGAAAATTTCGCCGTACAGTACGGAAAAATCCGGGATGAAATCGGGAAGGAAATGGTGGGCCAGGAAAACGTGGTGGAGCATCTGCTGCTGGCCGTGGTGGCCGGGGGCAACGTGCTGCTGGAGGGGGTGCCGGGCCTGGGGAAAACCCACCTGGTGCGCACATTGTCAAAGGTGCTGGACCTTTCCTTTTCCCGTATCCAGTTCACCCCCGACCTCATGCCCGCCGACGTGACGGGCACCAATATCTTCGTAAAAACCGAGGCGGGGGGCGAATTCCGCTTCCAGCCCGGCCCCCTGTTTGCCTCCATCGTACTGGCGGATGAAATCAACCGCGCCACCCCCAAAACCCAGTCGGCCCTGCTGGAGGCCATGCAGGAGCAGGCGGTCACCGTGGCGGGGGAAACCAGGCCCCTGCCCCAGCCCTATTTCGTTTTGGCCACCCAGAACCCCATCGAGCAGGAGGGCACCTATCCCCTGCCCGAGGCGCAATTGGACCGGTTCCTCTTCAAGGTCATTGTGCCCTTCCCCACGCTGGAGGAGCTCTCCGGCATCGTGGACAGGACGGTGAAGGACCAGGGCAGCCGGGCGGAAAAGATTGCCGGCGGCGGGGAGATCCTGGCCCTGCGGGACGTTGCCCGCCAGGTGCCCATTGCCCCCAGCGTGCAGGAGGCTGCCCTGCGTCTCGTGCTGGCCACTCATCCCGAAACCGCCGACGCCCCCGAGATTACGAAAAAATACGTGCGTTTCGGGGCCAGCCCCCGGGGAGCCCAGGCCCTGCTGGCCACTGCCCGGGTGCGGGCGCTGAACCAGGGGCGGTTCAACGTGGCCTTTGACGATCTGCGTTTCGTGGCCCCCGCCTGCCTGCGCCACCGGATGGCCCTCAATTTCGAGGCCCTCACCGACGGGGTGGACACGGAACGGGTGATTGCGGAACTCATGATCAGGGTTCTGCCCGGGTGAAATGCGTATGCTGACAGACGCTTATTTGCACCGGCTGGATGCCCTGCGGCTGCGGATCGCCCATCCCGCCCGGGGCGGGGCGGGGGGCGTGCGCCGTTCGAAAGCCCTGGGCTTCTCCGCCGAGTTTTCCGATTTCCGGGAATACGCCCCCGGGGACGATATCCGCCGGGTGGACTGGAACGCCTACGCCCGGTTCGACCGGCTCTTTCTCCGGCTGTTCACGGAAGAAAAGGAATCCCTGGTCACGGTGGCGGTGGACGGCAGCGCGTCCATGGCGGCCAAGCGGGAAAACGCCGTCCGGGCCGCCGAGGCCCTGTCCTACCTGGCGTTGACGGGGGGCGACCGGCTGCGCATCCTGTGGCTCCGGGAGAAAAATGCCCTCATGAGCCCGTATTTTGCGGGCCGGGCGGCCTATCCCCGGGCGTCCGCTTTTCTGGCGGAGCAGGTGATGACCGGGGCATGCGACCTGGCCGCCGCCCTGCGTTCGGCCGACCCTTATCCCAAGGGGCTTACCTTTCTGATTACCGACGGGTACCAGGAAGAGGGTATGGGGAAAACCTTGGATTTTCTTCTGTACCGCCGGCAGGAGGCCGCGCTGGTTCAGGTGCTGTCCGCCTTTGAAATGGAACCTGATCTGGAGGGGGCCCTGCGCCTGCGGGACGCCGAGGGGGCCCCGGACGTGGACATGCTGCTGGACGGCGCGGCCCTGCGCCAGTACCGGGATACGCTGCGTTCATTCCTGGAGGAAACCCGGGCCGCCTGCCGGACAAGGAGCATGGCCTGGCTGCTGCTGGACGGGCGGCGGGATTTTGAGGAAACCTTTCTGGCCGATCTGTCCCGAAACGGCATTCTGTAAAAGGAGCGCTTGATTCATGACCTTTCTTGCCCCCGCCTTCGGGTGGGCCTTTCTCAGCCTGGGCGTCATCCTGTTTCTGTACCTGCTCAAGCGCCGGTACGAGGACCGCCCTGTGCCCAGCACCTTTCTGTGGCGGCGCGCCGCCCGGGACCTGACCGCCAGCCGCCCCTTCCAGAAGCTGCGGCGCAATATTCTTTTGCCCCTGCATCTGCTCATGGCGGCGGTGCTGGCTCTGGCCCTCATGCGCCCCGCGCTGCCCGGGGGCATGGCGGGGGAAACCGTGATGATTTTTGACGTGTCGGCCAGCATGCAGGCAGCGGAGGGGGGCGTATCCCGGCTGGAGCTTGCAAAGGAGACCGCCGGAAGAATCCTGGAGGGCATGGGGCCGGACGACGCCCTCACCGTCCTGGCCGCGGGCAACGAGACCCGGCAGCTTCTCAGCCGCTCCACCGACCGGGAGGCCGCTCGCCGGGCCCTCCGCGCCCTGACGCCCACGGCCGCGGCGGGGGACCTGAGCGCCGCCGTGTCCCTGGCCGAGGCCATGCAGCGGGAGGCGGAAGGGCTGCGCATCCTGGTGTTTTCGGATGATTTCCGCACGGATAACCCCCATATAACGGTATACAACGCCGAAAAGGGCCTGGTAAATCGGGCGATTCTGTCCTTTACCGTGGAAAACGGCGCGGGCTATGCCCGGGCGGCCAATTACGGCGGGGATTGCGACCTGACGTTCGTCTGCTATGCCGGGGAAACGGTATGCGATGCGAAAACGGCCCGCATCCCGGCGGGGGAAACGGCGGGAGTTTCTTTTTCCGTGCCGGACTGCGCCTATGCCCGGGTGGAAATCCGGGAGGCGGACGCGATTGCGGACGACAACAGCTTTTATTTCGTGCCCAAAGCCGGACGGAACTTTACCGTGGCCCTCTGCGGGGACACCAGCGTGTTCCTGGAAAATGCCGTGAAACTGCGGGAAGACGTTACGGTTGTGCGGGTGGGGGACGAAGAGCGGGCCGCCGCCGGGGCCGACCTGTATATTTACGGCCCCGCGCCCCTGATTTTTTCCAAAGACCCGGAGCAGACGGAAATCACCGCCGGGGAGCCCCTGACACCCTCCGGCGCCCTGGCCTTTGGCGAACGGGACGATATAACCGCCGGGCTGACATTGGACAGCGTGGCCGTGCGGGCCTATCGGCCCCTGGCCGGGGGCCGGACGCTTCTGACCCTGGACGGGAACGCCGTTCTGGCCGCTTCCGGCCGCACCGTGGCCCTGGGCTTTTCGGTGAATGATTCCAATCTGCCCATGAAGTACGATTTTCCCATTCTGGTGCAGAATATTTTGTCTTCCCTGCTGCCCGAAACGGCGGCGGACGTGGGGGAGGGCGTGTGCGGCGAAAGCGTGCTCATTCCCCTGACGGGGGACGAGGAAAGCGCCTTCGTTACCCTGCCGGACGGGAAAACCGTGTCCCCGGCCGCCCCCACGGGCTGGGATGAAAGCCATCCCTTTACGGATACGGCCCTGCCCGGCCTCTACACCCTGACCATCCGGCAGGACGGCCAGGATACCGAGCGGTATTTTGCCCTGCGGCTTCCCGCGGCGGAAAGCGACGTGCGAACCGTGGCCGAAAGCCGCATCGGCGACGGGGCGGACACCGCCCTGTCCGGGGGCCGGGAGCTGACGGGGTACCTGGCGGGGCTTTTCCTGCTGCTCCTGCTGGTGGAATGGGGGGTGAGCCGCCGTGTTCTTTGATGTGGCGCGGCCCTTGCTGCTGCTTCTGTGGCCGGTGTGCGGCCTGCTGGTTTTCCTGATGGCGAAAAAATGGCCTTCCCGCACGAAGAAGGCCCGGGTTTCCCATGCCCTGCGGCAGGTATCGATTGCCCTCCTGGCCCTGTGCCTGGCGGGGGTCAGCGTGCCCGGTCCGGCAGGGCAAAAAGCGGCCTGGCTGCTGGTGGACGCGTCGGCCTCCGCTTCGGGGCTGAACCTGGACGCTCTGGCCCGGCAGGCCCTGGACAACCTGGAGGACGGCCGGCTGGCCGGGGTGATCGCTTTCGGCAACGGGGCCATGGTGGAAACGCCCCTGTCCGAAGATCCCGCTTTTGCCGGGGTGCAGACGGCGATCGACCCCAACGGCAGCGACCTGCGGCAGGCCCTGCTGCTGGCCGGGGCGCTGCTGCCCGAGGACTGCGCCGGGGGGATTGCCATTATCAGCGACGGACTGGTGGAGGGTGCGGACGCGGCCCTGCTCCGGGACCGGGGCATTCCGGTCAATACTTTGACTGCGGAAAGCGCCGCCGGGCGGGACGCCCAGGTGACCCGGGTGCAGGCCACCGCTTCGGCCTATGAGGGCCAGGCCTTCCCCGTCACCGTGACGGTGAACAGCACGGGGGAGGGGGACGCCCGGATCGTGCTGTACAAAAACCACGCGGCGGCGGGCAGCCGGGACGTGACCCTGCGCCGGGGGGAAAACACCTTCGTTTTCCAGGATACCGCCGATCACGCCGGGGTGATGACCTATGAGGCCCAGGTGCTGCTGCCCGGGGACAGCCAGCCCCGGAACGACCGGATGGGGGCCTGCGTGGCCGTGACGGGCGCGCCCGCCGTGCTGGTTGCCGAGGGAAAGAGCGGCGCGGGCCGGGAACTCAAAAAAATGCTGGAAGCGGCGGGCATGACGGTGGAAACGGCCGCCCCGGGCGCATTGCCCGAAAACGCGGCGGATTACCGAGCCTGGCACGCCGTGGCCCTGGTGAACGTGGACGCCGATTCCCTGACGGAAAAACAGATGGCCGCCCTGGATACGGCGGCGAAGGAGCTGGGCCGGGGCGTGGCCGTTTTCGGCGGCGACCAGAGCTACGCCCTGGGGGGCTATCGGGGCAGCACCCTGGAAACCATGCTGCCCGTCACCATTGACGTGAAAAACAAAATGGAATTGCCCGCCACCGCCCTGCTGCTCATTATCGACAAATCGGGCTCCATGACGGCGGGGCAGTACGGCGTGACGCGGCTGGAAGTGGCCAAGGAGGCCGCCTGCCGGGCGGCGGAAGTGCTCACCGAGCAGGACAGCATCGGCGTCATCGCCTTTGACGACGAGGGCAAGTGGGTACAGCCTATGACGAAGGTGACGGATATTGCCGCCATCCAGGCCCAGATCGGCACCATCCGCCCGGGCGGCGGCACGGCCTTTTACACGCCCCTGCTCATGGGGCTGGAGGCCCTGAAAGCTGTTTCCGCTCCCCACAAGCATGTGATTTTCCTGACGGACGGCGAATCCGGGGATCAGGGATACGACCAGATCGTGGAGGACATGCGGGAAAACGGCATTACGTTGACGGCGGTGGCCGTGGGCAGCGGGGCGGACGTGCGCACCATGATGCGCCTGGCGGAGCTTGGCGGCGGCCGGGCCTATGCCGCAGGGGAATTCGATAACGTGCCCAAAATTTTCACCAAGGAAACCATGCTGATTTCGGGCTCCTACGTGCAGAACCGGGTCTTTACCCCCGTCGTCACGGACGAAAGCCTGACGGATTTTCCAGGTTTTCCCCAACTGACGGGCTATCTGGCGGCCAGCGAAAAGCCCCTGGCCACCGTGTCCCTGGTGAGCGACCGGGAGGACCCCATCCTGGCCTGGTGGCAGTACGGCGCGGGGCGGGTGCTGTGCTGG
Source organism: uncultured Clostridia bacterium (assembly GCA_947624355.1). Taxonomy (GTDB): domain Bacteria; phylum Bacillota; class Clostridia; order Christensenellales; family Aristaeellaceae; genus RUG563. The sequence goes on along the minus strand of CANQKI010000007.1, from coordinate 14,631 downwards.
ATGAGCGACGTGGAGGGCGGCTGGAGCGAAGGGTTCCTGAACTGGAGCGACGCTTCCGCTTTCTTTGGCGGCCTCCTTTCCCACGTACTGCCCGCCCGGGAACAGGCGGGGGAAATGACCGCGGAGGACGGGAAAATCACTTACACCCTGCCGGAGGAAATGGCAGGGGCGGAATACGCCGTTTCGGCCCAGGTAGCGGGCCCGGAGGGCGAAGCCCTGGAAATCCCTCTGGAGCGGACGGCCCCTTCCCGGTACGAGGCGGCGCTTGACATGGATGCCCCCGGGGCCTACGCCGTGGAAATCACCGTGCGGCAGGACGGGGAAACGGTGGCCGGGCTGGCCGGCGGCGCAGTGGTCTCCTATTCCCGGGAATACGACCTGCGGGAAAAGGACACGGGGGCATTGCAGAAGCTGAGCGCGGATACGGGAGGCCGGGCGGTAACCGCGCCGGAGGAACTCCTTTCCTTCCCCGAAACGGCGGCCCGCACAAGGCGCAGCCTGACGTCCGCCCTGCTGACGGCGGCACTGATTATTCTTCTATTGGACATCGCCCAGCGGCGGCTTCCCTGGGAAAAGACCTCGATAAAATCCGCCGAGCCCAAGGTAAAGGCGAAAAAACCCAAAAAAGAAAAACCCCGGTCCGCCGCCCCTGCATCCGACCCGGGCAAAACCTCCCAGGAACTGTGGGAGAAAATGCAGAAGAAAAAGCGGCTGTAGAAAGAATTTCAGGACGAAAGCAAATCATCGGAAAACGGGAAACAAAAACAGGAAGCATGGCTTATCTGAATGACGACGGATAAGCCATGCTTTTTTGTTATAGGCAGCGCCGGTCAGGCGCGGAAAAGGAGGATGGGAATATCGCGGTTTACGGCTACATCCGGGTCAGCACCAGGGAACAGAACGAGGACAGGCAGCGCCTCGCCCTGAACGGGCTGGATATCCCGAAAACCAATGTTTACATGGACAAGCAGTCCGGCAAAGACTTTGACCGCCCGCAGTACAGGCGCCTGGTGCGGCGCATGAAAAAAGACGATCTGCTTTACGTCAAGAGCATCGACCGTCTCGGCAGGAATTATGGCGAAATCCTGGAACAATGGCGCATTCTCACCAAAGAGAAGGGCGTCGACATTGTGGTGCTGGATATGCCGCTCTTGGACACCCGCCGGGGCAAAGACCTGATGGGAACGTTCCTCAGCGACATTGTGCTGCAGATTCTGAGCTTTGTGGCGGAAAACGAACGCGTCAACATCCGCCAGCGGCAGGCGGAGGGCATCGCGGCGGCCAAGCTGCGCGGGGTGCGCTTCGGCCGGCCGCCCCGGCCGCTGCCGGAAAATTTCCCGGACGCTTATCGAAAATGGAAAGCGAAAAAAATCACCGGCACGGCTGCGGCAAAGGCGTGCGGGATGGCGCTCTCCACTTTCCGTTACCGGGCGGCGGTTTACGAAAATGCCAGGCTGCTATAAAGAGGGGTGATTATACAGAAATGTGTACTTTTCTGTAAAACTGTCACTTACCTATCCATGCATAATATAACACTAATTTGCATGGTTGTCAACGTTAGCGCAAACTATTTTTTCGCTCTATAGCAAATAATGCAGGTGGCTTTTTCCTCTTACAGAAAAGTACACTTTTTCAAAATCAGGGGGGAATTTTGTGGAAACTCCAAACAAACGCTACGTTATCAGTACCGAAGAATCCGAAAGAATCCGGATTCTTAAAATTTGGTTCACGGTCATGGTGATTTTTATTCATTCCTACGCAGAAGAGGTCCATTTTTCGGGAGAAAATGTTGTTTTGCAGGTTCCTCTGTGGCTTGCTTCCGTGGAGTATATCATCTCGCAGATTATCTCCCGCTGTGCAGTTCCCGGATATTTCTTTATATCTGCGGTACTGCTGTATAAAAAAGAATTCACCTGGGTGGAAAATATCAAAAAGAAACTAAAATCTTTATTGATTCCATATCTTATTTTTAACACTGCGTGGATCTTGATATTTTTTGTCGCCCAGCATTTTGCGGTTTTCAGCCCGTTTTTTTCCCGGGGGTATAAGATTATTTCCAACTGGGGTATTGCGGAATTTGCAAATGCGTATCTCGGTTTTCTTGATGACCAATATCCCTTTCCCATATGTCAGCAGCTATGGTTTCTAAGGGATTTAATGGTTCTGAATATTCTGGCGATTGTTATTAAACGATTGATAGACAGGTTTCCAAAAGTGGTACTGGCCGTTTTATTGCTTATGATAATTCTGAATGTTCATACGCATCTTTTCTTTCTTAACGAATCAGCCTTGATCTATTTTTGCCTGGGATATTATTTCGTAAAATATTCAATAAAATTCAACGATGTGGAGAAAATAAAAGGATCTTATATTATCATCGCATATATTTTCGCAATTGTTCTGGACTTCCTGACAAAGGATGCGGCTATACATTACCTGTTTCATTCTATAACAATTTTCATCGGCCTGATTTTCTTTTACCGTTTCACCACAAAAATACCTGAAGGAAATATGCATAAAGGATTAATGTATGTAGCAAAATACAGCTTCTCAATTTACCTGTTTCACGAATGCAATGAGACAGTCTTAAGAAAAGCGCTGACGAAACTTTTGCCGCAGACGGCTTTGTGTCAGACCGTATTGTATTTCGGAATACCGGTTGTCATATTCTGTCTGTGTCTTCTTTTGAGCGTTGTTCTGGATAAATACTTCCACAGAATTTATCTGGTTTTGGTGGGAAACAGGAGCAGATAGGGCCCCGCAGGACGCAATCGGGTAACGGCCCGGATTCACATGCAGTCAAACCCGAATCGCCCCGGCAGTTATCTGCCGGGGCGGCGTTTGTTTTGCATCGAATTCTGTCAGAATTGCTTGACCAGCTGCTCGATATACCAGTCCGTGCCGTCGGTTTCCAGGATGATGGTGCCCGAGCCGGCGTGTTTGTAAGGCAGTTTGCGATTATTGGCCTGGTTGACCGTTCTCCGGGCGGAATCGTCGTCGTAATTGGTGATGAAAATAAAGGAAGGATCCACGGCGTCCAGAAATTCGGAAACGAAAGCGGTGAGCCCGTGGTGGGGGGCCTTCACCACGTCCGCCTTGAGGGCTTCGGGGGGCAGGGTTTCCAGGAAATAGCGCTGGGTTTCGCCGATGATATCGCTGGTGAGCAGCAGGACGGCGTCCCCGAATTCCACCCGGGTCATGGGGCACCGGGCGTCGATTGTGCTGCCTTCGTACCACTGGTAAAAGTGCAGCGTGGCGCCGCCCAGGGCGATTTCGTCCCCGGCCATGACCTGGCGGAAGGGAATGCCGGATTTTTCCGCCTGCCGCACCGTGCGGGCCTGCAGATCCACGTTCAGGTCCTTATCCACATAACTGAAATTTTCGGCGAAGGAGCAGAGAAATTCGTCTGCCGTGATGCCGTACTGCATGATGCGGTACAGGCCGTTGATGTGGTCGTCGTGGGGATGGGTGCTGTAAATATATTTGAGGTGGGTGATATTCCGGGCGGCCAGGGCGTCCCGGAGCTTTTCGCGATATTTGTCCGCCCCGCCGTCGATCATCATGGCCTCGCCCCCGGCTTCCAGCAGCATGCAGTCGCTTTCCCCCGTGCGGAACACCGTCAGGCGAAGGAGATCGCGGTTTTCCCAGTCGGCGGGCTTTTCTTTGTCTACGTACACTTCTGCCCCGGCTGCCGCGGCCAGGCAGCAGCACAGCATTAAGCACGCAAGAAATCGTTTCATTGGTTCCTCCTTCGCGTTTGTCGTCGTGCTCGCGTACGCGGCCCGGCGACCCGGCCGACCGCCCTTCGGGCCGGTCGTCTAAATATTATACCGTATGGTTGCCCGGAAAGGCAAGCAAAAACCCGCGCCGCAAATGTAAATTCTCCCGAAAAGGCATTCATGCTTTCCCGATTTCCCACATACAAATAGGCGCAAGGACGCAATGAAGGAGTGTGCAGGAATTCATGAAAGGCCTGAATTTGAAGAATTGGAAATGGAAGCCCAATATCCGCCGGGTGGATGTGGAAAGAATGCTGATTCTGTGCGCTTCGGCGCTGGTGGTGGCCCTGGCCCTGCGGCAGGACGACGCACCGATGGCCCAGTATACCGCTTTGGAGCAGGAGCCCTCCGCCGTCACCGATACCGTCACCACGGGCAACGTGCCGGTGGAAACCCAGTCCATCGTGGTCTATTATCAGGACGGGGAAGGGTATCTGGTGCCCGTGACGCGGCAGGTGGAGAAGACGGACGGCATTGCCAAGGCGGCGCTCAGCCTGATGGTGGCGTCCTCGCAGAACGACCTGGCCGCCGCCCGGCTGGGCCTCAAAACCACCGTGCCCGAGGGCACGAAGATCGACCTGGATATTGCCGACGGCAAGGCCCGGGTGGACCTTTCGGAAGAAGCCCTCAACTGCCAGAATGCCGAGCAGGAAACGCTGATGGTGCAGTCCGTGGCCCAGACGCTGTGCGAATTTGACACGGTGGAGGAGGTTTCCTTCCTCTTTGACGGGCAGAAGCGCAGCATGCTCACCTACGGCACGGACGTATCCGGCGTGTTCACGGGGAGCGACCTGAACCTGGAGAGCGTGGAAACCCTGGCCACGGCCGGGGCGGACACCGTGCAGCTTTATTTCCCGGCGTCCTCCGGGCGGATGCTGGTGCCCGTCACCCGCACGGTCTATTCCGATCCCGATGTGGCCACCGCCATCCTGGAGTTAGCGAAAGGCCCCAAGGCGGACAGCGGCCTGGAAGCGCCCCTGCCCAAGGACTGCGGGCTGCTGGGGGTCAGCATGAAAAACGGCGTGGTTACCGTCAACTTCACCAAGGAATTCATGGAAGCCGTGGAGGGGGAAAACGGGGTGCAGACCCTGCGGGCCATCGTGTTCACCGCCTCCCAGTTCCCGGGCGTCAAGCAGGTGAAAATCGCCGTGGACGGTCAGGAATACCAGCCCCCCGAACAGGCCCAGACCACTTTTATCAACCAGGACACCGAGATCATGACTTATTATCCAGGCGTAATTGAAATAGACTGAATCAATGAAGTGCGGTTTATCGCATATGGCTGCTGGGCATCGATTTTGTCGGTGCCCAGTTTTGCTTTTTTATTGCACAGAAGAGGCAGTTTGATTTATAATGAAAAAAACCGAAAGATAAGGAAGGGATTCGGATGCGGGCCATTGTCAACGGGCGGATTCTGATGCCGGACGGGGAAATCGCGGGAAAGGCGCTTTTGTTTGGCGAACGGATTGCGGGCCTGGGCGATCCGGCGGGGGCGGATGAAGTGATCGACGCCGGAGGGTGGTACGTGGCCCCGGGGCTTGTGGACGTGCACATTCACGGGTATCTGGGGGCCGACGCTTCCGACGGGGACGCGGACGGCCTGCGCCGCATGGCGAAGGGCGTGCTGGCAAACGGCGTCACGTCCTTCCTGCCTACCACCATGACCGTTTCCTGGGATACGCTGGAAACCGTTTTCGGGCAGATCAAGGGGCTGATGGCGGAATCCCGAAGCGCCGGGTTTGACGGGGCGGAAATCCTGGGCTGCCACGCGGAAGGCCCCTTCATCAACCCCAAGCGCAAGGGCGCCCAGGCGGGGGAGCACATCCTGCCTCCCGACGCGGAAAAAATCCTGCCTTATGCCGACGTGATCCGCCTCCTGACCCTGGCCCCCGAAATGCCGGGCGGGGAGGAATGCGTCCGCGTGCTGAAGGAAAAAACGGATATCGTGCTGTCCGTGGGCCACACCGACGCGGATTATGACCAGGCTGCGGCTGCCGCCCGGGCGGGGGCGAACCACGCCACCCATCTTTTCAACGCCATGCCGCCCCTGCTGCACCGGGCCCCGGGCGCGGTGGCCGCCCTGCTGGAGGCAGACGCATACTGCGAGCTCATTGCGGACACCTTTCACGTAGACAGGCGGCTTTTCCCCCTGCTGCGGAAAATCAAGGGGGATAAACTGACGCTGATTACCGACTGCACTCGGGCCGGGGGCATGCCGGACGGGGAATACACCCTGGGGGGCCAGCCCATTTTCGTGGAGGGCGTGGCCTGCCGCCTCCGGGACGGCACCATTGCTGGCAGCGTGCTGAAGCTGAACGACGCCGTGCGGAACTGGCGGGATTATGCCCACGCGCCTATGTACGAGGCCGTCCGGGCCGCCAGCCTGACCCCGGCGGAATCCGTCGGCCTGGCGGACAAAAAGGGTTCGCTTACGCCGGGGCACGACGCGGATATTATCCTGATGGACGATGATTGCCGGGTCTCCGCTGCGTGGGTGCGGGGAGCGAGAAAATACTGAGGAGGACTTATGAAACTGCTGCTGACAGGTTTTGACCCCTTTGGGGGTGAAACGGTCAATCCGTCCTGGGAGGCGGTATGCCGGATGCCGGACCGGGTGGAAAACGTGCGGATCGTAAAGCGTCTGCTGCCCACGTCCTTCGCCCGGAGCGCGGAAACCCTTCGGGCGGCGCTGGACGGGGAAAGCCCGGACGCGGTATTGTGCCTGGGTCAGGCGGGAGGCCGCACGGGGCTGACCCCCGAGCGGGTGGCAATTAACGTGGACGACGCCCGGATCCCGGACAATGACGGCGTGCAGCCGGTGGACATGCCCATCGTGCCGGATGGGCCCGCCGCGTATTTTGCCACGCTGCCTGTCCGGGCCATGACAGAGGCCATCCGGGCGGAAGGGCTCCCGGCGGGATTATCCAATACGGCGGGCACCTTCGTGTGCAACCATGTGATGTACGTGCTGCTGCACACCCTGGCGCAGGAGAAAAGAGGTGTTCAGGGCGGTTTCATGCATGTGCCCTTCGTGCCCGAACAGGCGGCCCCCGGCGTGTTTTCCATGCCCCTTCCGGACATTGTCCGGGGCCTCACCGCCGCCGTCACGGCCATCGGAAAGGCCATTGGGTAAAAAGCCGTAGTTATCCAGTTTTTTGTGGAGGCGGGGCGCAGCTACGCCGGAACGCAGCCAAGCAATTTGCTTAAGTAGCGCGGATGGGCCGCAGGCCCAGACGTGCAAAGTTGGCAGGATAGCGATACCAAAACTGAAATCCGCAGAACCGGCTTTGCCGGTTCGAGGAGGAAAATTTGCGAAGGAGCGTTTACGCTCCGAAAGAAAATTTTCCTTCTTTGCAGATTTTCTGGCCGTGAGCGTAGCGAACAAGAAAATCTGAAGGTCATCCAAATGCGAGCAATCGCATTTGGATGATGCGCATTGGCGAAGCCAATGCGCAAGAGAGCGCCCCGCATCCGGCGCGCTCTCCCGGAGCGTTCAGAAGCGTCGCCGGAATTTCTCCTGCGCTTCGGGCTCCGTCTTCATTTTGGCCCGATTTCCCCTTTGCGATTCCGGGAAGATTGTGGTATACTCCTGGCGGCAGATTTTGCCGATTTTTTACGCTTTTTGCAGGAGGTCGTATGTTCGCGGCTTTTTCGTCCCGGCACCGGGAAACGGACAGGCAGGTGCTGCGCCTGGCCTGGCCCTGCGTGCTGGAAAACATGACGGTGATTCTGATCTCCTTTATTGATGCGGCCATGATCGGCGTCCTGGGCCCGGCGGCCACGGCGGCGGTGGGGGTAAACGCGTCGCCCTCCTGGCTGCTGGGGGGCATCGTGCAGGCCCTGGGCGTGGGCGGCACGGCGCTGGTGGCCCGGTATGTCGGCGCGGGGCAGAAGCAGGAGGCCGACCGGGTGGGCGGCCTGGCGGTGCGCATGGCCCTGTGCCTGAGCGTTTTTCTGACGGCGCTTATGCTGCTGGCCGCGCCCCTGGTGCCCCGCATCATGAATGCCGACCCCGCCATTTACGCTGACGCCACGGTCTATATGCGCCTGCTGGCCCTGGGCTTTATTCCCCATTACACCGGCATGGTGACGGGGGCGCTGCTCCGGGGGGCGGGCAATACCAAAACGCCCATGATCGCCGGGATCATGAGCAACGTGCTGAACGTGATTTTCAATTTCTTCCTGATTTACGCGCCCCGGCAGATTTCCGTCTTTTCCCTGTCCGTTCCCGTGTGGGGCGCGGGCATGGGGGTGGGCGGCGCGGCGCTGGCCAGCGCCATGGCTACCGGGCTGTCCGGCCTGTTTCTGATTTTTTCCGCCATGCGGAAGGGGGCGGCCCTGTCAATCGACTGGCGGGCGAAATGGGACGGGGGCGTGGCCCGGCGGATGCTGCGCATCGCCTATCCCGCCGCCCTGGAGCGGGCCGCCATTAACCTGGGGCAGATGGCCTTTGCCCGCATGGTGTCCACCACCGGCATGGCCGCCTTTGCCGCCCATAATCAGTCCATTCAGGTGGAAAGCCTGGGATATATGCCCGCCAACGGGTTCGCCGTGGCCGCTACCACGCTGGTGGGGCAAAACCTGGGGGCCGGAAAAATCGACGATGCCTGGGAAAGCGGTCGCCGGGCCAATTTCCTGTGCCTGGTGCTGCTGTCCTTCGTGGGGGTGCTGCTGTTCCTGTTCGCGCCCTTCCTGATTTCCCTGCTGACTCCGGACGCGGAGGTGCGCCGCATCGGGGCCATGCTGATCCGCATCTGCGCCTTTGAGCAGCCCTTCAACGCCATCTCCATCGTGCTGTCCGGCGCCCTGCGCGGGGCGGGGGACACCAAGGTGCCCTTCCTGTACGGCCTCATTTCCATGTGGGGCGTGCGCATCGTGTTTGCCTGGGTGTTCGGCACGGTGCTGGGCTTTGGCGTGGCCGGGCTGTGGTGGGCCATGGTGGCCGATCTGGGGGTGCGCAGCCTGCTTCTGTGGCTTCGGTTCCGAAGCGGCGGATGGGTGCACGCCAGGGTATAGGGAGCGAAAACCTGTTTTTCGACATTTTAATAAAACGGTTTCCAGAAAAGCAGCTTTTCCCCCCGCAGCTTCTGAACGGCCTCGATGAAAAAATAATCGGCGTAATCCATGGTGATGTGCCGGCCGCCCGCGTCGTGGTAGGCCGTGGTGCACTTTTGCAGGATGGCCGGGGTGTTTTCTGTCCAGTCCGCTTCCTTTTCCAGGGCACGGAGCAGCCGCAGCGCCGCCTCCTGATAAGGGAGCGCTTCTTTTTCGTCCAATTGCCCGGCCAGCTCCATGAGCCCGCTGCAGGCAATGGCCCCGGCGGCGCTGTCCCGGATATCGGGCAGGGCGGGCTGGCGGAAATCGCATCGGGGCACGCCGTCGTCCGGGAGGTTTGCGATGAAAAAATCCGCCGTGCGCCGGGCGGTATCCAGGTATTCCCGCTTGCCGGTGTGGAGGGAACTCAGGGTGAAGCCGTACAGGGCCCAGGCTTGCCCCCGGGACCAGCAGGAGCCGGAAGCGTATCCCTGGCCGCCGGGGTTGTCCAGATATTCCCCGGTTTCCGGATCGAAAATGACGATGTGGTTGCACGAGCCGTCCGGCCGCACGAAGTACCGCATGGTGGTGTCGGCGTGGCGCATGGCGATGTTCCGGTAGCGGGGATCGCCGGTAAAATGGCTGGCCCAGTAGAGCAGGGGCAGGTTCATCATGCAGTCGATGATGGCCAGGCCCGCCCGGTCGCCCCCGTTCCAGGCCCGGATGAAACCGCTGCCCGCAGGATTGAACCGGGCGGCCAGGGTGGTGGCGGCAAAGAGCGTGCGGTCAAAGCTGTCCGGGTTCCGCTCCAGGCAGTACCGCACCCCCGAATGAATGAGCCAGAGAAAGCCCGCGTCGTGATCGAGATTTTTGAAATTGCGCAGGGCCTCGTCCAGCATTTCTTCCGCCCGCAGCGCTTCCTCCCGGTAGAGGGCGGCCCCTGTCATCCGGTACATCTGCCACATGGACGCGGGCCAGAACCCGTTGGTCCACCAGCCGATGCCGTTTTCCTTCCAGGTCCCATTTTCCGTGGTATAGGGGATGAAGGACGTTTCCCGGGCCTTTCGCACCGCGAAACGCATTTTCTGGTCCAGCTTTGAAACGAGCCCGTCGGGCCGCTCCGCCCCGTTTTGTCCGTTCATTGCCGCCGCCTCCCGAGGATTTTTAGCGAAGAACCCCGGCAGACATTACGTCTGCCGGGGTTCTTCATGGTCGAGGTGGCGGGATTTGAACCCACGACCTTTTGGTCCCGAAAGAAACCCCAGCCGCCACAAGGTTTTTGCTATCGTTAAATTACACTGTTTGCATTGCAAACACTGTAATTTTCGTTTATATCTCTACATTTTCCTCCTGCTTAAAGAAATTTTTTTCCACGCAATAATCCCAAAATGATCCCAATATTCTGCACGATGCATATTTTTTTCAGACGATCATTTATTTCTATCTGTAATTTCTGTAATAGTTGTAATAAAAATAATGCTACATCTATAGGCGCAGAGCCGCACATTGCAGAAAAAAATTTAACTGTAATATCTGGCAAGCGATTTAATTGTAATAATGAAATATCCCCCCCTGAAAGTTTTTAACCTCTCGCGCTGAAAAGGGCTGGCCCCTGCCGGTGTGCGATCCCCAAGCGTTTGAAATGCGGGCAGGGGGGGAGGGCATTTTCTCCCGTCCTGCCCCGCCCCGCGTCTCCGCGCATGCCCTGCCCCGCCCAGCGCCGCCGAAAAAAATTCGTCCGCTTTCCCATCGCCGCGTGACCCGCCCCCATCAAACCCGCGCCGCTTCCGCCAAAATCGATTTTGCCCGCACAAAAAAAGAGCCCCCTTCCGGAGGCCCTTCCTGCATCATGTTTATCTGATTTTAACCGCCGCGGCCCGTCCGGCAGCCGTCCGGGTAGCCCGCTGCCTGGCCGCCTGGCTGCTGTAGGGCTCCAGCGTGCCGCCCACGGTGTGCTTGTCCAGCATCATCACCCCGTGGCCCACGCCCGTCTGCCGGATGGCGTCAATAAACGCCTGCCGCATCTGGTCATAGTCCACCGTGGCCGGATTGGCCGCTCCCAGGCCCCAGGTTCGCCCGTTTGCGTCCGGTACGGTATTATCCTCCATTAACGCCGCCAGGCCCCTGGAGGCCCTGACAAGGTCGTTTTCGGCGTCCTCTTCGCCCTCTACAATGCCCTGCACGTACATCCGGCCCAGGTACATCCCTTTGCGGCTGGGGCTGTGCTCGTCCAGGGCGACCTGCGCCGCGCTGTGGGCCGCTGCGGCCACGCGCCGGGCCGCCGTGCGCACGGTGTCCAGGCCGGCGTCAAGGCCCTGGGCAATGCCCTTTGCCATGTTGCGGCCGATGCCGGGGAAGTCCGCGCTGCTAACCGCATTGGCGGCGGCGGCGCGCGCTGCCGTCACGGCGGCCCGCAGGGACGCGCTGGCCCCGGTTTTCACTCCGCCGCCGAAGGTCTGGCCCAGGCTGCTGCCCGCCGTCGCGCTCAGGATCCCGGCCGCCGCGTCCACCACGGCCTGGGCCAGGGCTTTCCCGGCGGTCTCCGCGTCCGTAACGCTCAGGTACAGCCCGGTGGTGACATTATCCCCGGCCCCCTGGCCCACGGCCTGCAGGGCTTCCGCCGTCAGCACGCCCTGCAGGGCGGTGAGCAGCGCTTTGGCCGCGTCCTGGGCGGATGCGGCCAGGGTCGGCTGCGCGGCCGTCACGCCCGCCGCCGCGTCCGTGATGATTTTCTGCCCGGCCAGGTTGGCGTCGCTGGCCTGATCGTCTTTCCACAGATTCGTGGCCCAGTCTTTGAATGCGCTTACCGTGCTCTGGCTCGCGGCCACCACGCCTTCGCCGAACCCCAGCGCCACGTCCCCCAGGCCGGATACGATGCCCCAGGCCCGGTTCAGCCCGTTGGCGATGGAATCGCCGATGGTGCCCCACTCGATGCCCTGGATGACGCTTGCGGCGGTCTTAAAGGGCGCGGCCAGGGCTTCGCCGCCCACGTCGATCAAGGCGTTGGCCACATTGCCCACCTTGGTGCCCAGGCCTGGCCAGTCGATGGCATCGATCAGGCTGTGGGCCGCCGTGAAGCCGGCCGCCGCGGCGTCCCCCGTCAGGTCCACCAGGCCGTTGGCAATGCCGCCCACGGTGTTTCCCAGGCCCTCCCAGTCGATGGCCGCAATGGCCGCGTGGGCCGCCTTGAATCCGGCCGCCGCCGCATCCCCGGTGAGGCTCACCAGGCCGTTGGCGATGCCGCCCACCGTGGTGCCCAGGGCCCCCCAGTCAATAGCGGAAATCAGGGCATAGCCCGCGGTGAACCCGCCCGCCAGGGCTTCGCCCGTCATGTTGACCAATGCGCTGCCCGCTTTGGCCACGTTGTCGCCCAGGCCCGCCCAGTCAATGCCCTCCACATTGGTTTTGGCGTCCTCGAAAGCTTTGGACACAAAACCGCCGTCCCCCAGAATTCCGGTGACGGCGGTCTTGATGGTGGTGCCGATGGAGGCAAAGTCCAGGCCGCTCACGGCCCCGATGGCCCCGGTGAACAGGTCGCTCAGGCTGTCGCCCAGCTCGCCCAGGCCTCCCGTAATGGCGGTGAGCACGTCGCCGCCCAATGTGCCCCAGTCCACCCCCGTCAGCCCGTCCCAGATGGCGGACACGATTTCGGGCAGCTTGGCGATCAGGTCCGGAATGGCCTGCACCAGCCCGGCGGCCAATTGGGCCGCCATATCGATGCCCGCCGTGATCAGCTCGGGCAGGGCTTCCAGCAGGGCGTCCAGCAGGCCGTCCAGCAGCTGCACCGCCGCCGCCGTCAGGGTGGGCAGGTTTTCTATCAGAAAATCCGCCAGGGAGCTTAGCACCTGCGTCGCCAGGTCGGTAATGGGCCCGATGTTTTCCGTCACCGCGTCCGCCAGGGTCTGCAATATGCCCATGGCCGCCGGCAGCAGCGCGTCCAGCATGCCGGGCAGGTTTTTGCCCAGGGCGGCAATGGCCCGGGTGAGGGCCTGGGCAATGAGGGGCGCGGCCTTTTGCGCCATGCCCGCCACCTGGTTAAGCGCGCCCCCGGCTGTGGTCAAAAGGTCGTTGAACAGCGCGTCCATTTCCTCCGGCGTCGCGCCGTTTTGCAGGGCGATGGCGATCTTGCTCATGCTGTCTGTGGCCGTGTCCACCAGCCCCTGGAAGGCCGGAATCATCACCAGGCCGATGGAGTTTTTCAGGGCCGTGCCCGTCGCCTTGAAGCGCTGCATGCTGTCGTCGAACGCGCCCATTTTTTCCAGGTTCTCGTCCGAAAACACCACGCCCATGGCTTCGGCTTCTTTGCCCATGTCCCGCCAGGCCCGGCTCCCCGCCTCGATCAGCGGATTCAGCTGTTGGGCGCTTTCGCCCAGCAGGTCCATGGCCACGGCGTCCCGCTTGGTTTCGTCCGGGATATTGCCCAGGGCGTCGATCACGTCCCAGAAAATGGATTCGCTGTCCCGCATATGGCCGGAGCTGTCCTGGATCACGATGCCCAGGTCGGAAAACTGTTTCTGGGCGGCCTTGTTGCCGCTGGCCGCGTCCCCCGCCGTCCGCGTCAGGCGGGACATGGCCCCGGCCATGTCGTCCACCGAAACGTCGATGAAATTGGCGGCGTACTGCCATTCCTGCAGGGACTTGGCCGCCACCCCTGTCTGCTGGGACATGGTCAGGATATTGTCCGCGTATTCCCCGGCGTCCTGGGCAAACTGGAAGGATTTCACAATGGCCCCGCCCGTGGCCGTGGCCACCGCCCCGGCAGCCGTCGCCGCCGCTTTCAGCCCGGCCACCAGCGCCCCCTTGGCCACGCTGCCCGCCTTTTCCATGGCCTCCCGCAGCCGGTCGTTGCCCTTGGACGCGCTTTCCGCGGCCTGGCCCTCGTCCTTGGCCGCTTTCCCGGCCTTTTGGGTGGCGTTTCCCAGGTCCTTGGATTCGTCGGCCACGTTCCGCAGGATGTCCTCGGCCTCTTTCAGGGTCATGTTGGCGGCGTCCGTTTCGCCCCCGGCCGCCTGCTGGGCCTCCGCCAGGATCCGGAGCCCGCTTTCCGTGGATGTGATCTCGTTCCGGGTGGCGTTCATCTGCGCCGTGGCACGGTTCAGCGCAATCTGCAGCTGCTGGGCCTGACTGCTGTTTTCGCCGTATTTCGCTTTTGCCTTGTCCAGCTGCGCGGCGATCAGGTCCACCTTCTGCCGCTGGGCGTCGTATACGCTGTTCAGGCCCTTTAATTTATCCTGCATGCCGGCCATGGCCGTGGCCTGGCTGCCGAATGCGGCCTGGCTGGCCTTCATGCCGGTGTTCAGCACGTTCAGGGTGCGGTTGATGTCCGCCAGCGCCGCCTTGTATTCCTTGTCCCCCTGGATGCCGACCGTGGTTTTAATCCCTTCACTCATATCATCGCATATCCGCGCTGCGTAGCAGCGCGTTTATGCTCTCGCCCCCTTCATTTCGGGTTTGCGCCTTTCGGCGTGGCTTCGCACCGCCCCGGCAAGCTGCTTGTAGAAACGTGGTGCGCCCCGGCGCATATAACAAAGGAGCGGCATTGCCGCTCCTTTGTGTTGGTTATTTGCGAAGCTGCCCGGAGGGCAGCGTAGTGTGCCGCCAACATGGCAGTTGGCGGGATGTAAAGAAAAGGGGGAGGCGATAACACTTCCCCCTTTCTTATTTCGCGTCAGCTGCCGCCTGCCCGTCGGGCGGTTTTTTCGTTCCATGGCTTGCCTTTTTCTTGGCAGGCGCAGGGGCTGCTTCCTCCGTGCCGGCTGCGGCCGCTGCTGCCGGGCTGACGGTTTCAATCTGCCCCTCCATGGGGATGGTTTCGGCC
>CANQKI010000006.1 GCA_947624355.1 uncultured Clostridia bacterium | reverse complement strand
CGGCCTGCCGAAGATCGGCATCCGATGGGAAGCCGAAACCTGCGCGGTGATTGGGCTGAGCTTTCTCGGCGGCGCGTATATGGCGGAGGCGCTGCGCAGCGGCCTGGACGCCGTGGAAACCGCGCAGATCGAGGCCGGCGCGTGCTTGGGGCTGACGCCGCTGCAGAACGCGCGCTACGTCATCTTTCCCCAGGCGCTGGCGACGGCATTTCCCGCCATATTCGCCAATGTGATCTTCCTGGTGAAGGAAACCAGCGTGTTTTCCGCGGTCGCGCTGGCGGATCTGATGTATGTGGCCAAGGACCTGATCGGCATGTATTACAAAACCGACGAGGCGCTGACGATGCTGGTGGCGGCGTATCTGGTGATTTTGCTGCCGCTGTCCGTGCTCGGCGCACTGCTGGAAAGGAGGCTTCGCCATGCAGGATTGGGGAATCACCGTGCTGTTTAGGGGAAGGAACCTGCTTCGCCTGCTGGGCGGCCTGGGCGTGACGCTGGAGCTTTCGCTGATTTCCATCGCGCTGTCCATCCTGCTGGGGATGCTCGTGGGCGCGGCCATGACGCTCCGGCATCCGCTGCCGCGCTTCCTTTGCCGGTTGTATCTGGAAACCATCCGCATCATGCCCCAGCTGGTACTGCTGTTTCTTTGCTACTTCGGCCTGGCAAAGGCGTTCGGCCTGCAGATTTCCGGCGAAATGGCTTCCGTCATCGTGTTCACCTTCTGGGGCGCGGGCGAGATGGGCGATCTGGTGCGTGGCGCGCTGACTTCGATCCCTGTCCATCAATCAGAGAGCGCGGCGGCGCTGGGGCTGACCCGGGCGCAGGCATTCCGATACGTGCTGGCGCCGCAGATTTTGCGACGCCTTACGCCCCAGGCCATCAACCTTGCTACGCGCATGGTGAAAACCACGTCGCTGGTGATGCTGATCGGCGTGATCGAGGTGCTCAAGGTCGGGCAGCAGATTATCGACGCCTCCCGCTATGATATGCCTCAGGCGGCGATCTGGATTTACGGCGTGGTCTTCTTCCTGTATTTCATCATCTGCTGGCCGCTGAGCATGCTGGCGCGCAGGCTGGAACGTCGGTGGGCATAGGGAGGCTGCGGCATGGCGGAAAACGTTCTGGAGGTTCGCAATCTGGTCAAGCGCTTCGATGGGCATACGGTTCTGAACGGGCTGTCGTTTCAGGTTAAAGAGGGCGAGGTGCTGGTCATCATCGGGCCCTCGGGCTGCGGTAAATCCACGCTGCTGCGCTGCATCAACGGCCTGGAGGCGCTGGACGGCGGCGAGATTCTGCTGCGCGGGGAACGCATCAGTGGGCAAAAGAAGAAGCTGCATTTGGTACGCCAGAGGATCGGCATGGTGTTCCAGAATTATGAGCTTTTTCCCCACATGGACGTGATGGCGAACCTGCTGCTCGGTCCCACGAAGGCGCTGGGCAGGCCGAAGGAGGAAGTCATCGTGGAGGCGGAGCGGCTGCTCGCGCGGGTGGGCCTGTCGGACAAGGCGCACGCGCTGCCCAGGCAGCTCTCCGGCGGCCAGAAGCAGCGCGCGGCAATCATCCGCGCCCTGCTGATGCACCCGGAGATCCTGCTGCTGGACGAGATCACCGCCGCGCTGGATCCCGAAATGGTGCACGAGGTGCTGAACGTGGTGCTCGGCCTTGCCCGCGACGGCATGACGATGGCCATTGTGACCCATGAGATGCGCTTCGCCGAGGCCGTGGCGGATCGGGTGATATTCATGGAGCATGGCGGCATCGTGGAGGAAGGCGCGCCCGAAGCCTTCTTCGCCCATCCGCGGACGGAGCGGGCGCGGGCTTTTCTGACCAGCTTCACCTTCACCCGCGAAGCGAAAACTTGATTTGACAAAGGGGCGAATCAACATGAGAACCATTCCCCGGCGGGCGACCGACGCGTGTCGACGCTCCGCATTTTCACGGAACGCTATGTGACGGAACCAGAAAAAAGGAGGAAACAAACATGAAGCGTATCGTTCGACTGTTTGCATTGGTTTTCGTATTGATATTGGTCTTTGCGTCCGGCGCGCTGGCCGAAGGCCGCAGCGTGGAGGAGATTCAGGCGAGCGGGGAAATCACCATCGGTGTGTTCTCTGACAAGAAGCCCTTCGGCTATGTGGACGAAAACGGCGAGTATCAGGGCTATGATGTGTACCTGGCCCGCCGCCTGGCGGAGGATCTGGGCGTCACGCTGAAGCTCGTATCCGTGGACGCCCCGAACCGCGTGGAGTATCTGACCTCCGGCAAGGTGGACGTCATCCTGGCGAACTTCACCGTCACCAATGAACGCGCCGAGGTTGTCGACTTTGCGCTGCCCTACATGAAGGTCGCCCTGGGTGTGGTTTCGCCCGAGGACGCGCTGATCACCGATGTGGAGCAGCTCAAGGGCAAGAAGCTGATCGTCTCCAAGGGCACCACCGCCGAAACCTACTTCACCGAAAACTACCCCGACGTGGAGCTGGTGAAGTTTGACTCCTACACCGAGGCGTACAATGCGCTGCTGGACGGCCGCGGCGACGCCCTGTCCACCGACAACACCGAAGTGCTGGCCTGGGCCATCGAGAACGAAGGCTTCGCTGTGGGCGTGGAGACGCTGGGCAGCTTGGATACCATCGCCCCCGCTGTGCAGAAGGGCAACGGGAGCCTGCTGAACTGGATCAACGAGGAGATCGTGTCCCTGGCCGATGAGCGGTTCTTCCACGCCGATTATGACGCCACGCTTAAGGACGTTTACGGCGACGCGGTCGATCCCGACAGTCTGGTGGTCGAGGGCGGCGTCGTGGAATAACCCTGGCAAAAGTTTCCCTGCAAAAAAAGCCCGCCGTCCGTCGCACGGTCGGCGAGCCCTCTTGATGTTTTTTGATACCCCAAATGGCGCGGCTTCGGCTGCGCCGTTTTTGCGTCAGGGCAGGGATTTCAGCAGCGCCGGCAGGGCGAAACCGTGCCCAACATGTTCTGCCTTCGCTGCCCCGGCCAGGAAGCGAAGCTGTCCCTCCGCTGTCCGCGTCCCCGTTTTTCATAGAAGGACTTCCGTGGCGTCGGTGGCAGGCGGAATAGCCGATGCAGAGAAAAATGGGTTTTTGCAAATTCCGGGCGAGGGTCAGCGCCTCGGACCCCCAGGGATGCCAATCAATGGGGTTTTTGGCGTGCAGCTGCAAACAGGGGATTTTTTCGTTTTTCAGGCGGTTTATGCGTTTCATCCTTTTTCAACGGGCCGGAAGGAAGGATTAACCGTTGCCCGGCCCATGATTTCCGCGGGGTCGCCCCCTGCCAGCCAATCCCGACGAAGTTCCGGAGACAGGATGACGGGCATCCGGCCGTGAATTTCGGCCAGGCCGGGCGGCGCGTCCCGGGTGAGAATCACGAATGCGGGTGCGGACAGCGCTTCTTCCTCCCGCCAGAGGCCGGCCATCAGCAGGGGCGGCCTGGGCAGGAAGAAAAAGTATTTCTGCCTGGTTTTGGCGCCGCCGGCCGTGCGCTTCCATTCATAATATCCGTCGGCGGGCACCAGGCAGCGACGGGTCAGCAGGGCATGGCGAAACAGGGGCTTTTCCAGGGCCGTTTCGCTCCGGGCGTTGATGAGATTGGTTTGATTCGCCGCCCAGCCCCATTGCATCAGCCGCGATCCGCCCCGGGTAATGACGGGGGAAACGTTTCCGGGAAAGATTTCCCCCGTGTGAAAACCGGGCAGCACGGCCCGGCAGTCCGGCCGGGTTTCGATTTCCCGCATCATTTCCCGCACCCAGTCCACGCCATCCGGGCCGATGTAATAGCGTCCGCACATCGCGTTTTCCTCCTTTTCCATAGTCTGCCCGGAAAAGCGCCCGGGCATTCCCCAGGGCGGGCGCATGAGATAAGCGGCCATTGCGCAAAATGGAAGCCGAGGTGAAAAAGGAATGTTTACGGTGTTTACCCGCACGCTGATCCTCTATGCCGTATCGGTGCTGGCCATCCGGCTGATGGGCAAGCGGCAGGTGGGCCAGCTGCAGCCCTATGAATTCGTGCTGGCGCTGATGATTGCCGAACTGGCGGCGGCCCCCATGGAAAACGTGGGCACGCCTCTTTTGTACGGCATCGTGCCCATTCTGGGAATGATGCTGCTGCACGGGCTGGCTACGCTGCTTTCGGTCAAGAGCACATGGTTTCGCCGGCTGCTGTCCGGCGGGCCCAGCGTGGTGATCCGCCGGGGCGTCATTCAGTACGACGAAATGCGCAGAATGTGCTACACCACCACCGACCTTATGGAGGAACTGCGGGCCCAGGGCTATTTGAACGTGGCCGACGTGTGCACCGCCATTCTGGAAACCAGCGGCAAGCTCAGCGTGTTTCCCCACGGGAACAAACGGCCTGTCACCCCGGAGGATATGGGTATTTCGGTATCCTATGAGGGCATTCCGCAGACGCTGGTGGTGGACGGGCGGGTGCAGAAGGATCACCTCAAAACCTGCGGTCTCACCGAAAGCTGGCTCATGGACCGGTTAAAGCCCATCGGTTATTCGGACCCCAGGGACGTGCTCCTGGCCAGCCTGGACACCCAGGGCCGGCTCTTTGTGCAGGGCAAGCGGGACGGGGACAAAATGCACCTTCTGCAGGCGATGGACGAAAATAAGGTGGGGTGGTAACCTATGCGGGCCATGATCTGGGTGGCGGCCGTCACGGCTGTGCTGATGGCGCTGATCGGCGGCTTTTGCGGCGCGTACAGCAGCGATACCAGCAGGGAGCTGCGGGAGCAGGTGACGCAGATGACCGCCGTCATTCGTTCGGGGGACGGGGAGGCCGCCATGGCGGAAGCCCTGCGGCTGGAGGATACATGGCGGGAAAAGAGCGCGCTGTTGTCTCTGTGGGTCAATCATCAGGACATTGACGACGTAAGCGTGGGCATCCAGCAGCTGAAGGTGTCCGTGGAGGAAGGGGAAACCTACCATGCCCTCCGGTGCCTGGCCGAGCTGGACGAGGCCTTGGCCCATCTTTACCACCGGGACGCGTTCAGACTGCGAAACATTCTGTAAAGCCGGATGAAAAAATTCTTATCAAATCAGCAGGCGAACTTTATTGAAATCCGTCTGGCGGAATGCTATAATAAGGAAAATGCGGAAGAGAAAGGAGAAGCGCTCCCTTGGAAGGCAGACATGAAAGCATCTGGAACGTGCCCAATGTGCTCACCATGATCCGGGCAGCATTGATCCCGGTTTTTTGGGCGTTGTTTATGCGCGGGCAGGAATACGCCGCCCTGGCCGTTTTTGTCGCGGCCAGCCTGACTGATCTTCTGGACGGCTACATTGCCCGGAAATACAGCCTGATTACCGACTTCGGCAAGCTGATGGACCCTGCCGCCGACAAGCTGATGGTGCTCAGCGTGATGCTGGGCTGGGTCATCAAGGGGGTCATTCCCTGGCCCGCCGCGGCGATTCTGCTGGGGAAGGAACTGGTGATGGCCATTGGCGGCATCGTGCTGTGGCACCGGCATGTGGTCGTATATGCCGCGCCTATCGGCAAGGCGGCCCAGACGTTGATGGTCAGTTCGCTGATCCTGTGCTTCTTCCACGGCTGGTTTATGGCGCACGCGGCCTTTCCCGTGCACCTTGCGGTATTGTGGTGTGCCGTGGGGCTGACGCTCTGTGCGCTGGCTTATTACGTCCGCCAGGGCATCCAGTGGAACCGGGAGGCAATGAAGAATCAGAAATAACCGCTTTATTTATTTGTTTGGCGCGTCCTTCGCGGCGCGCTTTTTTGCTGTGTTTTTGGTTGCACGAACAGCCAAACTATGGTAAAATAAGAAAGAAGCATCGATAGGCGGCCTGAAATACGGTTTTGGATGGATTGCCGGGGGAGGCGTTTATGATTTCGGATCACGGCGTGCCCAGCGTGGTGTGCCTGGGCTTTTTCGACGGGGTGCATATCGGCCACCGGCAATTGATCCGGATCGCCCGGCAGATCGCGGACGCCGAAGGGCTTTCCCTGTGCGTGCACACCCTGGACGGCGAGGTGTTCGGCAAGGGCAGGCTGCTGACCACATTGGATGAACGCACCCGGCTGCTTCTTGCCTGCGGGGCCGACCGGGTGGAGGCCAGCACGTTTGACGACGCGCTGCGGCATATGCCGGGTGACCGCTTTTTTGAGGAAATCATCGTCGGGCAGCTGGGGGCCAGGCATGTGGTCTGCGGCCCGGATTACAGGTTCGGCTATCAGGGAAAATGGGGCGTCGGCGAGCTGGCGGACATGTGCCGGAAGGACGGAATCGGCTGCACGGTGGTGCCGCCTGTGACGCTGCCTGACGGGCGCAAGATTTCCAGCACCCTCATCCGCAAAGCGCTGGAGGAAGGGGACCGGGATACGGCTGCCCGGCTGCTGGGCCGGGAGGTATAAAAGGGCGAAAGGACGCATGCAATTATAGAACCGGCGGACATCAAAGAGGGGGATCGGGTTTTGACGGATTGGCTGATCAAAAAATTCGTAAAGAACTGGGAGGACACGAAGAACCAGAAGGTGCGGGAGCGGTACGGCATCCTGGGCTCGGTGACGGGCGTGGGGCTGAATCTGCTTTTGTCCTTTGTGAAAATCCTGCTGGGCTTTCTGTGCGGCTCGGTCTCCGTGACGGCGGACGGGGTGAACAACCTGTCCGACGCCGGGGCGGGGCTCGTGTCCCTGGTTTCGGTTCGCATGGCCCAGAAGCCGACGGACGAGGATCACCCCTTCGGCCACGGCCGCATGGAATACCTGGGGGCCCTGGGGGTGGGCGTGCTCATTGCCGTGTTCGGGGTGGAGCTGCTCATTTCCGCAGCGGAGAACATCCTCGATCCCAACAAGGCCACAGCCTTTTCCTGGCTCACGGTCATTCTGCTGGCGGTTGGCATCGTTGTGAAGCTCTGGATGGCCCGGTTCTACCGGGCGCTGGGTTCCCGCACGGATAACCCCACCCTGCTGGCCGCCTCCAAAGACAGCCTGAGCGACGTAATGGCCACGGGGGCCGTGACGGTTTCTGCCCTGGTGACGCTGCTCCTTGGCTGGCCCATCGACGGGTTTGTGGGGGCCATTGTGTCGCTGCTGGTGCTGAAGGCCGCCTGGGACGTGCTGCGGGATACGGTGACAAGGCTGCTTGGCGGCAAGCCCGACCGGGAGCTGGGCCGGCAGATTGTGGAAATCGTCACCCGGGATCCCGGCATCCTGGGGGTGCACGACCTGGTGATTCACGATTACGGCCCGGGCCGGGCCTTTGCCTCCATCCATGCCGAAGTGGCGGCGGACAGCGACCTGGTGCAGATTCACGAGGTCATCGACCATGCCGAGCGGGAAGTGGCCCAGGAATTGCAGATTCCCATCTGCATCCACATGGACCCCATCCTCACCGGCGACGAAAAGACCGAGGCCGCCAAGGCCGCCATGCAAAGCTACCTGAGCCGGATGGACCCGCCCCTCAGGCTTCACGATTTCCGGCGGGTGCCCGGCAACAAGCAGATCAACCTGGTGTTCGACGTGCTTCTGCCCCCCGATTTCCGGGGAGAGGATTCACTGCGCAGCGGCATCTGCGCCCATGCACGGACGGTCGACCCCCGGTACAACTGCATCGTGCACTTTGACCGGGACTATTTCCAGGAATGAAGCGGATGTTTTTTGCTCTTGCCTAATTGGGCAAAAGAGGGTAAAATACAGATAAGATCAACAGGAACGGAGGAAGAAGAATGTACCACGCTGTCATTGACGAATGCAAAGGCAAGATGGAAAAAACGGTGGCCTTCTACCAGAAGGATATGCTGTCCCTTCGTGCCGGCCGCGCCAATCCCCAGATTCTGGACAGGATCGTGGTGGATTACTACGGCACCGCCACCCCCCTCAAGCAAATGGGCAATATCAACAGCCCGGAGCCCCGGCTGCTCACCATCTCCCTGTGGGACCCCAAGGCCATTCCGCTGGTGGAAAAGGCCATCCAGAAGAGCGACCTGGGCATGAACCCCTCCAACGACGGCAAGGTGATCCGCCTGGTGGTGCCGGAGCTCAATGAAGAGCGCCGGAAAGAGCTGACCAAAGTGGTCCGCAAGGGCGCGGAGGAGGCCAAGGTGGCCATCCGCAGCATGCGCCGGGACGCCATGGAGCAGTTCAAAAAGCTCAAGAAGGATTCCCAGATCACCGAGGATGACCAGCGCAAGGCCGAGGATGAGCTGCAGAAGCTCACCGACGCCCAGATCAAGGACGTGGATAAAGTCGCCGCCGAAAAGGAAAAGGAGATCATGTCCGTCTGATGGATAACGCGCTGGGCCGCCCGGCTGAAAAGGCCCTTCAGGCCGCGCCAGACAGGGAGAAGATCCGGATCGTGGAAACCGCCGCGCCCCAAAGAAACGGGGAAACGCGGCGGGAGGGCACCCTGCGCGTCCTTTGCTGCCGGGGAAATACCTGGGTGGCCGCCCGGTTTCTGGACGGCGCGCCCCGGAGGAAAGAAATCGAATGAGCGAATTTGCCCGCTTGCCCCGCCATGTGGCCATCATCATGGATGGGAATGGGCGCTGGGCGAAACAGCATAAAATCAAAATAGCGCTGGGCCACCGCCAGGGGGTGGAGGCCCTGCGCAGCATTATCCGGGAGAGCAGCGATCTTGGCATCGAGGCCCTTTCCCTCTATGCCTTTTCCACCGAAAACTGGAAGCGCGATCCCCAGGAGGTGGACGCGCTGATGGGGCTGCTGCTGGAATTCTTTTCCTCCGAAATCGACGAACTGGACGAAAAAAACGTGTGCATCCGCATTTTGGGGGATAAGGCGGGTCTGCCCGAAAAGCAGCGTCAGGCCGTTGTATCCGCCGAGGAACGCACGAAGGGCAACACGGGCCTTCATCTGAACATTGCCCTCAATTACGGGGGCCGGGCCGAGCTGGTCCTGGCGGCCCGGACGCTGGCGGAACGGGTGCGGAAGGGCGAAATGACCCCGGACGAAATCACCGAGGAAACCCTGGCGCAGGCCCTCTATACGAAGGGCCTGCCCGATGTCGATTTGCTGATCCGCACCAGCGGCGAAATGCGGCTGAGCAATTTCCTCCTGTACCAGTGCGCCTATGCGGAATTTGAGTTTCCCACCGTGCTGTGGCCCGATTTCACATTGGATCACTATCACCGGGCCCTCCGGGAATTTGCCGGGCGGGACAGGAGATTTGGAGGACGGAACGAATGATGACCCGAATCATCACCGGCGCGTGCCTGGTGGTCGCCCTGGGGGCGGCGCTGGCGCTGGGGGGCTGGGTGTTTTCCATTCTGTATATGGCGTCCATCTGCCTGAGCATGTACGAGGTGTTCCGCGCCCTGGGGGAGGCGGGGCACCGGCCCGTGCAGTGGCCCAGCTGGCTGTGCCTGGTGCTGTCCATTCCGCTGTTCACCATGCAGCACAGCGTGTCCTACCTGATGCCGCTGGTGGCGGGGGCGTGCATGCTGGTGTCCCTGGTGGTGATGTACCGGAGCGAGCCCCGGCTGGAGGACCTGCTGGTGTCCATCCTGCCCCTTTTCTGCGTGCTGCTGCCCGGCATGTGCATGCTGGGCCTGGCCAGCCAGCCGGACAGGACGCGGCAGCTGCTGCTCATCCTGATGGCTTTCGCGGTGCCCCTGGTGGGGGATATGCTGGCCTATTTCATCGGCAGCCGGTTCGGAAAGCGCAAGCTGTGCCCCGCCGTCAGCTACAATAAGTCGGTGGAGGGGGCGCTGGCCGGGCTGGGGGGCAGCGTAGCGGCCGCAATGCTGCTTTACGCCGTTTTTTCCGCTTTCATGGAGATGCCGCCCGTCTGGCACTTTCTGGTGCTGGGGGTGGTGGGCGGCCTGGCCGGGCAGACGGGGGACCTGTTTGCCTCCCTCATCAAGCGCCACTGCGGCATCAAGGATTACGGCTCCATTTTCCCGGGCCACGGCGGCATGATGGACCGGCTGGACAGCGTATACTGGGCCACGGTGGTACTGTACGTCTATCTCAATCTCAGGCCCTTCGGCTGACGGGCAGGAAAGGATCATTATGCGCGGTATTGCGATTCTGGGCAGCACGGGCTCCATCGGCCGCCAGGCGCTGGAGGTACTTTCTCTGCATCCCGACCGCTTTTCTGTGACGGCTCTGGCCGCCCGCAGGAACGCGGCGCTTTTATTTGAGCAGGTACGCATTTTCCGGCCCCGGCTGGCGGCGCTGACGGGAATGGAAACCATTGAAATTCCGGAAGATTTATCCTTCTGCCGCTTCCTGTTTGGCGAGGACGCGCTGGAAACCGTCGCCCGGGAAAGCGAGGGGCAGGACGTGCTGGTGTCCGTGGTGGGCGTGCGCGGTCTTCGCGCCGTGCTGGCGGCCCGGCAGGCGGGCAAGCGGGTACTGCTGGCCAATAAGGAGGCTTTGGTGGCCGGGGGCGAAATGGTGATGGCCGCCTGCCCGGAAACGGAATCCGGCCCCACGCTGCTGCCCGTGGACAGCGAGCACAGCGCCATTTTCCAGTGCCTGCGGGGGGCGGAGGGCAATCCCTATACCCGCATATTGCTGACGGCTTCCGGCGGCCCCTTCCGCACCTGGGAAAAGGAAAAAATGCGCCGTGCCGCGCCCCGGGAAGCCCTGGGCCATCCCACCTGGAACATGGGGGCCAAAATTACTGTGGACAGCGCTACCATGTTCAATAAAGCCCTGGAAATCATCGAGGCAAAATGGCTTTTCCACGCGGATCCCGATCAGATTCAGGTGGTGATCCACCCCCAGTCCATCGTGCATTCGGCGGTGGAGTTCAGGGACGGCGGGGTTATCGCCCAGATGGGCGTGCCCGATATGCGGCTGCCCATTCTGTACGCCGTCACGTATCCAGAGCGCCTGGAAACGGGCGTCCGGCCCCTGCAGTTGCCGCAGGTCGGCACGCTCACCTTTGAAGCCCCCGACTTTGACAGATTCCCCGCCATCCCCATGGCCTATCAGGCCCTGCGCCAGGGGGGCGCGGCGGCCTGCGTGCTGAACGCCGCCAACGAGGAAGCGGTGTACGCCTTCCTGGATGGAAAAATCGCTTTCGGCCAAATCTATGAGATTGTGGACGACACGCTGCAGAAATGGGGCCACCTGCCCGCCGGAACGCTGGCGGAGGTGGAGGCGGCCGACGCCCGGGCCCGGCAGACGGCCCGGGAACGGATGGCACGGCAATAAAACGCGGCTGGAGGCAGTATGAACCTATTCTTTATTCTGGCGGCCATTGTGATGCTGGGCGTCATGGTGATGATCCATGAGTGCGGCCACTTTTTTGCCGCCCGGCTGACGGGTATTCCGGTGAAGGAATTTGCCATCGGCTTCGGCCCCAGGCTGGTTTCCTGGAAAAGCAAAAAGCACGAGACCCAGTTTTTCCTTCGCCTGATCCCCGCCGGGGGCTACTGCATGTTTTACGGCGAGGACGATACCGAGGGGAAGGAACAGCAGGATCCCCGCTGCATCAACCGCTTTGCCCCCTGGAAGCGGATGATTACCATCGCCATGGGCCCGGTCATGAACTTTGTGCTGGCTTTCATCGCGGCGGTGATCCTCTTTGCCGCTGCCGGTCAGGACGCCGTGGGCCGCGCCGTCATCAGCGACGTGACGGCGGGGGGCCCCGCCGCGGAAGCGGGCATTCTGCCCGGGGATATCATCGACCAGGTGAACGGGCAAAAGATGGAGGGCGTTACGGAGGACGGAAACCTCCCCGCCGTGGCCATGATCAGCGCCTATCAGGCGGGGGAGCCCCCCATCGATCTGGTGCTGGAGCGGAAGAATGCGGCGGGGGACAGCGAATTTGTGTTCGTTTCCGTCACGCCGGATTACAGCAAGGCGGAGGGCCGCCCCCTCATCGGCATTACGGTGGGGTATGAAGTGCTGCGGGGGGCCGTGCCCGTAACCTTCTTCGAGGCCATTCCCCTGGCAGCCGATTACTGCGTCCGGGCAGGGGGCGCTATCCTCAGCGGGCTTAAGACCATGCTGACCACGGGAGAGGGCTTCGATCAGTCCGCCGGGCCGGTTGGCATCGTGCAGTTGATCGCGGAGGAAACCCGGCAGAACGGCTGGGAAATGTACCTGCAGCTGCTGGTGATGATTTCGGTGAACCTGGGGCTGTTCAACCTGATTCCCATTCCGGGGCTGGACGGCAGCCGGATCATCTTCCTGCTCATCGAGGCCATTCGCCGCAAGCCCGTCAACCAGAAAATCGAGGCGGCGGTGCACATGACGGGGTACGCCCTGCTGATGGGCCTGATGCTGTTTATGACCTGCAAGGACATCCTGCATATTTTCCAATGAAGCAAAGGGGAAACACCATGAGCGAAAAGAAAAAGGTCTGGGCGGGCAGTTTGCCAATCGGCGGCGGCGCCCGGGTGTCCGTTCAGTCCATGACCAATACGGATACCCGCGATACGGCGGCCACCCTGGAGCAGATTAAGGCTCTGGCCGCCGCCGGATGCGACCTGGTACGTATTTCCGTCTATGACCGGGCCTGCGCCGGGGCCGTGCGGACGCTGGCGGACCGCAGCCCCGTGCCCCTTTGCGCCGATATCCATTTCGATCACCGGCTGGCCATCGCTTCCATGGAAAACGGCATCCAGAAGCTGCGCATCAACCCGGGCAACATCGGCAACGCCGAAAACGTGCGCCGGGTGGCGGACTGCGCCAGGGCCCACCGTATCCCCATCCGCATCGGGGTCAATTCGGGCTCCCTGGAAAAGGATATTCTGGATAAGGAAGGCGGCGTGACGGCCAAGGGCATGGTGGAAAGCGCCCTGCGCCATATCCGCATGCTGGAGGAAGCGCATTTTGACGATATCGTCATTTCCCTGAAGGCCAGCAGCGTGCCCCTGACGGTGGAGGCTTACCGGCTGATGGACCGTCTGTGCGGTTACCCCCTGCATTTGGGGGTCACGGAGGCAGGGCTGCCCGGGCAGGGCACGGTGAAATCGGCCATCGGCATCGGGGCGCTGCTGCTGGACGGTATCGGCGACACGGTGCGCGTGTCCCTGACGGGGGACCCCATTCACGAGCCCGAGGCCGCATTATCTATCCTGCGGGCCCTGAACCTGCGGCAGGGCATCGAATTCATTTCCTGCCCCACCTGCGGCCGGACGCAGATCGACGTGGCCGGGATCGCCCGGCGGCTGACGAAGGAATTCGGCAACGTGGAAACCCCCGTCACCGTGGCCGTTATGGGCTGCGTGGTGAACGGGCCCGGCGAGGCCCGGGGGGCGGATATCGCCCTGTGCGGGGGCAAGGACTGCGGGGCCCTGTATATCAAGGGGCAGTTTACGAAAAAGCTGGAAGGCGACCTGGCCGAGGCCATGGCCCGGGCCGTGCGGGAGTATCTGGATGACGTACGATGAATTGCTGGGCACAGTGTACGAGGCCCTGCCCGAAACCCGGGACAAGCTGGCCATCGAACGCGTGCGCTTCTGCAAAAAAGAGAACAAGGCCTATTTTTCCTTCCTCTCCGACGTGCTGATCGGGGAGAAGGGTTTTTTTACCATCAAAAACGCCCTGAGCCGGGCTTTTCCCGGGCTGCCCTTTTCCCTGCGGGTGGCCAGCCCTTCCCTGGCCCGGGAATTTTTGCGGGACCCGGACCGTTACGCCGCCCCCCTCAACCATTACCTGATGCGGCATTACCCCGCCGTGGCATCCTGGGAATTCGATATGCGCTGGGCCCCGGGCAACGGCAGGATTACCCTGGAAATGCCCGATGAATTTTCCATGCGCTACCTGGAAAAGCAGGGGGTGGCGGCGCAGCTGGCCCAGGTGATCCGGGATGTGTTCCGGCTGGACACCGAGGTGTCCCTCCGGGTGTGCGGCGACGAGGAAAAGCGCCTGAACGCCCTGCGGGAAGAGCGGCGGGAGCAGGACCGCATCGCCGCTGAGCGCGCTGAGCGATACGACGAAATGATGCGGGAGCAGGAAAAGAAAAAGGAACAGCAGCCCCAGGCCCCCAAGCCCGCCGACCTGCGGATCCGGGGCCGGATCATCGGCGACAAGCCCGTGCCCATCAAGGAGCTTCGGGACGACAGCGGCCTGGTGACCGTGCGGGGCAAGGTGCTCTCCACCGAGAGCAAGGAAATTTCCGGGGGCGAAACCGTGCTGCTCACCTTCCTGGTGACGGATTTCACCTCTACCATCCGCTGCAAGACCTTCCTGCGCTACCGCCCCCGCCGGCCCCGGGACGCCGAGGGCGAGCCCCCGCCCATTACCGACGCGGAGCGGGAAGAAGTGCAGAAGACCGTCAACGCTGTGAAGCCCGGCATGGGCATTACCGTGCGGGGGGATACCCAGTACGACCAGTATTCCCGGGAAACGGTGATTATGGCCCGGGATATGATGCGGTGCGAGCTGCCTGTGCGCATGGATACCGCTCCGGAAAAGCGGATCGAGCTGCACCTGCATACCCAGATGAGCAATATGGACGCCGTCTCTTCCCCCACCGCCCTCATCGAGCGGGCGGCCAAGTGGGGCCACGAGGCCATCGCCGTTACCGATCACGGGGTGGCCCAGGCGTTCCCCGAGGCTTTCGGCGCGGCCAAGAAATTCGGCATCAAGCTGCTGCCCGGCATTGAAGGGTACCTCACCGACGACGACGAGGTGGTGACCCCGGCCAGCGACCTGCCCCTGGATACCCCCGTCATCGTGCTGGACTTTGAAACCACCGGCCTCAATACCGCCAAAGACCGGATCATCGAAATCGGCGCGGTGAAGCTGCAGAACGGCCAGGTGGTGGACAGCTTCGGGGAGCTGGTGAACCCCGGCATGCTGCTGCCCGAAAAGATCACCGAAATCACCCACATCAGTGATCAAATGCTTCGGGACCAGCCCACGGCGGCGGAGCTGCTGCCCAAACTCCTGGATTTCATGGACGGCTGCCCCATTGCCGCCCACAACGCGAAATTCGACTGCGCCGTGCTGGAAAGCGAGCTGAAACGCCTGGGGCTTGCCTACGACGTGCCCCGGCTGGACACCCTGACGTTGGCCCGGAAGCTGTATCCCGAGCTCAAGAGCCACAAGCTGGGCTCCGTCTGCAAGCGGCTGGGCGTATCCCTCAAGGACGCCCACCGGGCCGTCAACGACGCGGCGGCCACGGCCCTTTGCCTGGCCCGCATGATGGACGACGCCCGGAAAAAGGGCGCGAAAACCCTGGGGGACTTGAACGACGTCTCGAAGGATTACACCTTAGGGAACTCCTGGCACATCGTGCTCCTGGCCGCCAGCCAGGACGGCATGACCAACCTGAACCACATGATTTCGGAAAGCCACCTGAAATATTTCAAGCGCAAGCCCCACATTCCCAGGAAGGTGCTGCAAAAGTACCGCAAGGACATCATCGTGGGCAGCGCCTGCGCGGCGGGGGAGCTTTTTTCCGCCATGGTGGACGGGGCCAGCGACGAAAAATTGGGCAAAATCGCCCGGTTTTACGATTATCTGGAAATCCAGCCCATCGGCAATAACGATTTCCTCATCCGGGAGGGCCGGGCCGCCGACGAGGAAGCCTTGCGGGAATACAACCGCCGGATCGTGCGGCTGGGGGAGAAGCTGGGCATTCCCGTGGTCGCCACGGGGGACGTGCATTTCCTGGACCCCGAGGACGCCGTGTTCCGCGCCATTCTCCAGGCGGGCCAGGGCTACCCGGACGCGGATGATCAGCCGCCCCTTTACCTCAAGACCACGGACGAAATGCTGAAGGAATTCGCCTATCTGGGCAAGAAAAAGGCCCATGAGGTGGTCATCGAGAACCCCAAAAAGATTGCCGACCGCATCGGCAAGGTGGCCCTGTTCCCGCCCCATCCTGAAGGGAAAACCACCTTTTCTCCCTACTGGGAAACGGCCGAGCAGGATATCAAGGACCTTACCTGGGGCACGGCCCATAAGCTTTACGGGGATGAACTGCCCGACATCGTGCAGAAGCGCATCGAAAAAGAACTGAACGCCATCATCGGTTACGGCTACTGCACGCTGTATTCCATTGCCCAGAAGCTGGTGGCCAAGTCTTTGAAGGACGGGTATGTGGTGGGCAGCCGCGGGTCGGTGGGCTCTTCCTTTGTGGCGTTTCTGACGGGCATTACGGAAATCAACGCCCTGCCGCCCCATTACCGCTGCCCCAAGTGCCGCACGGCCGATTTCGATATTCCGCCGGAATACACCGTCGGCGTGGATATGCCGGATAAAAACTGCCCCGTCTGCGGGGAAAAGCTGGTGAAGGACGGGTTCGATATCCCCTTTGAGGCGTTCCTGGGCTTCAAGGGCGACAAGGTGCCCGATATCGACCTGAATTTTTCCGGCGAATACCAGCCCGTGGCCCACAATTACGTGAAGGAGCTCTTTGGCGAGGAATTCGTGTTCCGGGCGGGCACCATCGGCACCCTGGCGGATAAAACGGCCTACGGCTATGTGCTGCGCTACCTGGAAGAGCGGAACATGACCGTGTCCGACGCCGAAAAGGAGCGGCTGGCGGCGGGCTGCGTGGGCGTCAAGCGCACCACGGGCCAGCACCCGGCGGGCATGGTGGTGCTGCCCAAGGAATACGATATCTGCCAGTTCACCGCCGTGCAGCACCCCGCCGACGACGTAAATTCGGACATCGTCACCACCCACTACGATTTCGGCTCCATGCACGATATTCTGGTGAAACTGGATATTCTGGGGCACGATGACCCCACCATGCTGCATATGCTGGAGGAGCTGACGGGCGTCAATTTCCGGCAGATTCCCCTGGACGACAAAAAGGTGATGTCCCTTTTTTCCTCCACCGAGGCCCTGGGGGTGACCCCGGAGGAAATCGGCTGCAACACGGGCACCTATGGCGTGCCCGAAATGGGCACGTCCTTCGTGCGGCAGATGCTGGAGGATACGCATCCCTCCACCATGCAGGAACTGATCCGCATTTCGGGCCTGTCCCACGGAACGGACGTGTGGCTGGGCAACGCCAAGGACCTGATCGACAAAGGCATCGTCACCCTCTCCCAGTGCGTGTGCACCCGGGAAGACATCATGAACCAGCTCATGAAAATGGGCGTGCCCGCCAAGATGGCCTTTGACACCATGGAAGCCGTCCGCAAGGGCAAGGGCCTCACCCCCGCTATGGCGGACGCCATGCACGAACATCATGTGCCCGACTGGTTCGAGGAAAGCTGCCGCAAGATCAAGTATATGTTCCCCAAGGGTCACGCCGCGGCCTATGTCACCATGGCCCTGCGGGTGGCCTGGTACAAGGTGTACAGGCCCCAGGCCTATTACGCCGCTTACTTTACCATCCGGGGCGACGGCTTTGACGCCTCCACCATGATCCTGCCCCTGGATCAGCTGAAAGCGAAACTCCACGAAATGTACGACCTGGATCAGCAGAAAAAGACCACCCAGAAGGATAAAGACGCCATCACCGCCATGGAAATCGTGGTGGAAATGATGGCCCGGGGCTTCCGTTTCTTGCCCGTCGACCTCTATAAGAGCGACGTGCGCCGCTTTATCCCCGAAGGGGAAACGGGTCTGCGGGCCCCCTTCACCGCCCTGGGCGGCCTGGGGGAGACGGCGGCCCAGAGCATTGTGGATGCCAGGAGCGAGCCCTTCATATCGGTGGAGGATCTCAAAATCCGCGGTAAGGTGTCCAGCTCGGTGCTGGATCTGCTGCGGGAACACGGGTGTCTAAAGGAACTGCCCGAAACCAATCAGGTGACGCTGTTCCAATTCACATAATATCAAACAAGGAGGAAAAGGAAATGACTGTTCATGTGGAAGGCATGCACTGCATGCACTGCGCGGCCAAGGTGGAAAAGGCCATGATGGAGCTGGGCGCCAAGAGCGCCAAGGTGGACCTGGACAAGAAAATCTGCCAGGTGGAGGGTCTGTCCGACGAGGCGGCCATCCGCGACGCCGTGAAGCAGAAGGGCTTCGAGGTCGTGGCCATCGACGCCTGAGCGCGCAAAACCCATGCCGACCGCCGAAAAAACGCTGTTTTTTCAAACGATGCCGGAAAACAACCAGGGGGAGCTGCACAGCTCCCTTTTTTATTGCAGATTGTAAGACCGTTCTTTTGAACCGCCCGGAACGCTTGTTCACACAGCCAGAAATTCCCATTATATCAATTATTTGACCTCGGTTTCTTGTATTGACAAACAAACGGCGCCATGCCATATTAAATCTGGGAAGATATCATGAAAATCATTGAATAAGGAAAACGGGAAACCGGACGCCGGGAACAGGATGGAGGGATGTCCTGTGGAAAAAAGCAAAACGTGCCTGATGCGGCGCTTATTGAATCAAATGAAAGTCAAAACGCGTTTTTTTCTGATTTTTATGCTGGCCATGCTGCCGATTCTGCTTTGCGTGCTCACTACCCTCCGGATACCTTACGCCACTTATGACCGCCGGCTTTATGACAACAGCGTGCAGACCATCACGCTGTTCGCCGACCGGATTCAATCCGAACTGAACGAAATCGAAGGGCTTTCCTACCGGGTTCTTTCGGATAACGTGCTGCAGAAGAACCTGAGCGTCATGCGCAAAACGCCCATCGGCACCACGGACTGGATCGACGCCAAGGACGAGGTGGCCGACAGGGTGGCCAATTTCGCCCTGTGGTTTACCAGCAGCAGCGGCGTCAGCATTCAATTGAAAACCGCGGGCGGAACGCTTTTCAGCCAGTTTTTCCGCAGCTATCACCCCAGCGACGAGCTGACCCCCGGCCGCCTTTCCTATGCCGCCGGCCACCAGGGACGGAGCGTATGGCTTTCGGAGGGAAGCGATCCGGCCCGGCTTTTCCTGCTGCGGGAGATCCGGGAAATCGAAGGATTATCCCTGCAGACCCTTGCCACGCTGCTGGTGGAAATGGATCTGTCCGGCCTGGTGGAGAAGCAGCGCGGGGAAATGGCGGATATGGGCAGCCCCCTTTCCTGCGCCATTTACGATGGCAGCGTGTGCCTTTACGCCAGCGACGACGACGTACGCGCCACTGCGGCAGGTGAGGACGGATATGAATACGAACGGTTGAACGGGGGCAGCCGCCTGTGCGTCCGCTACACGGCGGGCAACGGATGGCAGTATGTGACCCTCATCGATTACACCCAGATCGACCAGGCCGTGAACGCCGCCGCCGACCGGGTGCTCATTATCGATCTTTTGGTCATGGCGGCGGCGCTGGCACTGGCCATGGTGTTGATTCAGTCCGTGCTGAAGCACCTGGCGGCGCTGCTCAAAAAATTCGACGCCTTTGCCCTGCACGGCTATGTGGAAAGCAATGAACCTTCCGCCTACGCCCAGCGGGGGGACGAAATCGGCCAGCTTCACCGGCATTTTGACAAAATGACCCGGGATTACCATCAGATGATGCAGCGGTCCTGGGAACAGCAGCATCTTCTCCAGGAGGCGCAGATGCAGCAGCTTCGCGCGCAGGTGCGGCCCCACTTCCTTTATAATACGCTGGAGGCCATCTATTGCCTGGCTCAGCAGGCAGGGGAAAGCCGCATCGCCACCATGACGGACGCATTGGGAAAAATGCTGCGGGCTTCCCTCAACGACAAAAGGGACGTGGTCACCGTGGGGGAGGACCTGCAGGTGGCCCGGGAATACCTGCGCATTCAGCAGATCCGGTATGGGGAGCACCTCCGGGCGGAGGTGGACGTGCCCGATGAAATGACGGCCCTGAAAATCCCCGCCATGACCATCCAGCCGCTGGTTGAAAATGCGGTGCACTATGCCCTGGAGGAAATGCTGGATGTGTGCGTGATCCGCATTGCGGCCCGTGCGCTGCCGGACGGCGCGGAGGTAACGGTGGAGGACAACGGCCCCGGCATGGATGAGGATATCCTCAGCAAGCTGGAAAACGGCGAAATCAAGCCGGAGGGCCTGGGAATCGGCCTGCGCAATATTGACCGCCGGGTGCGCTATACCTTTGGGGAACGCTATGGCGTGCGGGTGCGGTGCCGGGAAGGGAAGACCTGCGTGTCCGTGTTCCTTCCGGATATCCGCGCCCTGCCGCAGGGAGGAGATGACCATGTATAAGCTGCTGCTTGTGGATGACGAGGCCATTATCCGCGACGGAATCCGCACCATGATCGACTGGCCCGGCCTCGGCATCACGCTGACCGCCATCTGCCCGGACGCCCTGTCGGCCCTGGACAGCATGCTGGACGATATGCCCGATATCCTGATGACCGACGTGCGGATGCCGGGCATCAACGGGCTGGAATTGATCGAGCGGGCCGTGCTGCTGCATCCCCAGCTGCAAACGCTGATTCTGTCGGGGTATGACGAATTTGATTACGCCCGCCAGGCCATCAAATTCGGGGTGCGGGAATATCTGCTCAAGCCCTGCTCCCGGGAGGAAATGGAAAGCGCGCTGGGCAGGGTCTGCCGGGCGGTGGATGCCCAGCGGGCCGACGCATGGCAGCGCCAGGACGCCCGGCGGCAAAAGCTGCGGGAAATGACCGGGCGGCTTCACGCCCTGCGGGACGGCAGCCTGCCCGAGGAAGCCCTGCGGGAGCGGGTGCACCAGCTGAACCAGACGGAAAAGGAACCGAACCTGCTTCGGGAAGCACTGCTGCATTTGATCAGCGATGTGAACGCCTCCCAGGCGGAATGGGGCTTTTCCGTTATGCAAAACGCCCTGAAAAAGCCAGAAGAGCTGGAACAGCTGACCGTGCAGGCCCTTTGCCATCTGCGGGGAGAAACGGGCATCCGCGGCTTTGTGCAGAAAATGGCGGCCTATGTGAACGATCATTACGGCGACGAGACCCTGTCCCTTCAGTACCTGGCCGATCATGTGGTCTATATGAACGCCGATTATATCGGCCGGGAGTTTTCCCGCTGCCTGGGCACCCGATTCAGCGCCTATGTGCTGAAGGTGCGCATGGAACGGGCCAAAACCCTGATTGAGGACGAGCCGGGGCTCCACAGCTATCAGATCGCCGAACGCGTGGGCCTGGGCAATAATCCCCATTATTTCAGCCAAGTCTTTCGGAAATACACAGGCATGACCGTCACGGAATACCGTGCGGAAAGACGCAAAACGACGGAAAAGTGACCTTTTCACTCGGATATTTGAATGGCTTTTATGGTTGAATAGGAATAAAATTAAGCCATCAAATAAAACATGGAGGTGCTTTTGCATGAAGCGTTTTCTGTCCGTCCTGGCGGCTGTCATGGTGATGTTCACCCTGCTGGCCCCGTTGACCGTGTCCGCCGAAGAAGGCAAAACGACCCTGACCATCCTCTGGTGGGGCAGCCAGACCCGGCATGACCTGACCATCAAGATGATCGAAAAATTCGAGGAAAAATACCCCGACATCGACCTGGTCATCGACTATTCCGACTGGGACGGCTATTGGACCAAGCTGTCCGCCCAGGTGGCCGGCGGCCAGACCCCGGACATCATGCAGATGGACTACGCCTACCTGGCCCAGTATGCCAGCAACAAGGTGCTGGCCGAGCTGGATTCCTTCATTGCCAGCGGCGAACTGGATGTTTCCGACGTGTCGGACAGCATTCTTACTTCCGGCCAGATTGACGGCGTCACCTACGCCCTGTCCACCGGCACCAACGCGCCCGTGCTGCTTTACCGCCGGGACCTGGTGGAGGCCGCGGGCGTGGAGCTGCCCATGAACGCCACCATGTCCGAATACGTGGCGGTATCGAAAGCCGTCTATGAAAATTCCGGCATGCGGGATACCTTCGTGACCGACTGCTCGGCCGACCTGCTCCGCTTCCGTCTGCGCAGCTATGGCCTGAACCTCTACAATGACGACGCCACTGCCCTGGGCTTTGACGATCCCAAGTACCTGGTGGATATGTGGCAGCTGGCGCTGGATGCCCAGAACGAGGGTTGGGGCATGGTGCCCGGCGAATCCTCCGCCGCCACCGCCTTTGATTCCATGGTGGTGGACGCCTGGTCCCGCTATCAGAATTCCAACGAGCTGCAGGCTTACCGTGACGCCACGGGCCTGGATATCAGCATGGTGACCATTCCCGATGTGGACGACGCCACCGCTTCGGCCACGTACCTTAAGCCTTCCATGTTCTGGTGCGTCGCCGAGCAGAGCGAGCATAAGGACGCCGCCATCAAATTCATCAACTTCTTCACCAACGATCCCGACTGCTTCGACATCGTGGGCGTTGACCGGGCCATCCCGATTTCCGCCAAAATGCGCGAGCATATCGCCCCCTCCCTGGACGATGTGAGCAAGGAAGTGGTTTCCTTCGTCGATTACGTGAGCCAGCCCGGCATGGCGTCGCCCCTCATGAACGCCGACCCCGCCTGCCACACCGACGTTTCCGAACTGCTTGGCCAGTATTCCGAGCAGGTTCGTTACGGCCTGGTGGACGACCTGACGGCCTTCGCTCAGGAATTCATGGATGAGGCGAACGGCATCCTGGCCGCCGCCGCCCAGAAATAACCGATCGCTTCCGATCCGTCGCGCCGGGGGAGGGCTCCTCCGGCGCGACGCTTTCCATTCCGCCCCTTCGGGGCGATGAAAGGAGTATCGCTATGCAAAAGGCCAACCGAGCGCCGCGCACCCTGGGCAGCGTGCTCAACCGCAGCGGCGTGGCCGGATATGTGTTTATCCTGCCGTTCATTATCGGCCTGATCGTGTTTACGGTCGTCCCGTTTTTCACTTCCCTGTATCTGGCGTTTACGGAATACAACGTGCTTTCCCCGGCCAAGTGGATCGGCCTGGACAATTTCCGCCGCATGTTCTTTGAGGACCGTTTGTTTTGGACGTCCTTCAAGGTTACCTTCAAATTCGCCATGATTCAGGTGCCCATCAAATTGGCGGTGTCCCTGGGCGTGGCGCTGCTCCTGGCGCGCACCACCCGGCTTACCGGATTGTACCGCGCCGTGTTTTACATTCCGTCGCTGATGGGCGGATCGGTGGCCATCGCGCTTTTGTGGAAACAGATTTTTGCCTACAACGGCGTATTCAACCAGATTCTGGGGGCCATCGGTCTGCCTTCCGGCACCCGCTGGCTGGGGGACCCGCGCACCGCTCTCGGCACGCTGATTTCCCTGGGGGTCTGGCAGTTCGGCAGTTCCATGCTGATCTTCCTGGCCGCCATCAAGAATATCCCCGAAAGCTATCACGAGGCCGCCATTGTGGACGGCGCGGGGCCCGTGAAGCGGTTTTTCAGCATCACGCTGCCCATGCTGACGCCCATTCTGTTCTTTAACCTGGTCAATCAGGTAATCGGCGCGTTCCAGGCCTTCAATTCCAGCTACCTGATTACCGGCGGCGCGCCCCTCAACACCACCCTGTACTACGGCGTGCACCTGTACAACCGCGCCTTCAAGCATTACGAAATGGGCTACGGCAGCGCCATGGCCTGGTTCATGCTGCTGATTATTGCGTTTTTCACGGCGCTGATTTTCCGTTCGTCCAGCGCCTGGGTCTATTACGAATCGGAGGGCAGGTGACGGATATGGTGAACATTCAGCAGATTTCCGGCAGCGTCCGGTTCCGGCGTCGTTTTCTGCGCACGGTTTATCATGTGTTCATGCTGGCCGTGGGCTTTGTGATGATTTATCCGCTTTTGTGGCTGGTTTCCTCCTCCTTCAAGCCTTCGGGGGATATTTTTACCACCGCGTCCTCCCTGATTCCCAAAACCTGGACCTTTGAACACTATACCGTCGGCTGGAAAGGCTTTGGGAATTACACCTTCACCACCTATTTTGCCAATTCCCTCATGATTGCGGGCATTTCGGCCATCGGAATGATTTTTTCCTCGGCGCTGGTGGCCTTCGGTTTCGCCCGCATCCGCTTCAGGGGGCGGCAGTTCTGGTTCGTGCTGATGCTCATTACCATGATGCTGCCCGGCCAGGTGATGATGATTCCGCGCTTTGTGCTGTTCAACAACATGGGCTGGGTGGGCACGTATCTGCCCATGATCGCGCCCTCCTTCTTCGGCAGCGGCTTCAATATTTTCCTGATTATGCAGTTCATCCGCGGCATTCCCCGGGATATGGACGAGGCCGCCACCATTGACGGGTGCAGCTGGTACGCCATTTTCGGCCGGATCATCCTGCCCCTCATCGTGCCGTCCCTGGTTACCGTGGGCGTGCTGACATTTATGGGCAGCTGGGAGGATTTTATGGGCGCGCTGTTGTATTTAAATAAACCGAGCATGTATACCGTGGCCTACGCCCTCAAGATGTTCAACGACAGCTCCATGTCCGATTACGGCGCCACCTTCGCCATGTCCGCCCTGTCTCTGATTCCCATTCTGACGATTTTCTTCTTCTTCCAGAAAAACCTGGTGGAAGGCATCAGCACCCAAGGCCTCAAAGGGTGACCGAAAGGAAGGAATGCCTGATGAATCCGTCCCCCGTCCCACGCCCCGAGCATCCCCGCCCCGATTTCATGCGGGATACGTTTTATAACCTGAACGGCCCCTGGTCCTTTGCCTTTGACGACCAAAACGCAGGCCTTGCCGAAAAATGGTACCGGCCGGACAAAACGTTTGACCGCACCATCCTGGTGCCCTTTCCCTACCAATGCGAAATGAGCGGCGTCGGCCCCACGGATGCAATTCATCCCGTGGTGTGGTACCGCAGGCGTTTTTCCGTCCCCGCGGATATGAAGGGCATGCGGGTGTTGCTCCGCTTCGGCGCGGTGGATTTCGGGGCGCAGGTGTATGTGAACGGGCAGTTGGCCGGCAGCCATACGGGGGGCTATACGCCCTTTGCCCTGGACGTGACCGATCTGCTGACGGACGGGGAAAACGACCTGTGCGTCCGGGCCGAGGACTGGCCGGACTGTACGCAGCCCCGGGGCAAGCAATACTGGAAGCAGGGGCTGATGGGCTGCTGGTATACGCCCGTCACCGGAATCTGGCAGACGGTGTATCTGGAGGCGGCGGGGGAGTGCAGCATCTGGCATATTCACATTACGCCCGACGTGGACCGGGATGAAATGACCGCGGAAATCGCCCTGAACCGCTTTCCCGGTGTGGGGACGGAAATCGAAATGACGGTGTCCCTGGAGGGCCGCCTGGTCCGCCGCGTCACCGCCACCGCCGGGGACCGCACGGTGCGCATTCCCGTTCATATGGCGGCCCAGGGCGCCCACGAAAGCGTGGCCCTGTGGCACCCCGATCATCCGTCCCTTTACGATGTGCGCGTCCGCGTGCTGACGGACGGCAAAATGCAGGACGACGTGCGCACCTATTTCGGTATGCGCAAGATCGAGGTGGTGGAAGGCCGCGTTTACCTGAACAATGGACGGCTGTATCAGCGCCTGGTGCTGGACCAGGGGTACTGGCTCCAGTCCCTGCTGACGCCTCCTGACGATGAAGCCATTCAGGCCGATATCGCCTGGACAAAAAGGCTGGGCTACAACGGCGCGCGCAAACACCAGAAGATCGAGGACCCCCGTTACTATTACTGGGCGGATAAAATGGGCCTGCTGGTGTGGGGCGAGGTGCCGAGCGCCTATGATTTCACGGATGAATCGGTCCGCAACCTGGCCGATACCCTGGCCGGGTTCATTGAGCGGGATTTCAATCATCCCAGCATCATCACCTGGGTGCCCCTGAACGAAAGCTGGGGCGTGCCCCGGATCTATGCCAACGCCCGCCAGCAGTCCGCCGCCCGGATGCTGTGCCAGATGACAAAGGCCCTGGACGGCACCCGACTCTGCTCCGTCAACGACGGCTGGGAGCAGGTGGGCGGCGATTTCTGCGCCCTGCACGATTACGCCGACAAGGGCGAAATCTTGGCCGGGCATTTTGCGGACAGGGCCCAATTGGAAAAAAGCACCAACGATATACGTCACAGCTTCGCCCGGGGTGAAACGCCCACGGGGAAGGAGGCCCTGATGGTGACGGAATATGGCGGCATCGCTTTTTCCAATCAGGGGCAGCAGGGAAGCATGGGCGGCATGAGCACCTGGGGCTATCATGACAAGGTGGATAACGAGGAAGCGTTTTTTGCGCGGTTCTCCGCCCTGACCGGGGCCATCTGGGCGATTCCGGGCTGCCAGGGCTTCTGCTACACCCAGCTTACCGATGTGATGCAGGAAATCAACGGCCTTCTGACCCCCGACCGGAAACCCAAAATGGACGTTGACCGCCTGGCCCGGATCAACCGGAACGAATCCGTATGATCGCATGAAAAAACGAAACCGTCCGCTTCGCATATGCCGGAGCGGACGGTTTTTGCGTGAAATCAGAAAAAGGCAGCGGCTTATTCCACAATGGGCGCCAATCGCTCTGTCAGAAATTCGATAGCTTTTTCGGCGGGACGGCTGAGCTCCCGGCCCGTTTCCTTTTTTGCGCCGTTGAGAATCAGCAGCAGCACCGTGCGGGAGCCCTTTTCGTAAAACAGGTCGACTGTCAGCCCCTCCCACCGGCCCTGATGACCGTACCAGACTGTGCCGTCCTGGGCAGTAAAACGGTAAAGATTGAGGCCGTAGGGGCTTTCGCCGGCGACGGAGGAAAGCGGCAGGGCACGCTGGTCCAGTTCCATTTCATGCACTGTGGCGGCGCTCAGAATGCGCACGCCGTCCATTTCCCCTTCGTTCGCCAGCATCATGCCCAGCTTCAGCAGCCCGGTCGCGCTGATGTACAAACTGCCGACCGTCGTGCGGTAATGGGCGGATGGGTTGCAGGTATCGTCGTATTCCGCGTCGTTTTTCAGGTAGTTATTGGCCGACATGTAAACGTCGCCGTTGGTGCGGTAGGTGGCCGAAAGGCGGGAAGAATCGGGCAGCAGGGCGGCGCTGTAGGCGGCGTTGATTCCAAGAGGATTGAATACGTGCCCCGCCATATAGGTATTCAGGCTTTGCCCGGACAGCCGCTCGATAACCGCCCCCAGAATCCCGCCGTTCAGGTTGGCGTATTCATAGGCCGCGCCGGGGGCGGTTCTGTTGAAATACCCATCCTCCTTTGTGATTTCTCCCCAGCGCGGCGCCCGCGCGTAAGCCGCCGATTCGGAAAGGGAGGAGGTGTGGCTCATCACTTGGCGCAGGGTGATGGGCAGATCCGGAAAATAAGGATTGGCGATGGGCGCGCCCAGGATTCCGGCTATGGATGTGTCCAGGGCGATGCCCTTTTGCTCCACCAATTGCAATACCCC
Source organism: uncultured Clostridia bacterium (assembly GCA_947624355.1). Classification (GTDB taxonomy): domain Bacteria; phylum Bacillota; class Clostridia; order Christensenellales; family Aristaeellaceae; genus RUG563. The sequence continues at coordinate 20,160 of CANQKI010000006.1, read as the reverse complement.
GATGGCGCTGATCAGCTTGGTGACGGACGCTACCTTGAACACCGTGTCCGCCGTCACGCTCTGCCCGCCGCCCATGCGGCCATAGGGCAGGGCAAAGATCATTTCATCTCCCTCCGCCACCAGCGCGACGCCGCCCGCCGGGCCGGCCTTTTCAAACAGGGCGGAAAAGAAGGACTGCATGCCGTCCGTTTCCGTGTCTGCCGCCTGCCCTGCCGCCGGGAGAAGCAGCAGCGCCAGGATCAGGGATAAGAATCGCTTCATAAACGTCTCCTTTCAGGCATCTTTGGTATTTTCATAGAATATGACGTTTCAGCGGCGGGTATTGTCACGCTTTTGAGAAAATTTTCCGAAAACGGAAAACGCCGCGAAAAATGCGGCGCTGTCTTTATTATAAACCCTTTTCAAGCCGTTCAAGACACTGATAGAGCTGTTCGAGTTCGTCCTCGTTATAATACTGCAGGATGATTTTTCCGTGCTTGCGGTTGCCCCGGATGGTGGTGCGCAGGCCTAAAGTATTCAGCATTTTGCTTTCCATGTCCTGCAGCTCCAGGGGCAGAGGACGGGGCGCGGGCTTCGGGGGCTTTTCGGAAACGGGCTGGGCGGCCAGCTTTTCCAGCTGCCGCACGCTCATTTCCTCCCGCACGGCCCGTTCGGCCAGGACGGCCTGCATTTTGGCGTCGCTGAGGCCGGCCAGCACCCGGGCGTGCCCGGCGGAAAGTTTGCCCTCTGCCACCATCTGCCGCACTTCTTCCGGCAGGGTCAGCAGCCGCAGCAGATTGGCCACCGCCGGGCGGGATTTCCCCAGCCGCTTGGCGGCCTGCTCCTGAGTGTAATGGCACTTGTCCATCAGCTGGCGCAGGGCGGCGGCCTCTTCCATGGGGTTCAGGTCCTCCCGCTGGATGTTTTCGATGAGGGCGGCCTCCATCTGTTCCTGGGCCGTCATTTGCCGCACGATGCAGGGCACGGTATCCAGCCCCGCCATCCGGGCGGCCCGGAACCGGCGTTCCCCTGCCACAATGCGGTAGCGGCCGTTTTCCTCCGTCACCAGCAGGGGCTGCAGCACCCCCGTTTCCTTCATGGAATCGGCCAGGGCCTGCAGGCTTTCCTCGTCAAATTTCCGCCGGGGCTGGCCCGGATTGCGGTCCAGCTCGGTAACGGCAATGAGGGTTACGGCGTTTTCCGGCGCGTTCGTTTCGGGCAGCAGCGCGTCCAGGCCGCGGCCCAGTCCCATTTTTTTCATGAAAACAACCTCTGTTTAAGCTCTGTTTCTGGCAATGACTTCTTCTGCCAGGGCGCGGTAGGCCGCCGTGCCGGCGGAATGGGGATCGTACAGATGAATGGGCAGGCCGTGGCTGGGCGCTTCGCCCAGGCGCACGTTCCGGGGCACGGGGGTGGAAAAAACCTTGTTTTTGAAGTGTTTTTTCACCTCGGCCGCCACCTGCAGCCCCAGGTTTGTGCGCCCGTCCAGCATGGTGAGGGCCACGCCCTCAATATCCAGGGCCGGGTTCGGGCCGCGTTTTACCCTTTGCACCGTGTTCATCAGCGCCGTCACGCCCTCCAGGGCATAGTATTCGCACTGGATGGGGATCAGCACGCTCTGGGCCGCCGTCAGGGCGTTGATGGTGAGCAGCCCCAGGGAAGGGGGGCAGTCGATCAGGATAAAGTCGTATTGCCCGCGGACGGGCTCCACGGCCGCCCGCAGCCGGTATTCCCGCCGCTCCAGCCCGGCCAGCTCCAGCTCGGCTCCGGCTAAACGGATATCCGATGGGGCCACGGCAAGGCGCTTCACCCTGGTTTTTTCAATGGCGCTCTCCAGCGTGCATTCGGCCAGAAGAGCTTCGTACACCGTCTTTTTTTCCGCCCGGATATTGAGCCCGCTGCTGGCGTTGCCTTGCGGATCCATATCGATGAGCAGGGTGCGCTTTCCCTTTTCCGCCAGGCAGGCGGCCAGGTTCACGGCGGTGGTGGTTTTGCCCACGCCGCCCTTCTGATTGGCAACGCAAATGATTTTACCCAATGAAAAGCCCCTCTTTATCGCTTGTGATGCGTCAATTATCCAGCCAGCCCCGCAGCCGGAAGGCCGGGTGGCAGCTTCGCGCCACGTCGGCGATGGCTTTTAATTCCGCCGGGGACTGCAGGGAGGCGAACCGGGTATACAACACCCGAAGGGCCGACAGGCTGCTTTGCCGCATGGAATATTCCCGCAGCAGCTGCAGATGCCTTTCGTCCACGGGATATCCTTCAAACAATGGCAGCAGCAGTTCATCCGCCATGACCGCAAAATCCTCGGTGCGGACCCGCACCCAGCCGCCGTCGGATAACTGAATGAGAAATGTGCCCTTTGTGGCGTCCCGCACGGCGAGGAACAGCATGCTGTCCAGCCGGGCGGCCAGGGAATCCGGCGGGGTCAGGGACGCATGGCCCGCAAGCAGCGCCGTGATTTCCTCCATTGTGGGAAACAGCGTTTCGGACAGGCGCGCGCCAAGCCAGGGCTGCAGGATCATTTCCACGCGTGCCAGGGCGACCATGCTTCCTCCCTCCCTTTGTACCTTTTCAAGATACCACACAATGGGGAAATTGTCCAGCAAAAGATGAAGCGGAAGGCATGAAAAACAGTCGTAATCCGGATTGATTTTGGCGGTATAATATGGTATGATGGTAAGGCTTGAGCCAAATTCTGTCTGTCCCAAAATGGTATTTTAACTTTGGGGATGTATGAAGGGGCCGCAGCCCCTTCATGTGTAATCCGCACCGCCGGCTTTGCCGGCGGGAGGAGAAGTCAGAATGACTTCTACCTATATCATTTTCCGGCCGTGATGCGCAGCATCACAGGAAAATGATGAAAACGATGCAGGAACGCGAAAGCGATCCTGCATCGCAGGGTGGCTTGAGCCCTATTGTCCAGAAAGGATGGCGAGCATGAACCTCTACCATAATTCACAGAACGCCCTGTGCCGCATGCCCCTGGGGGCGGCCAAATGTTCCTCCCATGTGTCGCTGCGCATCCGGGCGGATCAGGAATACCGCAGCGCCTTCGTGCGCTTTTATGACGGCAGCGAAAAATGGGTGCCCATGCAGCGGGAGGCGGGCAACTGGTTTTCCGCCGACGTGCAGATGCCCGAAGTGCCGGTGCTGTGCTGGTACGATTTCCGGGTGGAAAACCAGGACGGCGATTTTCTCTGTTACGGCGCGCCCGAGGACGGCATGGGGGGCCTTGGGTACGTATCCGATCATCCCCGGGCCTGGCAGATCACGGTGTACGACGCCGCGTACCAGACGCCGGACTGGATGAAGCAGGGCGTGATGTACCAGGTGTTCCCCGATCGGTTTGCCCGCAGCGGCCGGGAAAGGCCCCGGCGGGAGGAAATCTATTTCCACGAGGACTGGAAGGACGAACCCATTCTCATGCCAGAGGGCATGGACGATAACTGCGCCCGGGACTTTTTCGGCGGCGACCTTCAGGGTATTGCCGAAAAGCTGCCCTATCTGGAAAAGCTGGGTGTGACGGTTTTGTATCTGAACCCCATTTTCATGGCCCGCTCCAACCACCGTTACGATACTGCCGATTATGAAAAAATCGATCCCCTGCTGGGGGAAAACGGAGATTTTGCCGCCTTGTGCGGCGCGGCGAAGGCCCACGGCATTCGGGTGATCCTGGACGGCGTGTTCAGCCACACGGGAGAGGACAGCGTGTATTTCAACCGCTATGGCCGGTACGAAACGGTGGGGGCGTGCCAGTCCACGAAGTCCCCCTATTTCCCCTGGTACACCTTTCTGCGCTACCCGGACACCTATCGCTGCTGGTGGGGGTTCCACACCCTGCCCGAAATCAATAAACGGGATCCCAGCTATCAGGAATTCACCCTGGGGAAGGACGGCATCGTACCCCGCTGGATCCGGGAGGGTTCCTCCGGCTGGCGGCTGGATGTGGCGGACGAGCTGCCTATGGAATACCTCCGCCGCCTGCGCACCGCCGTCAAGGCCGAGGGGGAGGACAACGTGGTGCTGGGCGAAGTGTGGGAGGACGCCAGCCATAAGGTGGCATACGGCGAAATGCGCTGCTATTGCCAGGGGGACACTCTGGACAGCGTGATGAATTATCCCCTCCGGGAGGCGGCCATCGGTTTCCTGACCGGGAAGACGGATGCCTTTGCCCTGCGCCGGCTCATTATGAGCCAGCAGGAAAATTACCCGGCCCCCTTCTATTACGCCCTCATGAACCTGGCCGGCAGCCATGACCGGGCCCGGGCCATCAACGTGCTCTGCGGCCGCACCTGGGACGAACTGCCCCCCGCGGAACGCCGGGGCAAGCGGCTGACCGAAGAGGAATACGCCCTGGGCCGGGACCGGTACGTGAAGATGATCGAGCTTTTGTGCGCCCTGCCCGGCATTCCCTGCATTTATTACGGGGACGAAGCGGGGATGCAGGGGGGCTCCGACCCCTTCTGCCGCGGCCCCTTCCCCTGGGGGGAGGAGGATCAGGTGCTCCAGGCAGCCATCCGGAAAATCCTGCAGAAGCGCCGGGCCAGCCGGGCCATGCAGACGGGGCATCTTTCCGTGGAGGCCCCCGACGCCGACACCCTCGTCATTATCCGGGATAACCACGGCGGACTGGATGTGTTCGGCGCGCCGGCAGAGGACGAGCGGGTGCGGATCACCATTCACCGGTAAAAGAACATGCTGCTGACTGATTTGAAGGGCCTGGGCAAGGCGCGGCTGGAAGCGCTGCATAAGGCGGGGATTTTCACCCTGACCGATCTTTTGCTGACCCTGCCCGTCCGCTATCAGGATACGACCACGATTACGCCCCTGGGGGAAGCCGTCCCCGGGGGCGAAATTTGCGTGTGCGGTTTTCCCAAGGCCGCGCCCCGGCTGAGCCGCTTTAAGGGACTCACCTCCGTGACCCTGCGCCTGTGCGACGAAACGGGCAGCCTGCCCATCGTCTGGTTCAACCAGCCCTGGATGCAGCAGCAGATCACGGCGGAAACCGAGCTGACCCTTTACGGCCGGGTGGACCGGGATAAGCAGGGCCGCCTCCGCATGGCGTCCCCCATCCGGGTGCAGGAGCGGGGCATTCTGCCCGTGTACCGTGCCCTGGGGGGCATTCCGCCGAAAGTGATGCGGGAACTCATGCGCCAGGCCCTGACCCAATTGGAGGATTGCTGCCCCGAAACCCTGCCCGATTTCCTCCGCATCCGTCATCATCTGTGCGAGCGGAATTTTGCCATCCGCCAGGCCCATTTTCCGGACAGCCGGGAAAACCTGGCCATCGCTCTCCGCCGCCTGTCCTTTGAGGGGCTGCTGCTCTATCAGGCGGCGGCCGCTTCCCTGCGGGGGGAACGGAAGGAGGGCGTGCGCATTCCCGTGGCGGCGGATGCGTGCGGGCGCTACTGGCAGTCCCTGCCCTTCCCGCCGACCGGGGCGCAGAAAAGGGTGCTGGAGGAAATCGCGGGGGATCTGGCGTCCTCCGCCGCCATGGGCCGCATGGTGCAGGGGGACGTGGGCTGCGGCAAAACGGCGCTGGCCTTCGGGGCAATCTTTCTGGCAGCCCAGGGCGGCTTTCAGAGCGCTCTCATGGCCCCCACGGAGATTCTGGCACACCAGCACCTGGAAAGCGCAAAACGCATCCTGGAACCCCTGGGTGTCCGTTGCGGGCTGCTGGTGGGCGGCATGAAGGCGAAGGAGCGGCGGGAAGCCCTGGCGGCCATCCGCTCCGGAGAATGGCAGGCGGTGATCGGCACCCACGCCCTCATTTCGGAGGACGTCGTATACGGAAACCTGGGCCTGGTCATTACCGACGAGCAGCACCGTTTCGGCGTGCGCCAGCGGCGGCTGCTTTCCCGAAAGGCGGAAAAGGCCCCCAACGAACTGGTGCTGTCCGCCACGCCCATTCCCCGCACCCTGGCGCTGGTGCTGTACGGCGATCTGGAGCTTTCCGTGGTGGACGAGCTGCCCCCTGGCCGCACCCCGGTCAAAACCCGCATCGTGCCCGAGGAAAAGCGGGAAGGGCTCTACCGGTTCATTTTGGCGGAAGCTGCACAGGGGCGGCAGTGCTATATCGTGTGCCCCTTGGTGGAGGAAAGCGAGGCAATGGACGTCAGCAGCGCGGAGACGGTGTACGCCGAACTGTGCAGCGGTCCCCTTTCCTCCCTGCGCCTGGGGCTCACTTATGGCAGCCAGGCGGCGGAGGAAAAAGAGAAAACCATCCGCAGTTTTGCCGCGGGGGAAATCGATGTGCTGGTGGCCACCACGGTGATCGAGGTGGGGGTCAACGTGCCCTCTGCCACCGTGATGGTGATCGAGAACGCCGACCGGTTCGGCCTGTCCCAGCTGCACCAATTGCGGGGCAGGGTGGGCAGGGGAGCGGATGAAAGCTGGTGCTTCCTCATGGCCGAACCCAACGAGCGCCTGAAAACCCTGTGCCAGACCAACGACGGCTTTGCCATTGCTCGGAAGGACCTGGAGCTTCGTGGCCCGGGGGATTTCCTGGGCACCCGCCAACATGGGGATACATTGCTTCCCGGCATGGCGCTGGGGGCGGATGTGGCGCTGCTGGAGGAAACCACGGCCTGCCTCAAAAAAATCCGTCGGCCGGGCTATGAGGACGAATGGGAAGCTGTGCAGCGCAGCGCCAAGGCCGCTTTTGCTAAAGTTATGGATCAGATTGCCATGAATTAGGGCAGAATTAAACCAAATTTTGCATTTTTTGCTTGCTATTTTGGGAAATCCGTCGTATAATGGAAAAAAACAAAGGAGGAGATTCCCTCATGGGCAAGTTTGTCATCAAGCACACCGGCGCGGGCGTCAAATTCGATCTGAAGGCCGGCAACGGTGAAGTTATCGCTTCCAGCCAGGTGTATTCCACCGATGTTGCCTGCCGCAACGGAATCGCCAGCGTGCAGCGCAATGCGCCCGTCGCCAATGTGGAGGACCAGACGGCGCCCGATTACGCCCGGGAAAAGCATCCCAAGTTTGAAATCTACGCCGACAAGGCGGGTGAATTCCGCTTCCGCCTCAAGGCAACCAACGGCCAGATCATCGCTGTCAGCGAGGGCTATAAGGCCATGGCCAGTTGCCTGAACGGCATTGAATCGGTGCGGAAGAACGCGCCGGGGGCCGCCGTTGCGGAGGAGGAATAAGCCGTGGACATCAAAGCGCAAATCGAGGAAATCGTCAAAAAGCTCCAGAACGACAAGACCCTGGCCGAGGATTTCAAAAAGGATCCCATCAAGGCCGTGGAAAAGCTGCTGGGCGTCGATCTGCCGGACGATACCATCAAAAAGATCGTGGATGGCGTGAAGGCCGCGCTGGCGGGCAGCCAGCTGAGCGGCGCGCTGGATAAACTGAAGAAAATCTTCTGAAGCAAATGAGAGGTCCCGAGTAAATCCGGGGCCTTTTTTTCGCGCAAAATTGTTACAATTCTCTCACATTCCCGCAAATTCCCTTGCAATAGTGGTCGAATAATGGTAAAATACACCATATGTTGTAGAAAAGGGGGACACGCGGGGTGGAGAACTGGGCGCTCATTTTGTGCGGCGCGCTGCTGCTTTCGGCCTTTGTTCTGCTGATCGTGGATGAACGGCGGCGGCAGCATGACCTGCTCCGGGTGGAGCGGATGCGCACCAGCGCTCTGTATTACGACCTCTTCCCCATGGTGCAGTATGCCCGGGAGCACGATATCGACCGGCTTCGGGTGGAGCGGAACCGTGTGATTTTCTACGGCGTGCGTCCGGCGGGCCGGATGTGCGAATTTATTCTGGAGGATTGGGATTACCGCCCTCTCGACCGGGAGCGGACCCGGGCCCTGGCTATGCTGCTGGCGGAGGATGTGCCCATTCTGCAGTCCCGGGCCTGCTATCAGCTTCGCCATTACAAGGTGACCCGTCCCAACGGCGTCAGGGACGACGGCTACCTTTATACCATCCGCAGTGATTACAAGACCTCGCTGATTTATGCCCGCAGCAGGGTGCGGCTGGATTAAAGGGGGAAATATTATGGATTTTCTGGAAAACGCCGCCCTGCCTGAGGCGGCTTGTTTATTAAAGGACGACCGCTTTACCTTTTCCGTGGCCGCCAGGATTGTGCAGGACCCCTGCCGCCGGATCATGACTGATCATCGGCGGCTGCTGATCGTGCAGTCCAGCGAAGTCTATCCCACCTGGGTCTGGACGCCGGAAGATGCGTCCGCAGCGGAACTGACGGAGGCCTGGCGTATCTTGCGGCAGGCGTTCCCGCCCGTGCCGCCCATGTGCTATAACGTGAAGCATCCATTGGCCGAAATCATGATGAAAAATGAGCCCGGCCTGGAAATCCTGGCCAATTTGTACGCCTATTCCTGCCCGGCGCCCATTCCGCCCGCAAAGCATCCCGGCGGCCAATTGGCCTTGGCCGGGGAAGAGGATCTGGACGCCGTGACAGCCCTGTGGGCAACTTTTTACCGGGAAATCGGCCAGGATACGGACGCGGAAGAGCGGGCGCGGCAGAACGCGCTGCAGCATATTTCTGCCGGGCGGCTGTATGTATGGAAGGACGGGGGCCGCGTTGCCGCAGCCTGCCATATCCGGGAGCCACAGGAGAACCTGACGTGCATTTCGGGAGTTGTCACTGCGCCGGACCTGCGCAGACGGGGCTATGCCGCCAATATGATCTATGCCGTCTGCCAGGTTTTGCATGCCCGGGGCGAACTTCCCACCCTCTATACCGACGCCGATTATCCCGCCTCCAACCGCTGCTATGCCCAGGTGGGCTTTGTCCTGCAGGGAAGCCTGTGCACGGTGGGCGTAAAAGCCTGAACCAGGGCCCCCGGGAGGCTCCGCGCCTCCCGGACCCACCCGCCAGGGGGATGATCCCCCTGGACCCGCGGCTGCGGAACGGGGGTGAACGTGATATTCCAACAATATGCCACTGCTACTTTGGGATGTCGTGATAAGACGCCGGGGGCAGCACGAAATCCAGAAAAAGCCCGTCGGATGAAGAGCAAGCTCTTCCCCGAACGGGCTTTTTTCTGTCTTTCTCCGGAGGGCAAGCCCTCCGGGCGGCGGCCTATGGCCGCCCTGCCCCGGCGAGGGGATAACGACAAAGTATCCTGTTGTGTGCGGAGCATTGTTGCGAAGCGCAACTTGTTTCCTGTTACGCTCGCAAATCGTTTTGCTGATTCCGATACAAACGACGAAAATGCGGCTCACTGCGTGCGAAACATGGGTAACGTTTCAGTTACGGTATACGAGAGTTAAGAAGAACACCCACGCAGGCCCAGGGCACGGCGGCGGAACGCCGCCAGCCCGGACAGGTCTACCTGTCCGGGGAAAAGGCAGAATAAACCGTGCGGGAAAGCTTGCTTTCCCGATAGGTTTTCCTGCCTTTTCATTGTGCCCTGGGGCCGTCATGCTGTCGCGTCCCTAAACGCTCCAGCGGCACATTGTTTGATTTACAATCCGACCATGTTCCGCAAATGCGAGGTCCAGGGGGATCATCCCCCTGGCAGGGACTGGGGCAGAGCCCCAGAAAGCTTCCGTTGCTCGAAAGACTATCCCCGGTCAAAGCCGTGGAGCCAGTCGGCCTTGAAATAGTAGATCAGCAGGGCGACGGTGCTGAGGCTCCAGGTGAAGGGGTAGACCCAATGGGTCACGGCGACGTTCTGCAGGATGGGGGTAAGGACGCTCAGGAACGTCACCCGGATCACGCACCAGAAGGCCAGCATGGTGACCATAGGCACCATGGCCTTGCCCGCGCCCCGGAGCACGGCGGAAAGGCCGTGGCTGCACGCCAGCAGGCAATAGAAAACCGAGCAGATGCGTGCCCGCTGGACGCCGATGGCGATGGCGTCCGCTTCGTCCGTGAACGCGCTGATTAAATACGGCGCGAGAAAGAAAATGATCAGGCCGATGGCCTCGGCGGACAGGATGCAGCAGATCACGCCGAATTTTGCGCCGCGTTTGGCCCGTTCGTGTTCGCCCGCGCCCAGGTTCTGGCCCACAAAGGTGGTCAGGGCCATGGTGAAGCTGGTAATGGGCAGGAAGCCGAAGCCCTCCACCTTGCTGTATGCGCCGCAGCCCGCCATGGCCATTTCACCGAAATAATTGATATTGGACTGCACCACCACATTGGCAATGGCAATAATGGAATTCTGCAGCCCGGAAGGCAGCCCGTAGCGCAGGATGGTTTTGAGGATCCCGCCATTGAAGCGAAGCTCCCGGAGGGAAATGCGGTAATCCTCTTTCACCCGGGCGAGGCGGATGAGGCAGAGAACGGCGCTGATCAACTGGGCGATAATGGTAGCCAGGGCCGCGCCCCGGACGCCCAGGCCGAACACGGTGATCATCACAATGTCCAGCACCACGTTCAGGCAGGAGGAAATCATCAGGTACTGCAGGGGATGGCGGCTGTCGCCCACCGCCTGCATGATGCCCGTGCAGGTATTGTACAGAACGAGGCCGATGGCACCCGCGTAATAGGTTTGCAGGTACGCGATGGAAAGCTCCATCACGTCCTCGGGGGTATCCATCAGCACCAGGATTTTGGGTGTCAGCGTTGTGCCGAGAACGGTCAGGAGGACGCCGGCCGTCAGGCCGAAGCAAAGGTCGGTGTGCACGGCCAGGCGCATTTCCTTCGTTTCCTGTGCGCCGAAATACCGGGAAATGACCACGCCCGCCCCCAGGGAAATGCCGTTGAACAGGCTGATCATCAGGAAGACCAGGCTGCCCGTGGAGCTGACAGCGGCCAGGGCTTTGTTGCCCAGCAGGTTGCCCACAATGAGCGTGTCGGCCACATTGTAGAGCTGCTGAAACACATTGCCCAGCAGAATCGGCCAGGCAAAGCGCAGGATGTTTCCGGCAATGGGCCCCTCACTCATTCTTCCCTTGGCTTCCACGCGCTTCCACCTCCTTTGTCCTTTGAATGCAAACAAATTATTTTATAATGCGCGGAAGCGTTTGTCAAGCCCGGAACAGGCTGCAGAACACAAGCGGCAAAAAACCGCCGGACACATTCGCGTGCCCGGCGATTGGAAAAACAGATGTTTTTTCAGGTTGCGACGCTGTACAGGATCAGGAACAGGATGGCCAGCGCCAGGTAAACGCCCCCGGAAACGGCCAGTGCCCTGGGGGATTTGCGGCTTTTTTCCTTGCGTTCCTTGTATTCCAGGATGGTTTCCTTTCCACGCTCGGGGGAACGGAGGAAGGGCAGCGTGGTTTCCAGCACGGTTTTAGCGCCGTAACCCGCCACGTCAAAGGTACCCTTGTTCCGGGCCAGGGCAATGCCGCTGACGCCCAGCTGCATCACCGCCGCCACAAACGCGCCGTCGCACAGGGCATGGAGCAGCCCGTGGCCCCGGCTGATGCCCAGCAGCGTTACCGCCGCCATGATCACCGCGCCGATACCGAAATCCAGCAGCACCTGCCGCCAGCGGTTACGCATCCTGTTTCAGCCCTTTCATAATGGCCTGATACTCGGCCTCATTGCACTGCACGAAGTGGCCGGGGCGCACTTCCCGGAAGGAGGGCTTATCCACGGAATAATCGTGCTCTGCAAGAGGGTTGTATACGATGCGCTTCCGGGCCTTTTCGTATACGGGATCGGGCAGCGGAATGGCCGACAGGAGCGACCGGGTGTAGGGGTGCAGGGGGTAGGCGAACAGTTCGTCCGAATCGGCCAGCTCCACCATCTTGCCGTAGTACATGACGCCGATTCGGTCAGAGAAATACTTGACCACGGACAGGTCATGGGCGATGAACAGAATGGTCAGGCCGAAACGGTCCCGCAGGTCGTTGAGCAGGTTGATGACCTGGGCCTGCACGGACACGTCCAGGGCGGATACGGGCTCGTCGGCGATGATGAGATCGGGGTTCATGATGATGGAACGGGCCACGCCGATACGCTGCCGCTGGCCGCCGGAAAACTCATGGGGATAGCGGGAGGCGTGCTCCTTCACCAGGCCCACCAGCTCCAGCATTTCATAGACCTTTTCGTCGATGACCTTCTTATCCCGCTCTCCCTGAATAACCAAGCCCTCGGAAATGATTTCCCGAACGGTCATACGGGGGTCCAGGGAAGCGATGGGGTCCTGGAAAATCATCTGAATCTGGGTCACCAGGCGAGTGTTCCGGGCCTTGCGCAGGGCATCCTTATATTCCTTTTCCAGGGCGGTTTTTTCCGCGCCGACGGCCTTTTCCAGCAGGGGTTCGTACTTGGCCTTGCATTCCGCCACCAGCTTTTTGGAATATTCCTTGTCGCAGTTCTTCTGGTCGTTGTTGGCGGCCTTGATCTTGGCACGGATTTCCGCTTTGGTCTTGTCGTCCTTGGCGGCCTTCAGTTCTTCCTTGAGCTTCTGGGTGCCCGCGCAGATGCGGACGCCCTTGAAGTACACGTCGCCGGATGTGATGTTGTACAGCTTGATGATGGAGCGGCCCGTGGTGGTCTTGCCGCAGCCGGATTCGCCCACCAACCCGAATACTTCGCCTTTCTTGATGTCGAAGCTCACGTCGTCCACGGCCTTGGTGGTGAATGCCCCGGCCTTGAAATACTGGCACAGATGCTCGACCCGCAGCAGGGTCTCCTGACTGACGTTCTTATTGCTCATTGCCGGAAGCCCTCCTTGCTTTCATTCGGGCGATACGATCCACAACCGCCTTAGGCGGATCGATCTTGGGCGCGTCGGGATGCAGCAGCCAGGTGGCGGCGTAGTGGGTGTCGCTGATCTTGAACATGGGCGGCTGGCGCTCAAAGTCGATCTTCATGGCGTAGCGGTTGCGGGGGGCGAAGGCGTCGCCCTTGGGGGGATAGATCATGTTGGGCGGTGTGCCGGGAATGGCTTCCAGCTTTTCATCCGTGTCCAGGTCGGGCATGGAGGAGAGCAGCGCCCAGGTGTAGGGATGGGCGGATTCGTAGAAGATATCCATGGAGGTGCCGTATTCCACGATCTTGCCCGCGTACATGACGGCCACCCGGTCGGCCATATTGGCCACCACGCCCAGGTCATGGGTGATGAAGATGACGGAAAGTTGGCGCTCAACCTTCAATTTGTTGATGAGCTCCAGAATCTGGGATTGGATGGTCACGTCCAGGGCGGTGGTGGGCTCGTCGCAGATGAGGATATCGGGGTTGGCGGCCAGGGCGATGGCAATGACGATGCGCTGCCGCATGCCGCCTGAGAACTCGAAGGGATACTGCCGGTAGCGCTTGTGGGGCTCGGCAATGCCCACCTCGTCCATCAGCTTGATGGCCCGGTGCTTGGCGATGGAGCGGGTCACCTTTTCCACCACGCCCGAAGCGTTGTGCATCAGGTAATCGATGACGCCCACCGTTTCGTCCCGGTAATTGCGGCTGTCGGCGGCAGCGAGCATGCCTTCGTAATGCTCGGTCAGCCGGTCGATGAGCTGGGCGATGTTTTCCTTGATGAGGTTCAGGTCGGTCACGTTGGCCGCGGCCAGCTCCCAGCCTGCCTGCTTGCCCCTGGCGATGATCCGGTCATACCTGCGCTTTTCCCGGTTATACCTGGCGATGGCCTTTTTGTTGCTCCGGATGGCAGCGAAGTATTTGTCCAGGTCGCTTTTCAGGGTGGGGGAGAAGGTCCAGCTGACGGAATCCTTCACGATGGAGAGAGGGTCGATAGCTGCCTTGACCTTGGCGGCCAGAGCCTTTTGCGTGGCGTAGCATTCCTTCTTATCCAGGCTTTCCCTGGCATACACGGGCTTGGCGGCCTTGAGGTCCGCAATGGCGGCCCGGATATTGGCGTAGGACTGGGCGGCCGAATGCTCCAGGGCTTTCTCCGCGTCGTCGATGAATTGGTTCATGAACTCGCGGTTCAGGTATTCCAGCAGGAAATCGTTCAGCTCCTCTACGGGCTTATTGGGCAGGGGCTGGCCGCTGAAGGTGACGTAATAGCCCATGCGGAAGAAGTTGGGCACGGGCTTCCCGATGGCGGGGGTGATGATATCCCGCAGCTGGTAGAGCACTTCCAGCACGGGCTTGTAATTCTTGGTGCGGGAAGCCCGCCTGAATTCCCGCTTCAGGGCTTTGGTCAGGGCGTACACCTTCTGCTTATTCGCCATGGGCACCACGTAATCGTTGAGGGATTCGCGGCTCTGCCGGGCGATGTCGGCGATGCGGTCGGCGGCGTCCTTGCCCACGGCGTTCTTTTCCATTTCGAAAGCGATCTTGGCGATATCGTCGCCCGTTTCCACGGCGGCCACATGGGCGTTGCGGTAGGCCTTTTCCAGCTCGATGTGCTTGAATTCAAACTTATTGAACTTCTTGCAGCTTTCCGTCAGGCGTGCGGCCTCGCCCTGGCCTTCCGCCTCGATCATGGCGGCGTTCAGGTGTTTTAAGTACGTGTTGAAATTATTGCGGCATTCCCGCTGCCGGGCCTTGCCCTTGAGGAGCATGGCCTCGGTCAGCTGCCGACCGATACGCACGATGGGGTTCAGGGAGGACATGGGGTCCTGGAAGATCATGGCGATTTTGTCGCCGCGGATCTTGTGGAAATCCTCCTCGGAGATTTTGAGCAGGTCCTTGCCGTCGTAGATGATTTCGCCCGATTCAATGATGGCGTTGCCGGCCAGGATGCCCAGGATGGCCTTGCTGGTGACCGACTTGCCCGAGCCGCTCTCGCCCACGATAGCCAGGGTTTCGCCCTTGGCCAGGTCAAAGTTAATGCCGCGGACGGCCTGCACCTTGCCGTTGGACGTGCGGAAGGAAATGCGAAGATTCCGGACGCTCAATTTGTTTTCCATCAGTCTTCCACTCCTCTCGTAGACGGGTTAAAGGCGTCCCGCAGGCCGTTGCCGAACAGGTTGAAGCAGATCATCAGCAGCCCCAGGAAAATGCTGGGGTACAGAATGGCGTGGGGCGCGCTGGTGACGACCGCGTTGCCCTGGGAAAGCAGGGTGCCGATGGTGGTGCCGGCGAAGGAGCTCAGGTCCACAATGCCCAGGTACGTCATGCTGGTTTCCGAGCCGATGACGCCGGGAATGACCAGAGCGCAGCTGGTGATGATAGAGCCGATGCCGTTGGGGAAGATGTGCTTGAACATGAGGCGGCGGTCCGAAGCGCCCAGGGTGCGGGCAGCCAGAATAAACTCCTGCCCTTTAAAGCGGTAGAACTGCCGCCGGGTCAGGGCCGCCATGCCGATCCATCCCGTCAGCACGAAAGCGAACAGGAAGGAAGGCACAATGCCCACCCGCTTGGCCAGATGCAACTGGAACAGGGTGGTGACCACCACGAAGGGAACGCCGGAGAGGATATCGGCGATACGGTCCAGCGTCATATCCACCCAGCCGCCGTAATAGCCCTGGACGGCGCCGTAAAACGCGCCGATGGTCAGGTTGATGGCCGAAACCAGGATGGCGAAGATGATGGAGAACCGGGCGCCCACGCCGATGCCGCAGAAAATATCCTGGCCCAGGGCGTTGGTGCCCATCAGATAATTGGGCTCCATGCCGTTCAGGTAGCGGTAATAATTGTAGTACAGCACGCGGCACTGGACGGAACCGGAGCGTCCGTAGGAGTAGATGTAGCTGCCGTCGTCGCCGGGGATGCGCAGGGAATTGTATTCCGCGCCCGCCTTGGCGGCGTTGGAGGAATAAGCGGGAACGAAGTTGCCGTTTTCATCCAGCACGGCGTTTCCCTTGGAATCCACCTGATACCAGATGTTGGGGTTATCCGCAATGCCGCTGATATCGGCGGGCTCCACGTAGGGGTAAATGACCTGAATGCCCGTTTCGTCCTGCCAGGCCTGAATGCGTTTGAACTCGTCGTAGGAGAAGGTGCGGTAAATGATTCCCTTGAAGTAATAGGCGTTGATTTCGACGTCGTAGGTCGTTCTGGTGACCTTTTTCCCCTTCTGCATGGTGGACACTTCATGGGCGTCCTTGATGCCGATGAGGGGATCGAGGCCCGTTTCCTCGGCGATGGCCCGCAGCGCCAGGAGCGAGCTGTCGTTCTGGCTGTCCATGGACTTTGCGCCGTTCAAAATGCCCCAGCCTTTATCGGCGATGGAGCGGATAAAGGGCGGGTAATTAATGTAGATGACGTCTGTATGCCGGATGTTGTGGGGGGAGATGAGGGGCGCTACAATCGCGTACAGAATCAGCAGCCCCAGAATGATGGCGGCGATAACGGAGGATTTGTTTTTGCCAAAGCGGATCATGGCGTCGGCAAAGAAGCCGCGGGCTTTCGTCTGCAGTTCCTTGTCGTGGAGCAGATCATTTTCCTGAACAAAGGCAAATTCTTCGGCGGGGATTTTTTCGTAGGTATTTTCTGCCATTTTTCTTTCCCCCTTACTTCTTGGAGCCCACACGGATGCGCGGGTCAATGAAGCCGTAGCTGATGTCCACCACCAGTCCGGCCGCCAGGCCGATGGCCGTATAGAAGCAGGTGGACATAATGAACACGTTGTAATCCTGGGCGTTGATGGCGTTCAGCGTCAGGCCGCCCACCCCTGGAACGGAGAAAATGCGTTCGATGATGAGGGAGCCGCCCAGGATGCCGATGAATTCACCGAAAATGCCGGGCACGATGACCACGAAGCAGTTCCGCAGGGCGTGGCGGATGGTGGCCTGGGTCTTTGTCAGGCCTTTGGTGCGGGCCAACAGCATGAACTCGCTGGTGAGCACCTCGGTCAACTCGGCGCGGGTGGTGCGGCAGAAGCCCGCAATCACGCCGAAGGACAGCGCCAGCACCGCCGGCACCATGGAGCGGAACATGGCGGGGCTGAACCAGTCCGTGCCGCCCTTCATTACAAAGGGGAAGAGCCGCAGCTTGAAGCACAGAATATACTGAATCAGGAATGCATACACGAAGCTGGGCACCGAAATGACCACCATGGTGAGGGTGGAAATGGTGTAATCCACCCAGGTGTTCTTTTTCAGCGCCGCCCAGATGCCCAGGGCAATGCCCACCGGAATCGTCCACAGAATGGAGTACAGGTTCACGATCATGGTGGCGGGCAGCTTTTCCAGGAAAACTTCCAGCACAGGACGGCCGGTGTAAAGCTGCTCGCTCAGGCCCCAGTCAAACCTGGTGAAAACCCCCCGGAGGAAGATGGCAAACTGTTCCAGATAAGGCTTGTTGTACCCCATGGCCTCCCGGCGCATGGCGATAACTTCGCTGTGAATATCTCCCGGGGGCAGTGCCGGAAGCGGCAGCATGCGGATCAGAACGAAGCACATGAGGGTGATGATGAAAAACACCATGATCATGTACAGCGTTCTCTGCAGTACGTACTTGAACATTGTCAGGCCTCCCTCGCCGTTTTTTTTTGTTCCCTACGTGCCCCACAACCTTCCCCGAAATGAGGGCTGTGGGGCGCGCAGGAAAAAACCAAGGCGGCAGGGGGCGGAAACCGTCCCCTGCCGCTGTCAGTTATGCTGTTTCAGGGGTGACAGATTAGTACTGGAGCTGGCCGTGTTCGGCGATTTCGGCTTCGACGACTTCAGCCCACTCCTGGTCGGAGTAGTTGTAGCGCATGGGACCAAACTCGATGAGGGGGTTGACCCACTCGTCAAGCACGTAGAAGCGCTGCTTGCTGATCAGGGTCTTGCCGCCGAACTGCATTATGGGCAGCATGTAGTACAGCTGCAGGATCTTGTTCTCCAGGCCGGCCAGAATCTCAAGGCGGACTTCAACATCCGCGTCGTTCATACCATAGACGTACTCCCGGCCGTCCTTCGTGATGATGGTGCCGTTCAGGGCCTGATACCAGTCAAATGCGCTCAGGGTGATCTCTTCGCCCTCAATGGTCATGGTGACCATATCGGTGGTGGGATCATAGAACTGGTTGATGAGGATAGCGCCGTTGGGATCGAGGTACATGGAGCCTACTTCAAACGGATTGAACACGTTGCCGGAAACGGCCACGATGAAGCAGTCCGCCGCGCCGCTGGCAAAGGCGTCGAGGTACTGGGTGTTGAGCGGAGAAGATTCAACGACGCTGATCTTGCCCTCAAACGGCGTGCCAATGGTGGCTTCCGTGATGGACTTGTTCAGGTAGTTGATGCGGCGGGTCACATAATCGGCGGGGGCGGAAGAAGCGAAGATCATGGTGATGGTCTGGTCGCACTTGCCGTCTTCATCAGCGTCGGTGATGTAGCCCAGGCCCAGGGACTCCTCGAAAGCGGCCTGATAGAGCGTCTTGGCAGTCTCGGGATCGAAACCGGTGATGGAGTCAACGGCGTCGTCCAGGGTGTCAAACTTGGAGGCATCCACAGAGTAGAAGTTGCACAGGGCTTGCTTGGCCTGATCGGTGGTGCGGTAGGTGCTCATGGTTTCCACGTCGTAGACGTACATGGTGCCGATGACGCCGAAGTTCTTCACGTAGTCGGGTTGCGCTTCATCGATGAAGGCCTGACGGTCGAAGGAAACGGCCAGCGCCTTGTGGAAGCTGGTCAGGCCGATGGTCTGCACGTCTTCCTTGGCGGGGTCAAAGCCGTCGACCGCTTCACGGGCATTCAGGCCGGCCATGTTGCCGGTCACCCAAAGGCCGCCGGTGCCGGAGGAGGGGCTGACGAGCAGGTAATCGGAGAAGTTGTACTTGGTGTAATCCTCAATGGCGTCCAAACCGTAGGAGGACAGTTCGCCGGAGAGGAACATCTGCAGCTGCGTGGAGGCTTCGGGAACAACTTCAATGATTATGTCGGTGGTCATGTTGGTGCGGTAGACGTTGCCGTCGTTGGGATCCTTGTAAACGTGGTTCACGTCGTCGGTCCAGCCGTACCAGGTGGGGTTCTTGGTGTAAGTGATCAGCTTATCGGTCTGGTAGTCGGTCATGATGTAAGGACCGTAAGAAGGAGAGGTTTCCTTGCTGGTCATGTAGGTGCTGGACCAGGCGCCGGCTTCATCCTGCACCAGGCACTTTTCGTACACATCGGGCTCCACCAGAACGAGGGAATCCTGAATGGCGCTGTAGAAGAGATAGAAGCCGGAAACGCTGGACTTGAAGACCTGAACCAAGGTGTATTCGTCCTTGGCATAGAAGCCCACGGTGTCGTCATAACTGACCTCGGGGTTCTGCTTGCCGAAGAAAGCCATTTCTTCAAATTCCTGATAGGCGTAATCACCGGCGGTTGCGGCATAAGCTTCCACGTCATCGGCGCCATGGAGCATGGCGATGACGTCCTGCAGATCCTTCAGCAGGTCGGGGGTGAGGAAGACCCAGCCCTTATCGTTGGCAGCGGCCAGAAGGCGATCGATCTGGGCAATGCCGGCATCGGCGTAGCTGCCCTTCAGGCCGCCGGACAGGCCCCAGTTGCCGCCGCTGGCAACGTCCAGCACAATGTCCTGGCCGTTGTACTGATAGGTGCCGCTCTCGGTCTGGGTGAACTCGGCGGGATCGACGTATTCGTCAGCGCCCATATCGGCGGAAACGAACTCGCTCAGGGCGTACTGGCCGCTCTTGAAATACGCTTCCGCACCGACGATGCCGAAAGAGCCATTATAGATATCGGTGGCGCGGTAGTTGTTCAGGCGCTGGTCCAGCAGGTACTTCATGCCCTGCACGTAAGTATCGGCCGTGATGTGATAGCCGGTATCAAAGTACAAATCGTCGCGAATCGGAATGGCCCAGGCATAGCCCTCGGTGCCGGATTCGGGAATCCAGTCGGGATGGGCGGCCTTGACTTCCTCGGTCACGTCCGTGGGCATATCCGCGGCCATCTGAGGCCAGATGGCGTAGGAAGTCCAGGGCTCGGTGCCTTCATGGGGATGCAGTTCGTCATTGAAGGTGATGGCGTAGAAGCCGTCAGCCAAATTATTGAATTGACCGATGGCGTTGCCATCCACGTAGTCGTGGGGGTTCCAGTTGGTGTACAGCACTTCCTGCGCAGTGTGCAGGGTGTAGGTTGCATCGGGGTCAAACTCGGTAATGGTATAGCCGAGGTCTTCCGCCGAGGCTGACAGGGTGGCGGTGCAGAGCATCATCACGGCCATCAGCAGCGCAAAGAATTTCTTCGCGGTCATGGGAAAGGGTACCTCCTCTTTCTTTATTATCCCGGCGGCAGATACAGTCTATGTTCCGTCAACGGGTTTTATTTATTCAATCACAATCTTGCAGGATTGTCAAGTGGAAAACCCAATTTTTCGGAAAAAAGCATGTTGGATTACAATACATATGGGACAGTGAGCAAATAAAGGAGGAAAAAAATAGAAGGTTGACCGGCTGTGTGGTAA
>CANQKI010000005.1 GCA_947624355.1 uncultured Clostridia bacterium | reverse complement strand
CCTTCGGCTTCCCAAAACGGCATTACCGCTGCGATTCGTCACGAAAACTATTGCAGTTTGCTATTGCAATTTAGGAAAATTTTTTTAATACAGGAGGCCGGAATCTGTTTTCGGCCTCCTGCACATTGTTATAGGGTCATTTCCAGTTCGATAAATTCGTCGTAAATTTCCTTATCCTGAAAACCCACGCTGCGGTACAGGCGCTGGGCGGGGAGATTGAAGCGGTTTACGCCGATTTCCAGCTTTTTCGCGCCCTTTTTCTTCAGAATATCGATGGCCTTTGTCAGCAGGATACGGCCGTAGCCCCGGTGCTGGTAGCGGTAATCCACCTGCAGGTAGGAAACGGCGAACTTGTTTTTCTTCGGCTTGACGGTGAGCCCCGCCATGCCCACGGCCACCCCGTGATCCATCAGCACATACACGGGCTGCCTTTGCGCCAGCATCGCGGCCATGCAGCGGGTGCACTCGGGCACAAAGTCAAGCTGCTTGGGCAGCAGCTCGATGCTCATGGCGTCCCAAACGTTCTTATCGCTTACTTTCTGCATTTCGGGCTTGTCGGGATACACTTTCGTATCCAGCCAGGCCCGCCTGAAATCGCCGTCAAAGGAACGCCAGCGGCTGTTTTGATCCAGCTTCATGCGCATTTCTTCGTTGTTGAGCGTCAGCATGCTGAGGCCGCTGTCAAAATCCAGGTACAGCCGCCAGTTGTTCCGGAGCTTGGTGGGATACGTGTCGGCCATGAACAGGCTGCCCTGCTTGGAAAAGCCAAAGGTATTTTCACGCCAGTTGCACTTGAGCATGAGCACCCAGGTCTTTTCGGAAAAGAACTGCTTTTCCGCCAGGGCGCGGGCCAGCTTGTGCATGTCCGCCAGGGTGGTGGTGAAGGCCGTTTCGGGGGAAAGGGCGGGCAGGGAAATTAACTCTTCGTCCCGCAAAACGCCGCTGAGCGCCGCTGTTGCGTCGTTGCCGGGGCGGGTATCCGCCATATCAAGCGGCGTGAAGAAATACTGAAACAGGTATTCCGGCGCCGTCATGCCGGACGCCCGGCGGATGATTTCGGAAAGGAATTTGACGCCCGTTTCGCTGCCGTCGTCCTCCTTACCCGGCTCGTGGGTCAGGTCCAGGTCGTTAATGTCCTTCAGTACCTCAGCAAAGGGAACGTCGGCGGCGTGAAGTTCATATTCCCGCGTGAACCGTTCCTGATCGGTCAGGGCGGTATGGGCAGGGTCCTTCTGCAGTCTGGTCATGCGCACGGAGCACCAGTAATCCGGCAGCCCCGTGTCCCATTTCAGAATGTTCCGCACCGTGATCCTATCGCCCAGGCGGTATTCGGGAATAAAGCGGCTCACCTTGTCGCTGAGGCGCAGTTTCCCTTCCTCCATCAGCCGCATCACGCACAGCACCAGGAAAATGCAGCTTTCCGCGTCCAGGCAGAAGCGGTCGTTTTGCGTCAGAGGGTGTTTTGCTGCCCGATTCGCGTAACCGAATGCATTTTCATACCGGAATCCTTCCCTGTCCTCCAGGGCCACCACAGCCGAAATATCCCATTCCTTGGCTTTTTCTTCAATTTTCGCAATGAATTTATCCGCGTCTTTCATGGTTTTCACCTCATTTTTTTATTTTGGGATTGAACAGGATGTATTCCCTGTCCGAAAAATCCCGGTCCATTTGTTTTGAATGATACACGCCCGTTTTCACAAACGTGAAGCCGCATTTTTCAATTACCCGCCGGGAACAGGCGTTGTTCTCAGCTTCTTTCTTATCCTTTTTGGGTGTTCCGAAAAAGCGCCGTCTCTTTCTTCACCCGAACGCCTGAAACGCGGCAGAGCTTTTCCGTATTTGATTGTGCACCGCCGCACGGGCGGCAGAAAACGCGGCAGACCCGCGCGCCGTTACGCCTGCGCGGCCCCGCCCAGAATCTCCATAGCCTGTTCCTCCTGGAACTGGTTGGTGTAAAGGTTATAGTAAGCGCCCTTTTGACGCAAAAGCTGCTGGTGGGTGCCCGATTCGATGATTTTTCCCCCGTCGATGACCAGGATCCGGTCGGCCGTGCGGATGGTGGAAAGCCGATGGGCGATGATGAAGGACGTGCGCCCGGAGAGCACCTTCTGGATGGCGTGCTGAATAATCTGCTCGGTCTGGGTGTCCACGGAAGAGGTGGCCTCGTCCAGCACGAAAATGCGGGGATCGGCCAGGATAGCCCGGGCAAAGGAAATCAGCTGCTTTTCACCGGTGGACAGGCGGCTGCCGCCTTCGCCCACGTCGGTATCGTATCCTTTTTCCATTTTCAGGATGAAGGGCTCGGCGTTCACCAGGCGGGCGGCGTGCTCCACCTCTTCGTCCGTGGCGTCCAGCTTCGCATAGCGGATATTGTCCCGGATGGTGCCCGAAAAGAGGCGCGGCTCCTGGAGCACATAGCCCAGGTTGCTCTGCAGCCAGAGCTGGCTGCGTTCCTTGTAATTCACGCCGTCGATTTTGATTTCCCCGGCGGTAGGCTCATAGAACCGGCAAATCAGGTTCACTACCGTGGATTTTCCCGCCCCCGTGGGGCCCACCAGGGCGATGGTTTCGCCCGCGTTGATTTTCAGGTTGAAATCGGAAAGCACCTTTTCGCCTTCCTTGTACTGGAAATCCACATGGCAGAATTCCACGTCTCCCCGCAGGGCGGGCCAGTTTTCTTTCTTCGGGTGGAAATTGTCGCCGAACACGGCCTCCACTTCAGGGGTATCCACAATATCCGGGGCCGTTTCCAGCAGGGTCATCACCCGCTCGGCCGCCGCCTGGGCGGATTGCATTTCGGCAAAGGTGTTGGCAATGTCCCGGATAGGCTGGAAAAACTGCACCGTGTAATTGACGAACACCTGCAGTACGCCCAGGGTCATGCCGCCCACGGTGACCAATTGCCCGCCCTGCCACAGGGCATAGGCCGTGGCCAGGGAACCCAGGGACACCACGATGGGCAGATACACGCTGGAAAGCGACGCGGCCCGGACGGAGGAACGCTTCATTTCGTGGGTCAAAGCGGTAAATTCCTCCATGTTCATTTCCTCGCGTACCAGCGTCTTGGTGGTCTTTGCGCCCATGATGCCTTCGTTGAAGGCGCCGGTGATTTTGCTGTTGGTCTTGCGCACGGCGCGGTAGGCGTGGAGGATGCGCTGCTGGAACCACCAGGAAATCACCGCCAGGGGCGGCACCACAATGAGCACGGCCAGGGTCAGTTTCCAGTTCAGGCTGAACATGGTGATGCTGGCGGCCACGATCATGACGGAGCCCCAGGCCAGATCCAGCAAAGACCAGCCGATGGTTTCGGCCAGGCGCTGGGTGTCGCTGGTCATACGGCTCATGAGGTAACCCACCGGCATCCGGTCATAGTAGGAAAAGGGCAGCTCCTGCAATTTGCGGAAGGCCCGCTTGCGGATGGTGTAGCACACCCCGGTTTCCACCTTGCCGCCCAGATACAGAAAGCGGAAAATGGTATACACCTGCACGGCCAGAAGCAGCAGGTACACGATCACGAAGACGGGCACGCCCTGCGTGCTCCCTGCGTGATCCAGGGTGGGGATGAAATGGTCGATGGCATAGCTGGTCATCAGGGGAAAGACCACGT
Organism: uncultured Clostridia bacterium; assembly: GCA_947624355.1. Lineage (GTDB taxonomy): Bacteria > Bacillota > Clostridia > Christensenellales > Aristaeellaceae > RUG563. The sequence goes on along the minus strand of CANQKI010000005.1, from coordinate 52,046 downwards.
CGCACCCGGCCGAAATGCCCATGCACAGGGCCAGGCGGTATAAATCCTTGTGATATTCTTTGGCATAGCCCAGGATTTTCTTCCACAGCGACAGGGAAAAGCGCTTGGTGTAATCCTGTTCCTCAAACTGCTGCATAGCCGGTATTCTCCTCTTTGAATTCCGCTTCCAGGGCGGTCTGGATATTGAAGATTCTGCTGTACAGGCCGCCGGAATGAATGAGCTCGTCGTGGGTGCCCTGCTCGGTGACGCGGCCGTCCTCCATGACGAGGATCAGGTCGGCCTGGGACAGGGTGACGATGCGATGGCTGATGATGATGGTGGTGGTATCTTTACTCCGGCGCTTGAGGGCGGCGCGGATCTGGGCGTCGGTCTCGGTATCCACGGCGGAGAGGGAATCGTCAAAAATCAGGATGTCGTTGTCCTTCATGAGGGTGCGGGCGATGGCGATGCGCTGCTTCTGTCCGCCGGACAATGTGACGCCCCGCTCGCCCACCAGGGTTTCATAGCCCTTGTCGCTTTCCAGGATAAAGGCTTTGGCCGCCGCGTCCTGCACGGCCTGATCCACGGCTTCTTCGGTGTAATCCCGCACGGCGATGCCCACGTTTTCCCTCAGCGTCTTGGAATACAGGAAGGGTTCCTGCAGCACCAGGCCCACCCGGGAGCGGAGGTAGCTCCGGTCGATTTTCCTGATGTCCGTGCCGCCGATGGTGATTTTGCCCTCCTGGGGCTCAAAGAGCCGCTGAATCAAATGTACCACGCTGGATTTGCCGCTGCCGGTGGAGCCCAGAATGGCCACCGTTTTGCCTGCGGGAACGGTGAAGCTCATATCCTTGAGCACGTCCCGGTTGTCTTCGTAACGGAAGGTCACATGGTCGAACACGATATCGCCCTTCAGGGAGGGGCGGATGGCGTCCGGCTCGGCGGGTTCTTCCGGGGCCCTGAGGATTTCGTCGATGCGCTCCATGGATACCGAACTCTTGCCCGCGTCGGACAGAATGCGGCCCAGCTGCCGGATGGGGTAGAGGAGCTTCCAGACGTAGGAAGTAAAGATCGTCAGCGTGCCCACCGTGATGTCCCCGCGGATGGCGAAGAACACGCAGGTAAGCAGCGTCAGCATGGACTGGGTCATGCACAGGGCGTCGCTGGTGGCCCAGTATACGGCCAGAAGATTGCAGATTTTCTGGTTCTTTTTCCGCAGGTCCTCGTTTGCCGCGCCGAACTTTTCCACTTCGTATTCCTGCTGGCCGAAGGCGCGCACCACGCGCACGCCCGTCAGGTTTTCCTGCAAAACGGCGCTCATTTTGCCTTCGGCCTCGTCGGCCAGGCGGAAATTCTTAATGACCCATTTGAAGAACAGCCAGGCGAACAGAAACAGCGCCGGCACCAGAATCATGCTGATGAGGGTGATTCTGACGTTTTCCCGAAGCAGATAGAAAAGGGCGAAGGCGATCATCATAAAGGCGTTGATGACCTGCATCAGCTGCATGCTTAAGAATCTGCGCACCGTTTCCACATCCGAAGTACACCTTTGCACCATGTCGCCCGTTTCGGCCTTGACGTGGTAGGCAAAGGGCAGCTTCTGAATGTGGTTATATAATTTTTCCCGCAAGGTCAGGGATACGTTCTCGCCCGCGATGGATTGGGCGCGGCCCTTGCCGAAGGAGAATACGCCGCTAAGGACGTTGAGCCCCACCAGCGCCAGGCCCACAATCCACAGATTCCGCGCCATGTAGGCGGGCCCACCCAGGGAATCTATCCAATTGTTCACAAATGCGGGCATCCGGCTGGGCTTGCCCTGCAGATAATAATCCAGCGTCTCGGCCAGCACGATGGGGGTCACGAACTCGATGACGATGGTGACCACGGTGCAGATAAGCGCCAGCAGAAAATACCATTTGTTGTCGTAGAGCAGCCTGCCCATCAGGCGGCGCTTGGAAGTGTGCATGGAAATCTCCTCCCCGATCGGCGAAACCCGATCAAAAAATCATAAAACGTAAAACAGAACATAGAAAAAAGCCATCGGCGTGCGGCCGATGACCCTTGTATTGCCTGGCTCCAGCGCGGAAAAAGCGCTATACCGGCATAAGGCGGCCGCAAACGGACAGAGATACCCCTTCCGCTGCAACAGAGAAGATGTTGTAAACGCGATTCCTGATCATTTTGCGGCCTCCTTTCTTTCAGAATTACATTCCGTTCCCGGAACGCTATGGTCAGTATACGCGATAAACGCGGGATTGTCAACCACCGAAACGAAAAAATTTTCCTGTTTTTTGCGAAACGCCGCTCCGGCGCATAAATTTCATGGGCTGGGTCATGCTATTTCCGAATCGGAAGGAGGAAAAAACATGGCCCGACGGATGAAAAAAATCCTGTGCTGCCTGCTGGCGGCGCTTTGCGCGGCGGCCTTTGCGCCCGGGGCGAAAGCCCAGTGCCTGGAGGAAGGAACGCCCATGACGCTGACGGCCCCCAGCGCCCTGCTCATGGAAGCCGAGACCGGGGCGGTGATCTTTGAAAAGAACGCGGACGAAAAGCGTCCGGTGGCGTCGGTGACCAAGCTGATGACGCTGCTTTTGCTTTTTGAGCGGCTGGACGCGGGGCAGATTACCCTGGAGGACCAGGTGACGGTGTCGCCCTACGCCGCAGGGCAGACGGGCTCCCAGGCGCTGCTGGACGCCCACGCCGTTTATCCTTTGAAGGACTTGCTCAAATCTACCATCATCGCCAGCGGCAATGACAGCGCCGTGGCCCTGGCCGAGTACGTGGCGGGAACGGAAGAAAACTTCGTTGACCTCATGAATGAGCGGGCGGAGGAAATGAGCCTGCTCAACACCCATTACCTCAACTGCACCGGCCTTCCCGCCGAAAACCAGTATACCACCGCCCGGGACGTGGCGGCCATCGCCCGGGAAATGACCCGGCACCCGGGTTATTTTGAATACTCCTCCACCTGGCTGGACACCCTGGTGCATCCCTCCGGCCGCCATACGGACCTGACCAATACCAACCGCCTGGTACGGTTCTATCAGGACTGTGACGGGTTCAAGACCGGCTCTACCAACGAGGCCAAGTATTGCCTGGCCGCCACGGCAGAGCGAAACGGCATGCGGCTCATTGCCGTGGTGCTGGGGGTGCCCAACTCCCAGACACGCTTTGACGAGGCACGGGCCATGATGGATTACGGCTTCGCCACCTACAGCCGCACCCAGGTGGCCAATAAGGGCGACCTGACGGGGGAGCAGGTGCCCGTCACCCTGGGGGCCAGGGATACGGTGGATGTGGCCCTGGGGGGCGGCCTTTCCATGCTGCTGCGCTCGGGCCAGGAAAACAAGCTGAGCTTTGAAACGACGCTGCCCGAAAGCGTCGCCGCGCCCCTGGAAGCGGGGACGGAAATCGGCACCGTGCGGGTGCTGCTGGACGGGCAGATCGTGGCCGAGCTGCCCGCCGTCACGGCGTCGGACGTACGTCTGCCCGGGCTGCTGGAGGGATTCTGGCGCTTGTTTGAAAATTGGCAATAAAGTGGAGCGAAACACAGAGGGCATGGCGACATACGGCTGCCGTGCCCTTTTGGCTGTAAAGGCGTATAAAAACTCCGGCAGCGTTTTGCTGCCGGACTGTGGGCGCGGGCAGGGCGGATTACAGGCTTTCCTTGGTGGTTTCGTTTTTGATTTCCCAGTGCAGTATCAGTGTCAGCGCGCTGCGGAGCAGGATGACCGCCCCCAGAATGCCGAGCTCCGACCATTCCCGCACCACCACGGTGCGCAGCACCTCGCCGCCCATTTTGAATTCCAGCGCCAGGGCGATTCCCTGGGCCAGGGTCAGCCGCACGTCGGTTTCATGATGAAAATACCGGATCAGGCTTTTTACCGCCGTTACCATCAGCACGACGGCCCCGATGCATTCCAGCAGCAGTACGCCGTAGCGGATAATGATATTAAAGATCGATTCAATGGATTCCAGCATCTGCATCTCCATCGTCCCTTTCGCGGTCTGTTTTTGGCAAAACCAGTATAACACACCCTGAAAAATATCGCAAGTCCGGGACGGACGGCTTGCGGAAAAGGTGCAGATTATGGTAAAATAAAATCAGCGGCGAAAATAACGCCGCATCAGGTAATGGAGGATGAACATGGCTTCGTTTGTCGATCGCGCGTCCATCACCGCCAAGGCCGGAAACGGCGGCAACGGGTGCGTTTCCTTTTATCGGGAAAAATTTGTTCAGAACGGCGGCCCCGACGGGGGCGACGGCGGCCGGGGCGGCGATGTGGTGCTGCTGGCCGACGAAAATATGCACACTCTGCTGGATTTCCGCTTCCGGGCCAAATATGAGGCCGAGGCCGGCCAGGACGGCAGCGGCCGCCGGTGCCTGGGCAAGCGTGGGGAAGACCTGGTCATCAAGGTACCCGTGGGCACGGTGATTAGGGAAAAGGAAAGCGGCGTGGTGGTGGCCGATATGTACGAGGCGGGCAGGCGAAAAATCCTGCTTCATGGCGGCCGGGGCGGCTGGGGCAACATGCATTTTGCCACCCCTACCCGACAGGCCCCCAATTTCGCCAAGCCCGGCATCAAAACCGAAAAGCACGAATTTGTGCTGGAGCTTAAATCCATCGCCGACGTGGGGCTGGTGGGCTATCCCAACGTGGGAAAATCCACCCTGCTTTCCGCCGTCACGGCGGCCCGGCCCAAGATTGCCAATTATCATTTCACCACGCTTACCCCCAACCTCGGCATGGTGCGGCGCTTCGGCCAGGATTTCGTTATGGCGGATATTCCCGGCCTGGTGGAGGGGGCCAGCGAGGGCGTGGGCCTGGGCCACGATTTTCTGCGCCATGTGGAAAGGACGCGGCTGCTGCTGCATGTGGTTGACGCGGCGGGCTCAGAGGGCCGCGACCCGGTGGCGGATTACGAGCAGATCAATGAGGAGCTTCGCAAATACGGCGACCTCACCGACCGGCCCCAAATCGTGGCAGCCAACAAAATGGACCTGCCGGAGGGGAAAGCGGGATTCCGGCGGCTTCAGGAGCACATTGCCGGAAAGTACCCCGTTTTTCCCATCAGCGCCGCCGCTCACCGTGGCCTGGAGGAACTGATGGACTGCGTGGCGAAAACCCTGGGCGAATTGCCGCCCATGGTTCCTTTCGCGGAAGAGGAAATGGCCCCCGAATTCCTGCGGGACGCTTCCTTCCGCGTGGTGATGGACGGGCCCGTGTTCGTGGTGGAAGGAACGAGCGTGCAGCAGCTGATCGACAGCGTGAACTTTGGCGACGAGGAATCCATGAATTGGTTTCACCGCACCCTTCGCCGTTCGGGCATTATCGACGCCCTCCGGGAGGCCGGGGCGAAGGAGGGCAGCACGGTGCGGATGGAAGATATGGAATTTGATTTTGTGGAATAACGGAGGGAACGGAAATGGAACTGACCGGAAAACAGCGGGCCTATCTTCGGGGTATGTGCAATGAAATGCCTGTGGCGCTCTACATCGGCAAGGAAGGCGTGACGGAGGGAACAGTGCAGTCTGCCCGGGAAGCGCTGGACGCCCGGGAGCTCATCAAATGCGCCGTGCAGCGGGGCGCGCCCCTGAGCGCCCGGGAAGCGTGCGATACGCTGTGCGAAATGGCGGACGCCCAGCCTGTGCAGTGCATCGGCAACCGCTTCTCCATTTACCGGGAAAACCCGGAAAACAAGCGGATTGAGCTGCCCTGACGGCCCTTCGCCATGAATCGCCATGCTTCGGGTACACCACAATATCTTGTGGTTCGAAAAGAAAAGCATAAAAAAACCTTCAAAATGTTGTAATTCCCTCTTGACAATTTGCGCCGCGTCCCGTATGATATGGGCTGTGGCGTTTTTTGATTCGCTAATGGGGGATAAGGGAAAGATACAATAGCCGTAAATGGAGGGAGAACCATGATCGAGACAATCCGGAAGCGGGATGGGCGCGTTGTGCCCTTTGACGGGGAAAAAATTACCATGGCCGTGCTGCGGGCCTTTGAGGCTTCGGGCAGCGCCAAGGGCGAGGAAACTGCCCGCGCCATCAGCGAGACCGTTGAAAAAGAACTGGAAAACAATGAAAACATCAGCGCGACGCCCTCCGTGGAGGAAGTGCAGGACACGGTGGAGCGGGTGCTCATCGAAAAGGGCTTTGTGCGCACGGCCAAAGCCTATATCCTTTACCGTGCCGAGCGCAGCCGCGTCCGGGAAATGAACACCCGGCTTATGAAGGTGTTTGAGGATATTACCTATAAGGACGCCATCGACAGCGACATCAAGCGTGAAAACGCCAACATCAACGGCGACACCGCCATGGGCAGCATGCTGAAGTTCGGTTCCGAGGGCGCCAAGCAGTTTTACGATATGTATGTGCTGAACCCCGCCCATGCCAAGGCCCACCGGGAAGGGGACATTCATATCCACGACCTGGATTTCCTGACGCTCACCACCACCTGCTGCCAGATTCAGTTGAGCACGCTGTTCAAAGACGGCTTTTCCACCGGCCACGGCGTCCTGCGGGAGCCTAACGACATCGCCAGCTATTCCGCCCTGGCCTGCATCGCCATTCAGGCCAACCAGAACGACCAGCACGGCGGCCAGTCCATTGTGGACTTTGATTACGGCATGGCCCCCGGCGTGCGCAAGACCTTTATCAAGCGCTACCGGGACAATATTTCCCGGGCCCTGACATTGCGCTGCGGCGTGGAGGACGGAGATGCCGCCGCCAAAGAGATTCTGGATCAGATCTGCGAAGAAAAAGGACTCCATCCCGCCCTCAAGCCGGACGAGGATTTCTATGTGGCTCTCATTGAAAAGCTGGTGCCTTACGCCGGCAATGAAGCGGCGGCCATGGAGATTATCTCCTTCGCCCAGACCTATGCCACCAAGGAAACCACCCGCGCCACTTACCAGGCCATGGAGGCCCTCATCCATAACCTGAACACCATGAACAGCCGGGCCGGCGCCCAGGTGCCCTTCTCCTCCATCAACTACGGCACGGACACTTCTCCCGAAGGCCGCCTGGTTATGGAGCAGATTCTGCTGGCCACCGAGGCCGGCCTGGGCCGGGGGGAGACGCCCATTTTCCCCATCCAGATTTTCCGGGTCAAGGAGGGCGTCAACTATAACCCCGGCGAACCCAATTATGACCTTTACCGCCTGGCTATCCGCGTCAGCGCCAAGCGCCTGTTCCCCAACTTCTCCTTCCTGGATGCCCCCTACAACCTGCAGTACTATAAGCCTGGCCACCCCGAAACCGAAGTGGGCTACATGGGCTGCCGCACCCGCGTCATGGGCAACGCTTACGATAAGACCCGGGAAATCGCGCCCCGCCGGGGCAACCTGTCCTTTACTTCCATCAACCTGCCCCGCATCGCCATCAAGGCCAACGGGGATGTGGACTGGTTCTTTGCCGAGCTGGAGAACAAGATGAAGCTGGTGGTGGAGCAGCTGGACGAGCGGTTCGAGATCATCGCCCGGAAAAAGGTTTATAACTTCCCCTTCCTGATGGGCCAGGGCGTGTGGATCGATTCCGAAAAGCTGGGCTGGCATGACGAGGTGCGGGAAGTGCTCAAGCACGGCACCCTGTCCGTGGGCTTTATTGGCCTGGCGGAATGTTTGAAAGCCCTGCGCGGCGCTCATCACGGCGAGAGCGAGGAAAGCCAGAACCTGGGCCTGGAGATTGTGGGCTTCATGCGCCGGTATCTGGATAAGCTCACCCAGGAACGGCACCTCAATTACACTCTGCTGGCCACGCCTGCCGAGGGCCTGTCCGGCCGCTTCGTGCGCATGGACCGGGAACGTTTCGGCTCCATTCCCGGCGTGACAGACCGGGAGTATTACACCAATTCCTTCCATGTGCCCGTTTATTACCCCATCAGCGCCTTTGACAAGATTTCCATCGAGGGTCCCTATCACGCCCTCACCAACGCGGGCCACATTTCCTACGTAGAGATGGACGGCGACCCCAGCAAGAACCTGGAAGCCTTTGAAAAAATCGTGCGTCATATGCACGATTGCGGCGTGGGTTACGGCTCCATCAATCACCCGGTAGACCGGGATCCGCTTTGCGGTTTCAACGGCATCATCGGCGATACCTGCCCCTGCTGCGGCCGCACGGAGGACGGTCATGCCTTCGAGCGCATCCGCCGCATTACGGGGTACCTTGTCGGCACGCTGGATCGGTTCAACAACGCCAAGCGCGCCGAAGAACGCGACCGGGTGAAGCACTCCATTTAAGCCATTTTCCTTCAATCGAGGGGGGATGCGCCGGGGCGGGATAAGTTCTTGCCCCGGCGCGATTTTTCATTTGCGGAAAGAGAAAAGGCCCTTCTTTTCATAAGGCCCGCTGTGCACAGCCAGGGCGCGGTAGCCCAGGCCGTTGATGACGTTTTGTAGCGCGGCTTCGTTCAACGGTGTGTCCGAAAGAATTTCGGTCTGCTGCTTCGTCCGTGAGGAAGTGACCTTCCGTACTTTGAACGCATTCCGAACAGCGTCGTTTATATGGCTTTCGCACATCCCGCAGGACATGCCCACGACCTCCACCACGGTTTTAATCATCAGAAATCCCTCCTTTGTCCATTAGTTAGCATAAACTAACTATCGGCTGAAATTATACCCCTCCTGATTCCGGATGTCAAGAGGGGCGGAACGATTAAACCGTCATTCCAAGGGCGTACCAGCGAATCGCTGCGGCAAACCCGGCTTCGTCGTTGGTGTTTGTCACGAAAGCGGCGGCGGCTTTTGTTTCAGGGGAAGCATTGCCCATGGCGACGCCGTAAGCCGCCGTCCGCAGCATGGGGATATCGTTTTCCTGATCGCCCAATGTCATGACCTGGGAAAGGGGAACGCCCAGCAGTGCGGCAAACTCCTTTACGCCCTGCCCCTTATCCACCCCTTCGGGCATGACCTCGATGTTTCGCGGGCTGGATTGGGTGAGGGAAATTCCCTCGATTTTCCCAAGGGCTGCCCGCAAAGGGGCAAAAGGCACGTTGTCGCACACGAAGAATTTATAGATATTGTCCTGGGCGCAGCTTTCCCGGGCGGCCTCGGGACCGTGGCGGTAGGAAAGGCCCAGGGCCGTGATTTTTTCGCCGTCGGATAATTCGCTGTGATGCCGCATGGCGGGGTTGGAGGAACAGACAAAATTGCTCCCGAAGGCAAAATAATCGGCCCCGGCCTGGTCCAGCACAGCCTGCACGGCCACCGCAGCCTGGGCGGTCATGGGATGCTCGGCCAGCGGGCGCAGGTTTTCATCCACGATCCGGCCGCCGTTGGTGCCAATAATGGGACAGACGAGGCCATAATCCTGCAGCAGACAGTATACGTTTTCGGGAAACCGTCCCGACGCGATGGCCACCGTGATTCCAAGCCGTTGGGCGGCCAGGATCGCCTGCAGGTTTTCCGGGGGAAGGACGCCATGGCTGTTCAGCAGCGTGCCGTCAATATCGGTGGCAATCAGGCGAATGGGGCAATCCATCTTTTTTGCTCCTTTAGCTTCAGAATGGGGGATGGACGGAAAAGGTTCGGCCGTCCAGGTCGGAGAGACAGCCCCCCGCGTGCAGCGTCAGGCTGCAGGCGCAGAGTTTCAGCCCTCCTGATTTCATGCGGCGGTTGAAAGTTCGGTCGCCGTACTTATCGTCCCCCAGAACGGGATGGGAAAGAAAGGCCAGGTGGGCGCGGATCTGGTGGGTGCGCCCGGTCAGCAGCGTGACCCGCAGGCGGGACACCGTGCCGTCAAAATCCAGCGTTTCATATCGGGTGGCAATGGGCGCGGCCCCGGGCACGGCGTGGGTGACGATCCGTACGCGGGCATTTGCCGCATCCTTGATGAGAAAGGCCTCCGCGGTGGCGCTTTCGGGCCGCATCTGCCCGCGAACCAGGCATTCATACTTTTTTTCCAGCCGCCGCTCCCGGAAAGCACTCAGCAACGTCTGCTCGCTTTCATCGTCCTTGGCCAGCAGCAGCAGGCCGCAGGTGGGATTGTCCAGCCGGTGGCAGAGCCGGGGAATATACTGCCCGGCGGCCCGTTCCGTCAAAAGGGACAGCACCGTCATGCCGCCCCGGCCGTCGTCGTCCACACTGATGCCGGCGGGTTTGTTGACAAGGAGAATGCGGTCATCCTCGTACACAACGGGCAGTTCGGGCGTATAGGCGGTATAAAGCCGCACCTGCGCCCCCGGTTCCGTCATGGCGTCCCGTCCCGCGCGCACGCCGTCCATTTTCACGTCCCTTGCCGCGAATGCTTTCCGGATGACGGAGGCCGGCAGCAGGGGAAAGGCTGCGCGCACATAGTTTTCCAGCCGCTGAGTAGGGGCGCTTTCCGGCACAACGGCCTCGTAAACCCGCATCAGTTCAGCACCGCCGAGGGCATGCCCATCCACCGCACGGTCTGCAGATGCAGTTCGGTCAGGGCGGCCAGCATCCGGGGCGTGGGCAGCACGCACAGCATGCTTTCCAGCACTTCCCGCATTTCGGAAAGTTTCGCTCCCTGCTTGGCCATCATCCGCAAATCTTCCAGCGCCTCTTCTTCATCATATTCCGGTCGCACGGCTCCGGTCAGCGCCCCCCGCATGGCTTCGCAGGAGGCTACCTCCTCGGGCAGGATGCCGTTCATGCCGCCCAGCATCATTTCCCGGGTCAGGTGCGTTTCAGGGGCTTCCAGCCGGGCCAGGGTGTGCAGCAGATGCTCCGGATCGGCCAGGCCGGGATGCAGCAGCAGGATATCCCCCTGGGGCGTCCGCGTGTAATCGAAGCCGGCGCGAAGATACCGGGCAATCAGCAGATCGGTATCCGGGGTGGCGTTTTCGGCCAGAACTGTTTTGAAATGGCGGATGGGCACAGCAGCGTGCAGAAAGCCGGATAAATAAAGGAGGCTGTGCAGCGTGGCGTCAAAGGAAAAAAGACGGGAACGGGTGTGCAGATAAGCAGTGGTCAGCATGGCGTCCTGGATTTTTTCCCGCAGGATGGGCTGCAATGATAAAACGGCCGTTTCGTCGTCCCGGATTTCCAGGGTGCACCACAGCCGGCTGCACAGGGCTTCGGCAGTGGAAATTTCATCCCAATCCCGGATGGCGGCGCTGCCGTCCTCTATCAGCATGCGCTTGACCAGGTCATCCTCCAGGGGAGAGAGGAAGCACACTTCCTCGGGCAGCAGATCCAGCACCCGTTTTTGCAGCGTTTCCTGGGGCTGTGCTTCTTTGGCACCCTCCTGATAATAAAAGGACGCCTGATACAGCGTTTTCCATTCATCTTCGCACAATACGTCAAAAAGGCCTTGCCGGGGACGGGCGGATAGCCGTTCCTGGCAGGCTTCCAACTGCTGCTCCCGCAGCACGCTCATGGTTTTGTCGCACCATCGCTCGGGCCGGTACGGATGGATTCTGAGCAAAGGCTCATCGCCCCTTTCCGTCAGGGTTTATCCCGCGTGCAGCTTCGCTTCCGGAAAGGGAAACGCGGTGTGCAGGCGTATACCGTCATTATACAGGCAAAAAAGGCGCTGTCAAGCCTTTTTGCAGGGAATACCACTTCACCCTTTTTGCACCATCTGCCGAAGTTCTTCCTCGCTGATGACCGGAATGCCCAGGCTCAGCGCCTTTTGCAGTTTGCTGCCCGCGTTTTCCCCGGCCACCACGTAATTGGTCTTTTTGCTGACGCTGCCCGTGGCCGCGCCCCCATTGGCGCGGATGAATTCTTCTGCTTCCTGCCGCGAAAAGCCGGGCAGCGTGCCGGTCACCACCAATGTGAGCCCCTGCAGGGCGCCGCCCGCCTGGGCGTCCTCCCGCCGGGGCTGCACGCCCGCTTTCAGCAGCCTTTCGATCATCCGGTCGTTTTCGGGATAGGAAAAGAAATCCAGGATGCTCTGCGCCACGATTTCGCCGATTTCGTCGATTTCCAGCAATGCGTTCAAATCTGCATTCCGAAGATTTTCCAGCGTGCCGAAATGCAGGGAAAGGTCCCGGGCCGTGCGCTTTCCGATGTTGGGAATGCCAATGGCCAGCAAGAAGCGGGAAAGGGTGCAGTGCTTGCTTTCTTCCAGGGCGTCCAGTAGGTTTCGCACCTTCTTTTCCTGAAACCCTTCCAGGGGCATTAGGTCGTTCCCGGTCAGGCGGTACAGGTCGGCCGGATCCCGGACGGAAAGCTGATCGTACAGCAGGTCGGCCGTTTTTTCGGAAAACCCGGTAATATCCATGGCGTCCCGGGAAGCGAAGTGGGCGATGCGGGCCACGGCCTGGGGTTTGCAGCTATCCCGGTTCAGGCAAAACAGGTTGGCCCCCCGTTCGGTGAGTGGCCCGCCGCAGGCGGGGCAGCGGTCGGGGGGCAGAATGGGTTCGCCACCCGTTCCGTCTTCCATCCGGCCCATGATTTCGGGAATCACGTCGTTGGAGCGACGAATGAGCACGGTGCAGCCCAGGGTCAGTTTCTTTCGCTGAATATCGCCGTAATTGTTGAGGGTGGCTTTTTTGACCGTGACTCCGGCAAAGTCCACGGGGGAAACATGAGCCAGGGGCGTCAGCTTGCCCGTGCGGCCCAATTCCCAGGTGACCTTTTCCAGGGTAGCCGTATTTTCCTCGGCAGCGAATTTGTACGCCACCGCCCAGCGGGGGAATTTGTCCGTATAGCCCATGGCACGCCGGGTTCTTTGATCCATGATCTTGATAACCGCGCCGTCGATGAGGAAATCCAGCGAATCCCGCTTTTCCTCGATTTCCCGGACGAGGTTGGCTGCTTTCTGCGGAGAATCCGCCGTTTCAAAATAGGGGCTCACGGGGAAACCCTGCTCCCGGAGGAAGCGGATCATGCCCGTCTGGTCGTCGTAGGGCGGGTTTTCGATGGTGCCGACCTCGTAAAAATAGGCGGACAGGTTCCGGCTCTTCGTCACGGCGGGGTCCAGGTTCCGCAGGGCCCCGGCGGCAGCGTTCCGGGCGTTTTTCAGGGGCTCCTCGGCCGTTTTGTTGTAGGCCTCCAGGGCGCTCAGCTTCATGATGCATTCCCCGTGCACCTCGATGGTGCCCTTCCAGGGAATGGAAAGGGGGATATCGTGAATGGTGCGGGCCTGGGCCAGGATGCCCTCGCCCACTTCGCCGTTGCCCCGGGTGGCGGCCTGGGTCAGCACGCCGTTTTCATAGGTCAGGTTGATGGTGAGCCCGTCGAATTTGTATTCCACACCGAATTGCAGAGGCGGCAGGGAAGCGTCCTGGGCCCGGAGCTTTTCGGCCCGGTCGAACCAGGCGTTCAGTTCGCCCTCCGTCTGGGCCTTGTCCAGGCTCCACAGCCGGTTGATGTGCCGGTGCTGCAAAAAGCCCGCCAGCGGCTCGCCCCCCACCCGGTGGGTAGGGGAATCGGGCAGGGTCATGCCGCTTTCCCGCTCCATTTTCAGAAGCTGGTTATACAGCCTGTCCCATTCGGCGTCCGAAATGACGGGATTATCCAGTACATAATAGGCCCGCGCCGTTTCGTTCAGGTAATCGACCAGGGATTGCATGTCCCACTGTTTTTCCATGAGCGGTCAACCTGCCTTTATCAGATTCAGACGTCAATTTTCACGATGGGGGCAATGGAGAGGGAAAATTCCTTGGTGCCGTAGGCGGTAAAGGTGATGACGATGCGGGCGTCGCCGCCCGTGCCGCGCACCTCCTGCACCGTGCCTTCCCCGAACTTGCGGTGCAGCACATGGTCCCCCGGCCGGAACAGCGCGCTTTCGGCCCGCACACTGCGGGCAGCGGAAGGCACGGTGAAGCCCTTCTGCACCCCGGGAATATTGAGGACGGCTCCCCGGCTGGGCATGCCGGGCGTGCCGAAGCTCAGGTTCCGCTGCCGTTCCCGGCGGGGCGGAAGGTCCGGGTGGGTTTGGAGCGGCGTCATGCCCTGGCGGGCGGCTTCGGCCCATTCGTCCCGCAGCAGGCGTTCGGGAATTTCCTTGAGGAACATGGAAGGGGGATTGTGGGTGATCTGGTTGAAAAGCATCCGCCGCCGGGCAAAGGAAAGGTAAAGATATTTTCTGGCCCGGGTGATGCCCACATAGCAGAGCCTGCGTTCCTCCTCCATGCGCTTTTCTTCCAGAACGCTTCGCTGGGAGGGAAAAATGCCCTCCTCCATACCGGCCATGAACACGGCATCGTATTCCAGGCCCTTGGCGGAATGGAGGGTCATGAGGGTAATGTACTGGGGCGCGTCCTCCTGCCGGTCCAGATCGGTGACCAGCGCCACGTTTTCCAGGTATGCTTCCAGCGTCTTTTCCTGGGATTTGCTTTCAAATTCCCGGGCAGCACCCACAAATTCCATCAGGTTTTCAAGGCGCGTCTGGGCCTCGTCGTCCCCGACAATTTCATACTGCGCCTTGAGCCCCGTTTCGTTCACCACCGCTTCCACAAATTCGGAAAGGGGCATGGTATCCTTCAGGGCGTTCAGACGCATAAGCAGCATGGCAAATTCCGAAATGCACTTTTTGGAACGAGAGGACAGGCTGTCCGGCGGGTCGTTGATGACGGAATACAGGGGAATTTCCTGCTCCCGGGCCTGCTCCTGCAAGAGGGCCACGGTGGAATCGCCGATGGCGCGTTTGGGGGTGTTGATAATGCGGAGGAGGGATACGTCGTCCGCCGGGTTCACGATGACCCGCAGGTAGGCCAGGGCGTCCCGCACCTCCCGCCGGTCATAGAACCGGGTGCCGCCGAACACCTTGTAGGGAATGCCCGACCGCATGAACATTTCTTCCAGCACACGGCTCTGGGCATGCATCCGGTACAGCACCGCGATTTCGGAGCAGGGCACGTCCTTCCTGCGCAGCTTGCAGATTTGCTCGCAGATCCAGGCGGCCTCTTCCCGCTCGTCCCCGGCGCTGTAGAGGCGGATTTTTTCGCCCTCGCCCGCGTCGGTCCACAGCGCCTTTTCCTTGCGGCCCACGTTGTGGGCAATCACCTGATTGGCCGCGTCCAGGATGTTGGCGGTGGAGCGGTAGTTCTGCTCCAGCTTGATCACCCGGGCGTCCGGAAAATCCTTTTCAAAGTCCAGAATGTTGCGGATATCGGCCCCCCGCCAGCCGTAAATGGACTGGTCGTCGTCCCCGACCACGCAGAGATTCCGGCTTTCCTCCGTCAGCAGCCGCACAAATTCATATTGCGCCGCGTTGGTGTCCTGGTATTCGTCCACATGGACGTAGCGGAACCGCTGCCGGTAGTAATCCAGCACGGGGGGATGATCCAGGAAGAGCTGCAGGGTGCGCAGCAGCAGGTCATCAAAATCCAGGGCGCAGGCGGCCCGCAGCTTTTCCTCGTACAGGGTAAAAATATCGTGCAGCTGCTGGGCCCGGTAATCCCGGGCGGATTCCTGAAACCATTCGTCCGGCGTCAGCATCCGGTTCTTGGCGTCGGAAATTTTT
This sequence comes from uncultured Clostridia bacterium, assembly GCA_947624355.1. Classification (GTDB taxonomy): domain Bacteria; phylum Bacillota; class Clostridia; order Christensenellales; family Aristaeellaceae; genus RUG563. The sequence goes on along the minus strand of CANQKI010000005.1, from coordinate 36,678 downwards.
TCCCGGATGTCCCGGACGGGCAGCTTGCTTTCATCGTAATGCAGGGTTTTGACCGCGTCCTTGATGACGCGGTTCTGGTCGTCCTCATCATAGATGGTGAAGGAACGCTTGTACCCAAGCTTTTCAATATCCCGGCGCAGAATGCGCACACATACGGAATGAAAAGTGCCCAACCACATATCTTCCGCGTTTTCGCCCACCAGCTTTTCCACCCGCTCCCGCATTTCCCGGGCGGCTTTATTGGTGAACGTCAGGGCCAGAATATGCCAGGGCTCCACGCCGTGGTCGATCAGGTTGGCAATACGGTAGGTGAGGGTGCGGGTTTTGCCGCTGCCCGCTCCGGCCAAAATCAAAACAGGCCCATCCAGGATTTCGGCTGCCTGCCTCTGCATGGGATTCAACGAAGATAGATTCATTCTTTTTCCCCTTTTTCCGTATTCCGGCCCATGCCTGACGGCATGACGGCGGGAACGCGTGCCGCTTCACAAAGGTGTTCCCAAATGGGAACGCCGCTGCCTGTATTATAGTACAAATTGTCCTGATTGGCAAGCGCCGGTTTCCTGGTTTTCACAGGATTTTTCCAGGGTTTCACTTTACATTTTTCAAAAAATCATGTATCATAAATCAGGCTTGCAGATTGTTCATGAAAGGGGGCCGCGGCAATGGAACCGCTGCCGTGCATTCCAGCCGAACGGCAAAAGCGGATGATCGCTTATGTGGAGGAGCATACCAGCGCACAGATTCGGGAGCTGGCGGAATATTTTTCGGTTTCCGAGGCAACCGTGCGCCGGGATCTGGACGATCTGGACCGGCAGGGCGCCCTGCGCCGCACCCACGGCGGAGCCATCAAAATGGACCGCAGTACGGCCTACGAGCATAAGCTTGCGGATAAAATGCGCCTGATGACTGCGGAAAAGCAGCGTATTGCCGCCCGGGCGGCGGCCATGGTGCATCCGGGGGACACCGTGCTGCTGGATTCGGGCACCACCACGTATTTTATCGCCCAGGCGCTGGCCGGCCACGAGAACCTGACGATTATCACCAACGATCTGCACATCGGCTACCAGGCCCCCATTCATCCGTCGGGCACGCTGATTGTTGCCGGCGGCATGCGCAGGCAGGGAAGGCAGGAACTGGTAGGCACGGATACGGAAAATTTTATCCGGGATACGCATGTGGATATCGCTTTCGTGGGTGCGGACGGCATCGACCTGACCGGCAGCGTGACCAATGCCAATTTTGCCGAAGTGGGCGTCAAAAAGCTGATGCTTCAGGCGGCCGCACGCAGCGTGATTGCGGCGGATCATACCAAATTCGGCCGCCGCGCCCTGGCCAAAATCTGCGACGTCCGGCAGGTCGATTTGCTGCTGACGGACAAAAATCTGGATGAGGAAATGCTGGCCCGGCTCAAAAAACTGAACGCCAGTGTGGAGACGGTATAAACGATTTCTTTTGTTTTCATTGTTTGGCATGTACAGGGAGGAAGATTCTATGCGAGAAAGCGGCATGTTGCTGCACATCACTTCGCTGCCCGAACCCGGCGGCATCGGCACCCTGGGGCAGGCGGCCTATAACTTTGTGGATTTCCTGCACGACGTGGGCATGACCGTCTGGCAGGTGCTGCCGGTGGGGCCCACGGGTTTTGGCGATTCGCCCTACCAAAGCGCGTCCACCTTTGCGGGCAATCCGCTGCTCATCGATATGAAGCTGCTGGAAAAGGACGGATTGCTGGAACCCGGGGAATTCAAGGGGCTGCCGGACACGTCCCAGGTGGATTTCGAAGCCGTTCGCGTCCAAAAGGACGAATTGCTCCGCAAAGCTTTTGAGCGGGGCCGGGATCGGGTGAATTTCGGCGCGTTTCTGTCAAAATACCCCTGGGCCGCGGACTTTGGCCTGTTCATGGCGCTCAAAAAGAAATTTGGGAACGCGTCCTGGCAGCGCTGGCCGGACGATGCCCGGCTGCGCCGCCCCACGGCCCTGGATAAGTACCGCCGGGAGCTCAGGGACGAAATTGAGTACCATATTTTTGTCCAGAAGCTGTTTTTCGATCAGTGGCACGCCCTGCGGGAATATGCCAACGGCCGGGGTGTGAAGATGCTGGGGGATATGCCCATTTATGTGGCGGAGGATTCGGCGGACGCCTGGGCCAATCCGGAAATTTTCCAGTTTGACGAGGACTGCCGGCCTGTCAAGGTGGCGGGCGTGCCGCCCGATTATTTTTCCGAGGACGGGCAGTTGTGGGGCAACCCGCTGTACGACTGGAAAAAGCTGAAAAGGCGGAAGTTCGACTGGTGGATGAACCGCCTGCGGGCCATGGCCAGGCTGTACGATATGATTCGGGTGGATCATTTCATCGGCTTTGCCAATTATTACGCCGTGCCTGCCGGGGCGAAAAATGCCCGGGTGGGGAAATGGAACAAGGCCCCGGGCCGCAGCTTCTTCCGCCTGGTGAAAAAGGAACTCCGGGGCGTGCAGATCATTGCCGAGGATTTGGGCGAGGTCAACAACCGGGTGAAGCGGCTGTTGAAATTCTGCGGCTATCCCGGCCTCAAGGTGCTCACCTTTGCCTTTGACGGGGGTGAAACCAATCCTCATCTACCGCAGTATCATGAACAAAACTGCGTTGTATATACCGGCACCCACGACAACAACACGGTGCTTGGCTGGTGGAGCGACGCCACGGAAGAAACCCGGGCCTTCTGCATGCAGAAACTGAATTTCGGCCCAGGGGACGAGGTGGCCGGCCGGCTCATTGCCGCGGCCTTTGAAAGCGCGGCCGATCTGGCGGTGATTCCGGCTCAGGATTTTCTGCGCCTGGGCGTGGAAGCCCGCATGAACCTGCCGGGCACGGTGGGCGGCGGCAACTGGCGCTGGCGCATGGCCGGACCCATGCCCGAAACCGTCAGAATGGAGATTCAACTGCTCAATCAACGTTTCAATCGCGGAGGAAAATGATTCATGAACGCAAAGCATCTGATCACCCGGGCGGAGGAAATCGCCCTGTGGGAAAACCAGAAATCCCTGAAGGAATGCAATGCCTGGCAGCTGCATAACGCCGTATCCAAGGCCGTGATGCAGGAAATCGCCCCCCAGTGGACGGAGGATCAGCGCATGCAGCGATCCGGCCGCTTCGCCTGCTATATTTCGGCGGAATACCTGATGGGGCGCATGGTGTACAACAACCTGTACGTCATGGGCGTGCTGGACGAAGTGAAGGCCTTGCTGCAGGATAAGGGCGTCGACTTGGCCCAGCTGGAGGATATTGAGGATGCGGCCCTGGGCAACGGCGGCCTGGGCCGCTTGGCCGCCTGTTTCCTGGACAGTGCGGCCACGGAGGATATTCCCCTTTTTGGCTATGGCCTGCGGTACCAGTACGGCCTGTTCAAGCAGGATTTCCGGGATTTTAAGCAGTACGAGATTCCCGACGACTGGGAAAAATTCGGCGACCCCTGGTCCATCCGCCGGGAGGATAAGGCCGTGCTGGTGGAAATGAAGGGGCTCACGGTTAAGGCCGTGCCCTACGATATGCCCATCATCGGGTACGGCATGAAACGCATCGGTACCCTGCGCCTCTGGCAGTGCGAGAGCCTGAAGCCCATCGACTTTGAAAAGTTCAACGAACAGGATTACAAAGCCGCCGCGGCGGATAAGAACACCGCCGAGGATATTACCAAGCTGCTCTATCCCAACGACAGCAAAAAGGGCGGCAGGCAGCTGCGTGTGCGGCAGCAGTACGTCATGTGCAGCGCCACGCTGCAGGACCTCCTTCGGGATTTCAAGGAAATTCACGGCAGCAACTTTGAAAAATTCTCCGATTTCCACGCCATCCAGCTGAACGATACTCACCCCGCCATGGCCATCCCCGAGCTGATCCGCTTGCTGGGGAAAGAGGGCGTATCTTTCGATACGGCCCTGGCTATCGCCCAAAAGACATTTGCCTACACCAACCATACCGTCATGCAGGAAGCCCTGGAAAAATGGGATATGACGCTGCTTTCCGGCGTCGCCCCTGAGATGGCGGCGGTGCTGCGGGAAATCGATAAGCGCCAGCACCGGGAACTCAAAGAGGCGGGCGTCGCGGATGAAAGCGGCCTGCGCATCATCCAGAAAGGCCGCGCTCATATGGCGTACCTGGCCATGTACGGCAGCTTCGCCGTAAACGGCGTGGCGGAGATTCACACCGGCATCCTGAAAACGGACGTGCTGAAGGATTGGCATGCCCTGCGGCCCGAAATGTTCCAGAACAAGACAAACGGCATTACCCCCCGCCGGTGGCTGGGTCTGTGCAATCCCGAGCTTTGCACCCTGATTGAAAGCCGTATCGGCAAGGGGTTCGTCAAAAATTTGGATCAACTGAAAAAGCTTCGTCCCTTTATCGAAAAGGACGATTCCCTGGCCCGGGAATTTGTCACGGTCAAGGGGGAAAAGAAGCGCCAGCTTTCCCGGTATCTCCGGGAGCATGAAGGGGTGGATATTCCCGAAAACTTCGTGTTCGATGTGCAAGTGAAGCGCCTGCACGAATATAAGCGGCAGCTGCTCAATGCCTTCTCCATCTTGGATATTTACTTTGAAATGAAGGCGGGCGGGCTGCGGGACCTGCCCCCCGTGGCCATGATTTTCGGGGCCAAGTCCGCCCCCGGGTACGCCCGGGCCAAGGCCATCATTTACTATATCAACCAGATTGCCAACTTGGTGAACGCCGACCCCGAGACCAACGACCGGCTTCGGGTGGTCTTCGTACGGAATTACAATTGCTCCTATGCTGAAAAAATTATCCCCGCCGCCGATATTTCCGAACAGATTTCCCCGGCGGGCACGGAGGCCAGCGGCACGGGCAACATGAAGCTGATGCTGAACGGGGCCGTGACCCTGGGCACCTTCGACGGGGCCAACATCGAAATCGTGGAGCAGGCGGGCCAGGAGAACAATTACATTTTCGGGGCCACGCTGGAGGAAATCCTGAAAGTTCAGGACGATTACGATCCCATGACTCTCTATGAGAAGGATGCGCGTATCCGCCGGGCGCTGGACACCCTGGACAGCGGCCTCTTTGCCGACGAAACCGGCGACCTGAAGGAGCTCAAAACCTCGCTTCTCAAGGGCGCCAGCTGGCATAAGCCGGATCACTACTACCTGCTGCTGGATTTCCATTCCTATCTGGACGCCAAAATCCGCGCCATCCGGGACGCGAAGGATCAGGTCGCTTTTGCGAAAAAATGCCTGTACAACGTGGCGAGCGCCGGCAAATTCTCCGCCGACCGCACGGTGCGCCAGTACGCCAAAGAAATCTGGCGGGTCTGACTCCGCTTTGTTTTCAGGGAAGCCGCTGTGGCTTCCCTTTTTGGGCTTGGAAAATGCGCTGTGCGGTGCCTTCAAGATTGACAGATGAAGGAAAGCAGTATATAATAAATTGACTGTTTATAGACGTTAGGAGGGCCTACATGAAGCGGGGATTGCTGTCCATTATGGTGATTTTGCTGCTGCTTGCGCCTTTTTGCTGCCGGGCGGAAAGCAGCGGGCTGCTTCGCGGTTATGTCAAAGGCCAGGGTTACCAGTATGCCTGCGTGGGCCAATATCCTTTTGACAAGGACGGCAATACTGCGCCTGTGCTTTGGCGGGTGCTGTCGGTGGAAAACGGTCAGGCACTCCTTATGACCGAGTACGTGATTGACACCACGCAAATCATCTTCGAGGATGATCCGAAGATTATTGAGGCTCACAGCTATCGCCGCATCAGCAGCTGGGCGGAGAGCGATGCCTGTCCTTACCTGAATTCAACCGTTCTGGATAACCTGATGGGGGACGATCCGATAAAAGAAGCTCTCATTGACAAACCGGGTTTCGGCCGTTTGTTTGTCTTGACGATGGAAGAGTACTGCATCACGGAATACGGTTTTTCCAGCAGCCGATGGGGCACCCAGCGCTCCCGCTGGGCCGAAGGCACGCCCTATGCCCTTAAACAGCGTAATCTGTATAAGGATGGTTCAAATGGAATGGTGTGCTACTGGGCTTCATCTCCCAAAGATCCCAACGGCTATTATATGGATCTCGTCGGGTATGACGGCCACATCAGTGAAGGCGCGTACACCCGGACGAATGTGGGCATTCGTCCCTGCATCCTGGTTGATCTTTCCCAGGTAACGATATCGGGCGGCAGCGGCACGATGGCCGCGCCCTATACCTTTGCCTATACCGGCAGCGCTCCGGCGGCGGAAGCTCCGGCCGCACCCGAAAATACCGAGGTCCCCGCGACGCCGAGAACCGTTGTGACATTGTTCGTGCCGCAGACGCCCGCGCCGGAGGCGACGGAAGCGCCGGCCGCACCCGAAAATACCGAGGTTCCCACGACGCCGAGAGCCGTTGTGACGTTGTTCGTGCCGCAGACGCCCGCGCCGGAAATGCTTGCTCCCGAAATGCCGACGCCTGCGCCCGCGGAAAACGGCAGCATAACCGTTTCCTTTGTGGGGGATTGCTCGGTGGGCGATTCGTATCAGTATAAGCAGTCCAACACCAGCTATCATACCGTCATTGACGAAAAAGGGTATGACTGGCCGTTTTCGCTGGTGAGCAATTATCTCAAAAACGACGATCTCACGGTTGCCAACCTGGAAGTGGTGTTCACCACCCGCTCCAAGCACGCGGATAAGCTCTATAATCTCTGCGCCGATCCCGATCACGTAAACATTTTGACGGCGGGCGGCGTGGACATGGTGAATACCGTCAATAACCACTGCTGGGATTTTGAACAGGCGGGATACGAGGACAGCATTGCCGTGCTGGACGCGGCGGGGATAAACCGCTTCGGCTCCGTTTATCCTACCCAAAGCTACGGCCACGACGATCTGGGCGTAGCCGACGTGGGGGGGATCCGTATCGGTTTTGTGGGCTTTTCCTATCCCCAGGACAGCGATATCAAGCGCATTGCCAGCCGCATTGAAACGCTGAAGCGGGAGAGAGGCTGCGACCTGGTGGTGGTCAGCCTGCACTGGGGCCGGGAAACCCACATGACCCCCGAATCCTGGCAAATGTCTTACGCAAAGGACGTCATTAAGGCTGGGGCCGATGTGATCTGGGGCCATCATCCCCATGTGATTCAGCCCATCCAGTTCTACCAGGGGAAGCCCATTTTCTATTCCACCGGCAATTTCACCTTCGGCACCATGAGCCAGGTGGACCCTTCCACCGGTATTTTCCAGCTGACCTATCACCGGGATGCGAGCGGCGCGGTGGTACTGGATCAGATGCAGGTCATTCCCTGTCAGACCCAGGCCAGCCCGGATTTCCGCCCCTATGAGCTGACCGACGACGCTGCCCGCCGGGCGGTATGGACGAAGCTGACCTTCAAAAAGGATTACGTGAATTGCGAAAATCCTCCGGCTTCTTTTCTGGATACGGGGATCGTGCGGTTTGAAAACGGGCAGATGCTGCCCTGATGCAAAAAGGAGCTTTCCATGAAAAAAATACTTTGCGCTGTGCTGGTGCTGCTGATGCTGGCCGGATTGATGGTGCTCGTGCCGTCGGGCACGATTGTGCGGGCGGAAATCGTCACCTATGCGGTGGATGCGAAATCCGTTCTTCCGCCGCAGGACGCCGGCTATCTTTCCGATTGGGAATATGAGGACCCTTCCATTTCTGTGAAGATTGAAAAGGGCCGCATTTACGATACCGATTATGTCGCGGCGCATGTGAAGATTGCTAATGCCAGCCAGATGCGTTCGGCGTATGAAGGAAATTTCACGAACACCTATACCATGATGGGCACCACCCTGGCCCGGAACGTAAACGCCGTGTTTGCCATCAACGGCGATTATTTCCCGGGCCGGAATTTCAGGGGACATATCGTGCGTCAGGGGAAAGTGGCCACGCATTATAAGTGCGACGGCGCTTATGACGTGCTTCTGATTGATGACGCTGGGGACCTTCACATCATCAAAAATGCGCGGGAAGAGGATATTGCCGCTTTCTCCGGCACGGTCGTCAATGCATACACCTTCGGCCCGGGCCTCGTCATTGACGGGATACGGCAGACGAATTTTGTGGATCAAAAAAACGCGGCATTTTCCGAAGCCCAGCGGATGTGCCTGGCGCAGGTGGGCCCCCTGGAGTACCTGTGCATCTGTTCTGAAGGGCCGGAAGATCCCGGCTCCGTGGGCCTGACGCTGGAACAGTTTGCCGAACTGGTTTCTTCATTCGAGAACGTGCAGAACGCCTATAACCTGGACGGCGGCTCGTCCTCCACTATGGTGTTCCGGGTTCGGAACCCGAAGACGGGCAAGCTGGCTTATGACAAGATCAATTCGCCCAATAATCCGAAACGGCGGCCTCTTTACGACATTTTGTATTTCGCTTCCGCGTATCAGCCGGACTGAGGAAACAATATGGAAGAATTGCAAGCGTTGTTTTTTGTTTCGCCGGCGCTGCCGGTTACGTCCTATGGCCTGTGCGTCGCGCTGGCGGCTGCTGCAGGGCTGGCGCTGTACGCGCTTCTTGCCAAAAAACGGGGAATTCCCGAAAAGCCTGCCATGATTTTTTCGCTTCTCTGCCTGCCCTTTGGGCTGTTGGGCGCACGGATTGTTTACTGCCTGGACAGGCTGGATCTGTTTCTGGCCATGGGCCTGGAATCGGTTCTGCGCCTGACAGACGGCGGATACGCGCTGTGGGGGGCTGTCGGCGGCGTGGTGCTTGCGGCGGTGACTGCGGCAAAAACAGGCCGCATTTCGGTGGGCGTTATGCTGGATGGCATCGCAGCCCCGGGAATGCTGGCCCTTGCCCTGTGCCGATTTGCGGAATATTTCAGCGGGGAAGGCTATGGCCTGTATGCGGAAAACGAATTGTTCCAGTTTTTCCCCTTTGCTGTTAATAAATTCGGGGATTGGCGCTGGGCCGTTTTCATGCTGGAGGGGGCCGCGGCGCTGGCAATCTGCGGAATTGCACTGGGGTGCAGGCAAAAGCGGCCGGGGGACAGGGCGAGGCTTACGCTGATTCTGTTTTGTGCAAGTCAGATTATCCTGGAAAGCCTGCGGCAGGACAGCTTCCTTCGCTGGGAGGTGCACTTTATCCGCTTAAGCGAGTTGCCCGCCGTTGCCCTGCTGGCTGTCCTTCCCATAGCTGCGCTGATCCGCAGACGAAAGGAGGGCGCAAAGCCAGAGACCGCCGCCGCAGTGATTTACGCCCTCGCTTTCCTGGCCTTTGTCGGTATTTTCATCTGGATGGAGTTTGCCGTCCAGAAATCGGCGACCCTGCCCGTCTGGGCCTGCTACACCATTGAGGCTATTTGCTGTGCCGTGATGGGGGCCGTCTCCTGGCGGGGAACGTTCAGAAACTGAATCCGAAATTCTTTCAATCCGGCGCGAATTTCTTCCGCCGGATTGTTTATGGACAAAAATTTATCGAAAAACAATAAATTTATATTGACAAACGATTTTGCCTGTGCTATTATTCCCTTTGAGGAGGGATAAAGATGGAGCATAAAAAGGTATCAAGACTTTTGATTCTGGCGGGTGCCGTTGCGGGCACGGGCGGAATGTCAATTCTGATTCTTCTGACTTCTTTGGCGGCAGTAGAATTCCGGAACACATACCCGGAGTTATCCGGCTGGTTCTGGCCCGGGATGATGTATGCCTGGGCGGTGGGGGCGCTGTGTTTTGCCGCATTGTGGGAATACCTGCGCATCAGCGTACGTATTGGGAAGAACCGTTCATTCTGCGCCGAAAACGTGCGGGATTTGCGCCTGATTGCCGTTCTGCTGCTGGCCGCTGCCGGGCTGTTTCTGGCGGGAGCAATCCTTATCCTGGCCATGGGCTTTGGTCCGTCTTGGCTCTGGCTTCTGCTGGCTGCCGCGGCCAGCGGCGCCATGGCAATCCTGGCTTACGCGCTGTCCCGGCTGCTGAACCGGGCGGTGCAGCTCCAGGAAGAAAACGATCTGACGGTATAAGGGAGGGAGCATGATGGCAATCCGGGTCGATCTGGACGTCATGCTGGCCCGCCGGAAAATGAGCATGACGGAACTGAGCAGCCAGGTGGGCATTACCCTGGCCAACCTGTCTATCCTGAAAAACGGAAAGGCCAAGGCCGTGCGTTTTTCCACCCTGGAGAGCATTTGCCGGGTCCTGCACTGCCAGCCGGGGGACATTCTGGTTTACGAGGAGGACGGTGCATGGAATCAGTAAAGCGGGAAAAAACGGAAAAGGGCTGGGCGAGGCTGCTTCTCTTTTCCATGCTGGCCGCGTTTGCCTATCGTTTTGTCCATACGTCCGTCTTTCTGGCTACGGGGTATCTGTACGCCGCGCTGCCCGGTGCCGGCCTCTGGGTCACCCAATGGGGCATGCTCCTGACCGGGATAATGGCTGCAAAAAAAGCCGGGCGTCTGCGGCTTCGGGGAAACAGGTCAGGCATTTTTCTGCTGGTTCTGGCTTTTGCACTGGGCGCGTGTTACGGGATTTTCGGTGACCCGGCAATGCGCTTGCTGAATCTTCCGGTGCTGGCCGTGCTGACGGTGCAGAGCCTCTTCTCAATTGCCGGGCAGACGGAACGGCCGGTCCTGTCTGGCGCGGGATTGTGGGAAGGATTTCGGCGGTTCTGGCGGACGCTGTTTGCCCATTTTGACGTGCCCTTTCTGGCCTGGCGGCATCGGGAGAAAGCGAAAGGAAAACGGGACGTGTGGATTGGGCTGGCCGTTTGTGTGCCGCTGGCGGTTGTCGTGACTGCGCTGCTTGCCAGTGCGGACAGCGTGTTCGGCAGTCTCTTTTCCCGGTTGTTTGAACACGTCCGCTTTTTCTCTGCTGACAGCGTATTTTCTTTTCTTTGGCGCGCGCTCACGGCGCTGCTGCTGGGCATGATGCTGTTTTCTTTTCTGTATGGCCTGATGCGACCGCCCAGAGATTTGGCGATCCCGAAGGATTACGCTGTGCGGCCGGTCGTGTTCCTGATTCCTCTTGGAGGCCTTGTCATTGTGTATGCCCTGTTTACATACATTCAGATTCGGTATCTGTTTATGGGGTATGAGGTGGCGGCCATGCAGGGCGGCTATGCGGCCTATGCGCGGAGCGGTTTTTTCCAATTGACGGCCGTCTCTGTTTTGAGTCTGGCAATTGTGCTGCCTGCCCTGACAAAGTGCGGCGCGAGCCGGGGTGTCCGTGTGCTTGCGGCGTCTGTGCTGGCGCTGGTCAGCGTCATCCTGTTTTCGGCCTTTTTCCGGATGCGGCTGTACATTCTGGAATACGGCCTGTCTCTTCTGCGGCTGCTGACCTTATGGGTCATGTTGATGATTTTGCTTGCGCTGATCCTGGGGCTGGTGAAATGCTGCCGCCCGGATATCCGCATTTTCCCCATTCTGGCCGCTTCGCTGCTGGCCGGGTGGGTGGCATTGAATTACCTGAATGTGGACGCTGTGGTCGCCCGATATAATGTGCGGGCGTATAACGCGGGGGAGATAAAGAAGCTGGATACAGATTACCTGATGGAAGAACTTTCGCCCGACGTGATTCCGGCGCTGAAGAAGATAGACGGCCTCTCGGATGAGGAGCAGGCCGCCCTTTGGAACAGGGCCCGGGACGTATGGGAGAAGCATCCGCCCGAAGCTTACAACTGGAGCCTGTCGCAGCTCAAAACACGCCTGATTCCATAAATCTTTCTTCAACGAATAAAATGCCTGGCGGAAGAACCGTCAGGCATTTTGCAAAACATGGATTATTCCATTTTGAACATGAGCTGCAGCTTGGGCTGCGCCCCGGTTTCGGGATCCATCACCAGGTCCAGCACGTCCTCCATGTAATCGTTCCACTTGTCCACAATGGGGCTCTGCGCCTGGGTCTTTTCGGCGAAAGCGATGCCCTTTTCACATTCGTAATAGCCGAAAACGTCGCGCCCGTCGCTCCAGATGGTGTAGTTGCGGATGCCGGCATCCTTGAGCAGCGCCAGCATTTCGGGCCAGATTTCGTCGTGGCGGCGTTTGTATTCCGCCTGCATGCCTTCCTTGATGCGGCCCTTCCAGGCAAATCTTTCCATGCTGTTATTCTCCTTCCAGAATCGAAAATTCTTTGGTTTCCATGGGCTGCAGGGAAACGTCCAGCCTGCGGCCCTTCAATTGCACGGAAGTGGACACGGCTTCATCGGCATTGTTGATGACCAGCAGCGTTTGGCTCCTGGGATAATAGGCCGCTTCCACCCGGGGATCGCCGCTCAGGTAAGGCGCGTTTTGGATTTTGGCCGCCAGCACCAGCAGATCCAGCAGCATCCTGGCGCTTTCCGGGGAGAAGGCAAAATCGCTCATATAGATGCCCAGGCCTTTCCCAAATTGGTTCACCGTCATTTGCGGTACGCCGTTTGCGTCGGAAAGCACCTTGGCTTTGCCGTCCGTCAGGAACAGGCGGTCCTTCCGGCCCAGCGCTTCATGGCACAGGAAGACGCCGGGCAGCGTTTCCACGTCGTACTGCCATTTTCCGTGGCATACCCGGACCCCCGTATCCAGGTCAATGCCCAGCATGTGGGCCATGCGGAAACAGGTGTGATATCCCGGCAGAGCCGAGGGTTCGTTGACGCCGATGAACGCGCCGCCCCTGTATACGAATTCGGTCAGGGCTTCGATGAGCTTTTCGCTCCTCCAGGCTTCACCGCCGCTCCAGGCATCGCCCGCGCGGCCGGCGTTGATGACCACGTCCACATCCTTCAGCGCGCCGTTTTCCGCGTCCGCAAAGCTGATGAATTTTACTTCCACCGGCAGGCCGGACAGGGCTTCGTTGATATGAATCAGGGGGTGCATATAGGTCTCGTGGAAATGGCCGGACAGGGTCCAGCTGCGGAGGCTGCCCCAGGTGTGCAGCACGGCCACCCGGCAGGGAAGAACGCTGGGGCCGCCCGCTTCATGCAGGGCTTTGATGCGGCGGAATTCCCCGGCAATGCGGGTAATGGTATCTACAAAAGCGGGAAAGCCCTCGGTTAAATGCAGGTAACCGCCCAGGCCGATTCGGTCGATTTTGGCGCGGAGCAGGGCGCGGCGTGCGTTCCGCCAGTATTGCAATGCGTCCTTTTCGGGCGCGCCGCCCTCGCTGAACGTGGGCAGGCCGCCCAGGCCGACCGGGAAAAGATAGGGGTGCAGGCGGATCTCATGGGTCTCGATGGGTACGCCGGCGCACAGGCGGCATTCAAAGCCGGAAAAAATGCACTTGATCAGGCCGTCAAAGCCGATGGAGGAAAAATACGGGCCGTACGGCTCCATGCCCACCCAGCTGTCATCATAGAACACATAGGCCTTTTTGCCGTACCGGTGCACGATATCCACCAGCTCGCGGGCCTTTTCCGCCACGAATTTCTGAATGAACGCCATGTAATCCCGTTTGGCCGGAGTCGGGGGCATATGGGTGGCCTGCAAATTGCGGCGGTTAATAAAATCCTCCGCTGTGAGGGCATAGCCGTATTCCGCTTCAAAGGCTTTCAAGGCGGCGGGGCTTACGGTGAAATCGTAGCTTGCCCAGTCTGTAAAACGGCTGCGGCAGCGCATATCGTCGCCGAAAATCCACACGAAATTGTAAAACAGGGACGTGAACCGCACCACCGTGGTATCCGGGTTTTGCCTGCACCAGTCTTCCAGCCAGCCGCACATATACGCCCAGGCGCCGGGGTGGCGGGGATCCAGCTGGCGCAGGTGTTCGCTGGTCCAATGGTTTGTGGTGTGGTTGTACATATTGATTTCTTCCCAGATGCGCCAGCACAGGAAGGAAACCGTATATTCGTGCCAGGGGACGCAGTCTGTGACGGTGACCTGGCCGTTTTGGTATTTCCATTTATTCCGCGGCACTTCTTGGTTGACCGTCCTGTCGTATACCTGCCAATAGGCCATGGCTTCGGCGGACGCATTGATTTCAAACTGCTCGGTGAAGTATCCGTCCAGGGGAGAGATGACCGTTGTTTCCCCGGCGGCGACCACGGGATCGGAGCAGAGAAAAACCTGCTGCTGGCTTTCGGGGTGCGCCTGGGCGAATGCGTTATGCTGACGGATGATGCAGATGGTGGAGTAAATGCCGTAGCCCGCCTTGACAATTTCATCCGAAAGCTTGGTGCCGTCGCTGTCCCGGATGACGTCGGCCCCCCAGGTTTTGGCGAGGGATAAGGTCAATTGCTCGTAGCCGGCTTCCCCGGGCAGCGTGAAATCCCCTTGCCGGTTGGAATCCATTATATGCGCCTCCTTTAAACACTGAGTGTATAAATACGGAATCGAAATTATTTGCGAATGTCGCCCTGCACGCATACGCGGTCTGGCGACCCGGATTTTTTCTTCCCAAAAATCCTGAACTTATTATACCAAGTATTTTGCCGGGCTTCAACAGAAAAATGGTTTGTTTTTCTGGGATTTGTCAGTGAAAAGTCTATTTATTTATCAGATAATTATGTGATTTCCAATAAATTCAGAGAAACTATTGACAGAGGAATGTATAAATATTATAATAAAAAAGACTAAGAGGACATCATAACGCCGAAACGGGGTGAACAACATGCAGGATTATCGGGCAATCGCAAATAAGGTGCTTGGAATGCTGCAGCGGGCGGATGGAAACGATCCCTCCCGGGGGCACTTAACCATGAATAACTGGGAGTGGCCCACGGGCGTTGCACTTTATGGCATTTTCAAGACCTATAAACAAAGCGGCGACCAAAAGATTCTGGATTATCTGGTGGGCTGGTATGACGATATGCTCTCCCGGCCCCAGAAGCCGCACCGCAACGTAAATACCGTGGCGCCCGTGCTGACGCTTACCTGCCTTTACGAGGAAACAAAGAACGAAAAATATCTGCCCGAAATCGAAAGCTGGATCGACTGGGTCATGAAGGAAATGCCCCGCACGGAATTCGGGGGATTGCAGCACTGCACAGTATGGAACAGGCATTACCAGCAGCTTTGGTGCGATACGCTGTTCATGGTGGGGCTGTTTCTGGCCAAGGCGGGCGTGGCGCTGGACAGGCCCGAGCTCATCGAGGAAGCCGAATACCAATTCCTCATTCACGCCCGGTATCTGCAGGACAAAGTGACGGGGCTTTTCTATCACGGATGGACTTTTGACCGTCGCCATAATTTTGCCAATGCGTTCTGGGCCCGGGGCAATGCATGGTTTACTGCCGCCGCGGTGGAGCTGTTTGATATCGTGGGGCGTCAGGACGCCGCCATGCGCATGATTCACGCGGCCTGGCTGGATCAGGTGGAGGCCCTGTGGAAATACCAGCGGGTCAATGGCCTGTATACCACGCTGATTGACGTGGAGGAAACCTACTGCGAAACCAGCGCTACGGCGGCCATTGCTTACGGCGTATTGAAGGGCGTCCGGGTGGGCTGGCTGCCCAGGGAAAAATATTGGGATATGGGCATGCTCAGCGCCAATGCCGTCCTCGCCCAGATTGACGAAACGGGCGCGGTGCAGGGGGTATCCGGCGGCACGGGCATGGGGCATACCCTGCAGCACTACAAAGATATCATCGTGACGCCCACCGCTTACGGTCAGGGCCTCACGTTCCTGATGCTGACGGAACTAATGCTGAATCAATGACGGGTGAAGGACCGTCTTTTTTTCCGTCGGGCAAAGGATGTAAAATAACGTAAAATACGTAAAAATATGTATGGCAAAAAATTGATTTGAAAGGGGAGGAACGCTCATGAGCACAAAAACGGCGAAAGCCATGCACGGCACAGGCAAGGAATATTGGCGCAGACTTGGAAACGATATACTTCGCGACAAGTGGCTTTATATCCTGCTGCTGCCCGGCCTCATCTACTTCATCATCTTCAAGTATCTTCCCATGTGGGGCATCGTGATTTCATTTGAAAATTACGTGCCCTATTCCGGCGTTTTCGGAAGCGAATGGGTGGGGCTCAAATGGTTCCAGTACTTTTTCAGGTTCCCGTCCTGGACCCGTTATCTGGTGAACACGCTGATTCTCTCTTTGATGAACATCGTGTTCTATTTCCCGGCGCCCATTATCCTGGCCCTGCTGCTCAATGAAATGATGTCCCTGCGCTACAAGAAGCTGCTGCAGACGCTTCTGTACGTGCCGCATTTCATTTCCATCGTGATCGTGGTTTCGATTACCTTCGTCATCTTTGGGCCGTCCGGCATCGTGTATAAGGCCACGGAAATGGTGCTGGGCCATCCTATTAATTACCTGGGAAGCCCGACGGCTTTCCGCTGGATGATTATCGGCCAGACCATCTGGAAGGAAACCGGCTGGGGCACCATCATTTTCCTTGCGGCTTTGACCAACGTGGATACGCAGCTGTATGAGGCGGCCATGGTGGACGGCGCGGGGCGGATGCGCCGCCTGTGGCACATTACGCTGCCCGCCATTCGCTCCACCATTGTTCTCATGCTGATTCTGCGCATGGGTTCCATGCTGGATACGGGTTACGATCACCTGATTCTGATGGCTAACTCGCTGAACAGAAGCGCTTCCCAGACGCTGGATGTGTTCGTGTACCAGCAAGGTATTCAACAGGGCCAATACAGTTACGCTTCCGCAATCGGCCTGATGAAATCCATCGTCAGCGTCATTCTGGTGGTTGGCTCCAACAAGATTGCTCATTTGATGGGCGAACAGGGCCTGTATTGAGAAAGGGGGGCGAATGTAATGTCTGAGAAAACCGATATCATCACCGTCAATGGCAGACAAATGAAGGCGTCCAGCGGCGCAGTGGGCCAGAATGCTACCGTTGGCAGCCGGATTTTCGACGTACTGAATTATGTAATCGTGTCCATCGTGGCATTTACGACTATTTTGCCGTTTATTTACATCATCGGCGCTTCCTTCGCTACGGAATACGAGCTGGCCACCCGGCCCATGTTCATCATTCCGCGGGATGTGACGCTGGATGCGTACAGGTACATCTTTTCCTCGAACAAGATTCTGCTTTCCTTTGGCAATTCCGTCTTTATCACGGTATTTGGCACCATCATCAATCTGTTCTTCACCGTGACCATGGCGTACGCCATTTCCAAGACGCGGCTGCGGGGCCGGAATTTCTTCCTGAACATGATTATCTTCTCCATGTTCTTTTCCGGCGGCATGATTCCCAGCTACATTATCATTGCAAACATCCTGAAGATGAAGGATACGTACTGGTCGGTGCTGCTGCCCGGCGCAATCAGCGCGTACAACATGATGATCGTGAAGAACTTCTTCCAGGGTATTCCGCAGGAGCTGGAGGAATCCGCCGCCATCGACGGCTGCAACGACCTGGGCGTTTTGTGGAAGATCGTGCTGCCTCTGTCCATGCCTGTGCTGGCAACCTTCGGCCTGTTCTACGCCGTGGGCCACTGGAACGCCTACTTTGGCGCAATGATTTACATGTCGGGCGCCCGCAACAAGTGGCCGCTGCAGGTGCTGCTGCGCGAGATCATTATTCTGGCCAACGCTTCGGCCGGCGATATGGCAAGCATGGATCCAAACTTTGTCCAGCCTCCGGAGCAGTCCATTAAAATGGCCGTTATCGTGGTATCCACCGTGCCCATCATGTGCGTATATCCTTTCCTGCAGAAGTATTTCGTCAAGGGCGTTATGGTCGGCGCCCTGAAAGGCTGACAGGTTATCCGCGGCGGGGAAACGCCGCTGAACGATAACAGAATTTATGAAGGAGGAAGACCCATGAGAAAACTGCTTTCCCTGTTCCTGGCCCTGGTCATGGCGATTGGCATGATGAGCTTCGCCGTGGCGGAAGAAGAACCCTTCGTCATCACCGTGATGATTCCGGACTTCTATTCCACCGAAGACTTCCAGACCGAGAACAACCCCACCCTTGACGCCATCGAGGCGGCCACCGGCGTTCGGCTGCAGGTGAATTTCGTTGCGAACTCCACCTATGGCGATTCCATCAACACCACCCTGGCTGATAAGACGGAAAAACAGCCCATGCTGATGGCCCTGACCGACGCCCGCGGCGCCAGCATCATCAATTCCGCCCGCGCCGGCGCGTTCCATGACCTGACCGATTATGTGCACGATGCCGAAAACTATCCGTATCTGGCTGCCGGTCCCGAAGGCGTGTACAACAACGTCTCCGTTGACGGCCGCATCTACGGCATCTTCCGCAGCCGCGCTTATCCCCGTGCCGGTATCTATTACCGCACCGACATTGCCAAGGAAGCTGGCATCGAGAAGGAGCCCGAAACCATTGAAGAGCTCACCGCGCTTGCCGAGGCTCTGGCTGCCTATGGCAAGGAGCATGACGCTTATGCGCTGAACATGTGCTCCTACACCGCCGGCACCATCAGCATCATCACCTGCGCCTTTGGCGCGCCGCAGAATTGGGGCATCGATGAGAATGGCAACATCTATCCCGCTCATGAGGATCCCGCTTACCTGGAGGGCCTGAACTGGCTGCGTCATCTCTATGAGATCGGCGGCATCGACCCCAACTTCGCCACCATCGATTCCACCAACTGGGACAATATCGAGCGCACGGGCAAGGCCTATATGCGCTTTGACTGCCTGGACAACGCTTATCGTCAGCAGGAATGGTTTGAGCAGAACGAGGGCGTGACCGAAGATATCTTTGGCATGATCGGCGGCCTCAAGAAGGCGGACGGCTCCATCACCATCTGGCCCCAGAACCCCGGTTTCCAGGGCGAAATCGTTGTGACCAAGGCCGTTTCCGATGCCGACCTGCCCAAGGTCGTCAAATTCCTTGACTGGTGCAACGGCCCCGAAGGGCAGATGTTGCTCAACTGGGGCGTCGAGGGTGAAACCTACTGGATTGACGCTGATGGCTTCCGCCTCGAATCGCCCGAGTCCGGCGAAGACGTCACCGCCAAGGTGCACCTGATTCAGCACAGCCTCAATCAGCTGGGCATGAACGTGCCCGGCGACCTGTGCATTCCCATGAAGCTGACCGCGCTGCGCGAGGAATACAACCAGATCAATCTGGACTATGCGCAGTACGCCGTGTCTGACCCCTGCTACCCGCTGACCAGCGAAACCAATATCGCTTTCGGCACCACGCTCAGCCAGAACATCTCCGACGCTGCCGTGCAGTATATTGCCGGCATCATTGACGAGGCCGGTCTGCGCGCTGCCTGGCAGCAGTGGAGCGAAGAGGGCGGCGCGATGATGACCGAGGAATACAACGAGGCCTATCACGCTTCTCTTGCGGAATAACAATTCGGACCAATTCATGAGGGGCTGCCGCAACATTTCGGGGCGGCAGCCCCATCTATGTGCGGAGGAAACGATGAATAAAGTATACTGCTGCTTTCCGGGGGGAAAACATAAAGCGCTGACTATGAGCTATGATGACGGAAAAATCCAGGATCGCAGACTGATCGACATCTTCAACCGATACGGAATCAGGGGCACTTTTCATTTAAACAGCGGCTTTTTCGGCGATGAGAACAGAATTGCGCCCGAAGAAGTGAAGACGTTGTATCAGGGCCATGAAATTGCCTGCCATACGGTTACGCACCCCACAATTGCCCGCTGCCCGATGCCCGAAACGGCGCTGGAAGTGCTGGAAGATCGCCGGGCCCTGGAAAAGCTGGCGGGCTATCCTGTTCGCGGGCTGAGCTATCCAAACGGTTCCCTCAGCAAGGAAATCGAAGCGCTGCTTCCTGCCTGCGGCATTCGCTATTCCCGGGTAGTCGGCTCTTCCGACAGTTTTGCTTTGCCCGAAAATCCCTACCGCTGGCAGGCCACCTGCCACCATAACCATCGGTTGCTGGAATTGGGGGAACAGTTTCTCTCCCTGTATAAGAAGCAGTATCTGTATCTGATGTACGTGTGGGGTCACAGCTATGAATTTGACGATAAGAACAATTGGGACATGATGGAAGATTTTTGCCGCATGATGGGCGGGCAGGAAGATATTTGGTACTGTACCAATATCGAATTGATTGATTGCATGGATAATTTTTCACGTCTGCAATTTACAACTGATAACGATTTGGTGTATAATCCCAATGGAAGGGACTGCTATATTGCTGTCAACGACGGGCAGCCCATTTGTATTCCCGCCGGGCAGACCGTGCAGCTTTAAAAAACAGGAGGAAACGTCATGATTGAGTACCGTGATCCGACGACCGGCTATCTTGTACGCCGTTATACGGAAGGCCCTGAACGCAATGCCAAGCTGTACTTTACCTGTGAGAATTTCTCCGTGGACGACCGCTATTTCTTCTTTATGAAGCAGCAGCTTCCCGGCAAAAAGGACGGCGGCTGCTATCGGGCGAATGTGGAAACGGGGGAGATCGTCCGTATTACGGACGATACCTTCCACGGCTTTGCCACGGATCGGGAAAAGAACGTGGGCTACACCTGCAAAAACGAAACCGAGGTCTATGCCGTCGATCTGAACACCGCGGAAATGACCCGTATCGGCGACCTGCCTGCCGGCGGCCAGATTACCGGCCATCTTACGGCGGCCAATACCGGCCGGATTGCCTGCAGCTATCATCTGGCGAACAAGATTTACGCCCTGGTGATTCTGGATCCCGGGAAGGAAGCAGAAGTCGTCTATCAGAGCGATTTCCGCCTGGGGCACGCCCAAATCTGCCCCACGGATGAAAACCTGATTTTCTATATCCACGAAACGGAAGGCGACGCTTTCCAGCGCACCTGGATGTTCGATGTAAAGGAACGCTATGTGCGGCCCTATTACGTGGAACATCCCAACGAATGGATTACCCACGAGGTCTGGGCGGCGGACGGCAGCGAAATGGCCTTCATGAAGCTGCGGGGCCATGTGATGATCGGCGATAAGGACGGCCGGCATTTTGATGAAGCGGGCTGGAGCGAGCAATTGCTGCACCCCTGCCTGAGCCGGGATCGGAAATGGATTTGTGCGGATCGCATCAGCTATCTTGGCAAAACGGTGCAGGAGGGTGTGGTGCTCATTGAGCGCGCCACGAAAAAAACCAAGCTGATTGCCACGACGGGCTCGTGCAAATCGGGGGCGGATCATCAGCACCCCTCCTTTAACCGCAGGGGCGACCAGATTCTGTTCTCGAATCCGGACGAAAACGGGAACGCGCAGGTTTGCGTGATTGATTTAAAGCAGGTGCTGAAGGACTGGTGATCATTCGTGCCCACGGTTTTTCTGATCGGCGATTCCACGGTGGAGGATAACCGGCCGCCTTTCCGGGGATGGGGTTGGGCCTTTCGGCAGTTTGTGCGGGAAGGCGTAACGGTGAAGAATTACGCCCTCAGCGGCCGGAGCAGCCGCAGTTTCTGGGAAGAAGGGCTTTTTGAACCTGTGGCCCGGGAAATGGCGCCGGGCGATCTGCTGCTTATTCAGTTCGGGCACAATGACGAAAAGGACGACGAGCGGCACACCGATCCGGATACGACCTTTCCCGAACAGCTGCTGCGCTATTGCTCGGCCGCCTGGGAAAAGGGTGCGCAGCCGGTGTTGTTTACGCCCGTTTCCCGCCGCTTTTTTTCTGGGGACGGCAGCCTGATGTATACCCACGGCGAATACCCCGCTGCTATCCGAAAACTGGCGGCGGAAAAGGGAATCCCTCTTTGCGACCTCAAGCGCGAAAGCCGCGCCCTTTATTCCCGTCTTGGCCCGGAAAAGACGGCGGAGCTCTTTGTCCGCCTGGCTCCGGGGGAGCATCCCGATTTCCCGGAGGGACATGACGATAAAACGCATTTCTGCGCGGAAGGCGCGGCGGTAATCGCCGGGCTTGCGGCGGAGGAAATGCGGAAGATTCCCCAGTGTATTCCGTTTCTCAAAGAAACGAAATCGATAGAAAGAGAAAAGGAGTGAATCCCCATGGCTGATCGTATCGTTCTGAATCCCGTTTCCTATCATGGCAAGGGCGCTGTCGAAAATATCGTGCCCGAACTGACGGCCCACGGCAAGAAAAAGGCCCTGGTCTGCACCGACGCGAGCCTGTTGAAATTCGGTGTGGCTCAGAAGGTGACCGATCTGCTGGACAAGGCCGGCTTTGCCTATGAAGTGTATTCCGATATCAAACCCAATCCCACCATTGAAAACGTGCAGAACGGCGTCGCCGCCTTCAAAAAGGCGCAGGCGGACTGCATTGTAGCCATCGGCGGCGGCAGCGCCATGGATACGGCGAAGGCCATCGGGATCATCGCCGAGAATCCGGAATTCGCCGACGTGCGCTCCCTGGAGGGCGTGGCGCCCACGAAAAAGCACGCCACCTTCACCATTGCAGTGCCCACCACCGCCGGGACGGCCGCCGAAGTAACCATCAATTACGTGATTACCGACGTGGAAAAGAAGCGCAAATTCGTCTGCGTGGACGTGAACGACATCCCCGAAGTGGCTGTTGTCGATCCCGACATGATGGCCACCATGCCCAAGAGCCTCACCGCCGCTACCGGCATGGACGCCCTGACCCATGCCATCGAGGGATATATCACCAAGGGCCATTGCGCCATCAGCGATATGTTCCATCTTGAGGCCATCCGCCTCATCAGCCACAGCCTGCGCGGCGCGGTGGCGGGCTGCGACTGCGGCCGGGAAGGCATGGCCCTGGGCCAGTACATCGCGGGCATGGGCTTTTCCAATGTGGGCCTGGGCATTGTGCACAGCATGGCGCACGGTCTTTCCGCTCTGTATGATACGCCCCACGGCGTGGCCTGCGCCATTCTGCTGCCCTGCGGCCTGGAATATAACGCTCCCGTGGCGGGCAAGCGCTATCGCGCCATCGGCAAGGCCATGGGCGTGGATGGCATCGACCAGATGGACGACGAAGCCGCCGCCAAGGCCACGGTTGCCGCGGTCAAAAAGCTGTCCGCCGACGTGGGCATTCCGGCCGACCTGAAGGGCATTCTGAAGGAAGAAGACGTGCAGTTCCTGGCCGAGAGCGCTTATGCCGACGCCTGCCGTCCCGGCAATCCCCGGGATACCAGTGTGGAGGAAATTAAGGCGCTGTACCGCAGCATGATGTAACGGAAATTGGGTGCGCCCTTTTTAAAGGGGTGCGCCTTTTCAAACGGTGAATGACGATGAAATACTATCTTGCCATTGACATCGGCGCATCCTCAGGCCGCCACATTGTGGGCTGGCAGGAGAACGGGCAGATCGAAACCCGGGAAGTCTACCGCTTTCCCAACGGTATGGAAACGGTGGACGGGCATCTGACCTGGGATACCGAAAAGCTGCTTTTCCATGTGAAGGAAGGAATCGAAAAGGCCAAGGCCGCTTTCGGGAAAATCGAGAGCCTGTCCGTGGACACCTGGGGCGTGGATTACGTGCTGATGGATGGAAAAAAACCCATTCTACCCTGCTATGCTTACCGGGATAGCCGCACGGAAGCTGTAATTCCGAAGGTGCATGAAAAGATGTCCTTTGCGGAGCTGTACCGCCGCACGGGCATCCAGTTCCAGTCCTTTAACACCATCTATCAGCTTTATGCCGATCAGCTGGCCGGGCGGCTGGACAAAGCCTGCGGCTTTCTGATGATGCCCGAATATCTGATGTACAGGCTGTGCGGCGTCAAGAGTCACGAATACACCAACGCCACCACCGGCGGCATGGTCAGCGCCGAAACAGGGGAATATGACGCGGAAATCATTCGCGCTCTTGGCCTTCCCGGGCGGTTCTTCAAGCCCCTGCAGCAGCCTGGCACAGTAATCGGCAAATATGGGGATATTCGCGTCGTTCTCTGCGCAACCCATGATACGGGCAGCGCCGTGGAAGGCATTCCGATGACGGAAAACGACCTGTACCTGTCCTCAGGTACCTGGTCGCTGCTGGGTGTCAAAATTCCCAAGCCCCTGACGGACGCCGGAAGCTGTGATGGCAACTATTCCAACGAAGGCGGCGTGGGGTATATCCGGTATCTGAAAAATATCATGGGCATGTGGCTGGTCAATGAACTGCGCAGGGAGCTGTGCCCTGACACGCCCTTCCCGGAGATCGTACGTATGGCCGCCGCCAGCCGCTTCCAAGGGCTGGTGGACGCCAACGACGACGCTTTCATGGCCCCCAAAAGCATGAAGGCCGCCTTTGACGCCGCGCTGGGCCGCAAGCCCGGCAACGCCGCCGGGTATTTCCGGTGTGCATACCGCAGCCTGGCACAGTGCTACAAAAAAGCCATTGAGGATATCGAGCGGAATACCCATACGCAGTATCGCTGTCTGTACATCGTTGGCGGGGGCGCAAAAAACGCTTTCCTCAATCGCCTGACAGCTGAAGCGACGGGCAAGCGGGTCGTCGCTCTGCCTATCGAGGCCACGGCCCTGGGAAATCTGAAAATCCAAATGGAGGCGGACAAATGAGTTACGAAGAAGCAAAAAAGGTTTACGCTGCCCATGGCATGGATACGGAAGCGGCCATGAAACGGCTGAAGGACGTGCCTGTGTCCCTGCACTGCTGGCAGGGAGACGATGTGCGCGGCTTCGATACCGATCCCTCGAAGCCCTTGACCGGCGGTATCCAAACCACGGGCAATTATCCCGGCCGCGCCCGTACCCCTGAAGAACTGATGGCTGATCTTGACGAAACCCTCCGGCTGATACCCGGCAAGGTCAAAATGAACCTGCATGCCAGCTATGCCATCTTTGAAGAGGGCGAATGGGCTGACCGGGATAAGCTGGAGCCAAAACACTTCAAAAAATGGGTGGATTTCTGCAAGGAAAGGAACCTTGGCTGCGATTTCAACCCCACCTTCTTTTCCCATCCCATGTGTGATCCGCTGACCCTGTCTTCGCCCAACGAAAAGACCCGCCGTTTCTGGATCGATCATGGCAAGGCCTGCATCCGCATTTCCTCCTACCTGGCGGAGGAACTTGGTCAGCCCTGCACCATGAATATCTGGACGGGAGACGGCTTCAAGGATGTACCCGGCGACCGGCTGGGGCCCCGGGTGCGTTATAAGGAGGCCATCGACGAGATCCTGTCCGAGCCTTACGACTTTGCTAAAGTCAAGCCCTGCATCGAATCCAAGGTGTTCGGCATCGGCGTGGAGGCGTATACCGTGGGCAGCGCCGAATTTGCCCTGAGCTATGCGGCGCTGAACCGGGATAAGTGCATCCCGCTCATGGATAACGGCCATTATCACCCCACGGAAGTGGTGAGCGATAAAATCCCCGCTCTGCTGGCCTTCTTCCCGGAGATTGCCCTGCACGTTACCCGCCCCATCCGCTGGGACAGCGACCATGTGGTGCTGTTTGACGATGAGACCCGGGAAATCGCCAAGGAAATCGTGCACTGCGGCGGCTTGGAAGGCCGGGTGCACATTGCCTTGGATTACTTTGACGCCTCCATTAACCGCATTGCCGCCTGGACGGTGGGCTTCCGCAATCTGCAAAAGGCCCTGCTTTCCGCCCTGCTGTCGCCCGATAACCTGAAAGAATTGCAGGATACCGACCGGTTTACCGAGCTCATGGTGGCCCAGGAAGAGCTTAAGACCCTGCCCTTCGGCGAAGTCTGGCAGGAGTACTGCCGCCGGTGCGGCGTGCCCGGAGACGGCGAATGGCTGCCCCGGGTGATGGAATACGAAAAGAAAGTGCTGGTGAACCGCAAATGAAGGATATTTTGACGGCTCCGTTCATGGTGGACATGATCCGCACGGTGACCAATATGTATAACCATGGCTGGGATGAACGCAACGGCGGCAACGTGAGCCTGCTGCTGGAGGAAAAAGACGTCGCAGAATACCTGGACGTGAAGCAGGTGCTGCGAACCCTGGAAACGGGTTTCTCCGCCCCCGAACTGGAAGGAAAATACTTCCTGGTGACGGGCACGGGCAAGTATTTCAAAAACGTGCAGTATGCTCCCGACGTAAACCTCGGTATCGTGCGGCTCCGGGATGGCGGTCGGCAGGCCGACCTTCTGTGGGGCTATACGGACGGCGGCCGCTTCACCAGCGAATTTCCCGCCCATATGATGAGCCATGTGGCACGCATGAAGGTGAACCCCCAAAACCGGGTCATCATGCACTGCCACCCGGCCAACCTGTTGGCTATGACCTACGTTCACTCCCTGGATGAAAAGGAATTCACCCGCACCCTGTGGCAGATGTGCACGGAGTGCATCGTGGTGTTTGCCGATGGCGTGAACGTGCTGCCCTGGATGCTGTGCGGAACCAACGAAATCGGTGAAGCTACCGCCGAAAAAATGCGCACTGCCCGGCTGGTGGTCTGGGCGCAGCACGGCATTTACGGCGCGGGGGCCGACCTTGACGAAACTTTCGGCCTTATCGAGACCGCCGAAAAGGGCGCGGAAATCTATATGAAGATCGCTCACTTGCCACTTGTCAATACCATTACCGACGAGCAGCTGCATCAATTGGAAAAGCGCTTCAATGTGAAGGCCCGGGAAGGGTACCTGAAGTAAAAGAATCCACGAAAAAAGAGCGGAGGAACATCTCCGCTCTTTTTCGTATGAAACAAACCGTTCAGCGCCTGATTCCGCACCGGAAGAACACAAAATCGGGACGATGGATCGTTCCGCCGAACATGGCGGGATACTTCTCGGAAAGATCGATTCTCAAGACGGACTTTGCGCCCATGTCGGCATACTGCTTTGCGTGCTGTCCCATTCCGCAGCCAATATCCAGCACCGTTTTTTCACGCAGATCCGAAAGCATGGACAGGAGAATGGGGGGTCAATGCAATCGTTGAAGTTGATTTTGTCAGCCCGGCTGTTTTTGAAGTTCTCAAAGAAGACGTCGTTGTCATAGATGTTTTGCTTCGACATTCATGCGCTCCTTCTTTGGAAAACGGTGTTTGTTCGCTGGTGCGTATGGATGCGATTTGCAGGTCGGTCATTTTCCTTCCTTCATCAGCTTGACCAGCCGGCTGGTGCCCAGGCGGCTGGCCCCCAGCACCATGAATTTTTCCGCGTCGTCAAAGGAACTGATACCGCCGGCTGCCTTCATTTTCACGTCGGGGCCGATGTGCTTGGCGAAAAGGGCGATGTCGTCAAAGGTGGCCCCGGCAGTGGAGAAGCCGGTGGAAGTTTTGATGTAATCGGCCTTGGCTTCGGTAACCAGGCGGCACATGGTAATCTTTTCTTCCTCTGTCAGCAGACAGGTTTCGATGATCACCTTCAGGATCAGCTTGCCCGTGGCTTCCTTGATGGCCTTGATTTCGTTGAGCACGTAATCGGTGTCGCCTGCTTTGAGCATGCCGATATTAATGACCATGTCGATTTCTTCCGCGCCGTTTGCAATGGCGTCCTTGGTCTCAAAGACCTTGGCGGCGGTGGTCATGTTGCCGTTGGGGAAGCCAATGACCGTGCAGATGGTCATTTTGCCCTGCACATAATCGTGCGCCTGCTTCACATAGCAGGGAGGAATGCACACCGAGGCCGTGCCGTATTGGATGGCGTCGTCGCAAAGGGCTTTGATCTCGGGCCAGGTGGCTTGCTGCTTGAGCAGGGTGTGGTCGACGGCCGCCAGAATGGCTTTCTTATCCATGGGATTCCTTCCTTTCGCATTTCGCGCCCGTCATGCCATATGCGGGCGGTCTCTTCCCATATTGTACCTGTTTTCCTGCGCTTCGTCAAGACAGCGCGCTTATTTCTCCTCATCTTCCTTGCGGAACAGGTATTTGTCGATCTTGTCCCTGATCTTGGGGCCAATGACGCGGGGGATGGGGAACTGCTTCACATTTGCCACCCGTTTAGCCAGGTACAACACTTGCTGCAAAGTAATGTTGAGGGCATTTTTGTCCAGATAGCCTGATTTCAGGTTGTCCCGCCGGTCATGGATGAAGTTGGCTCCCTGCGCGCCGAAGCGACACAGGTTCACGGCGGGCACGCCCCGATCCGCAAAGGGAACGCAGTCGCTGGAATAGATGTCGGCTTTCACCTGGATAGGATAGGGCATTTTCTCGGCCAGCTTCTCGGCATAGGCCGTCGCTTTGTCGTCTGCCAACACATGGAAAATGTTCACACCCAAGGTAGGCGCAGCCACATCCACGTTGATCATGAGCAAATGTTTTTCCAGTTCATCCTCATGGGCCGCTGTCCAGGCCTTGCTGCCCAGCAGGCCCTGTTCTTCCGAGCCGTACCAGTTGAATTTCAACGTGCGCTTGGGGGGATGTTCGGCGAAATATTGCATGATTTCCATCAAAATCACGCTGCCTGACATATTGTCGTATACGCCCGTCGAGAAATGCACGCTGTCATAGTGCGCGCCGAAGGAAATGATCTCGTCCGGCCAATCCGTGCCGGTAATTACGGCACAGACATTTTGGCTGGTTCCCTCATAGCTTTCGCTGTCCACTTCAATATGCATGGTTTTCGCGCCCCGGCGGACGATCTCCGCCGCATCGGCGCAGCGCATATTGAGGGCGATGGCACCGCCGAAGGAATCGGTCAGCGTTTCCCGCAGCTTGCAGACGGCGATATCCGTTTCGCTGGGCCTGTCCAGCATGCTTCCCGAGAAGGACAGGATGGCAGCAGCGCCCGCCTCCTGCAGCTTTTTGTAATCCTTCCGGCGGGGGCGGCCGTTGACCAGCACGATTTTGTCCTTCACGTTTTTCAGATGGCCTGGCAGCAGATTTTCGGCGTAATAGAATTCCCCGTCCAGGCCGCCTGCCGGGGTGGAGAGGGAACACTCGTACCCTGTGACAGGATATTCCTTCCGGTATGGCGCAGTTACAATCAATTTTGCAGAATGAACCTTGCCGCAGGATACGGGAAATTCCTCGATGTGGGCGTCGACGCCGATGGACTTTGCCTCCTGGAGCAGGCGTTCTGCAGCGCGCTTTTCGTTTTCGGAGCCGGAAACACGTTCATAGCTCAGTTCTTTGAGCAGCTGGAACGCACGGTAAGCAGATACGGACATGAAATCACTCCTTTTCATTGGTTATCTGTGCGATGGCGTTTTTGAGCGGGGTATCATCCGGGGCGCTGCCCTGGGCAAAGTCCGGCTTGCCGCCGCCCCTCGCGCCGGATGCCCGCAGCAGGGCCGCCATGTCGTACGACAAAGCATCGCCCCGGCAGAAAACCAGGGTACGGCCGCTTTTCCCGGGGCAGGAAAGCAGCGCCAGGGCATTGTTATCCTGCCGGAGCAGCTGCGTGGCGGCGGACTGCAATTGAGCGGGGGAGAGAAACGGGTAATAGCCCGTATACAGGACGCCCCCTGGGATAGGCCGGGCAGAAGCTTGCAGCAGTTGCAGCGCGACCTCGGTCAACTGGGCCTGCAAAGTCCGGCGCTCGCCTTGGGCGGCCTCCCGTTCCCGTTCCAGGGCTGGCAAAGCACCGTCCAGGTCGGACGAGAGGGCGGCAGCCACGCTGTGAGCGCAGCGGCAGGCCCGGGCCATGTATTTCGTGGCCCGCATGCCGCTGATGAAGGTCAACCGCATATTGCCGCGGCTGGGTGCGCAGGAAAGAATTTTGACGAGCCCGATCTGCCCGGTGCTGCGGGGATGGGTGCCGCCGCAGGCCACCATTTCATAATCGCCCATGGCGACGACGCGCACATGTTCTTTTACGGTGGGCGGCTTGCGAAGGGGCAGGGCGGTCAGCTCTTCCGGTTTCGGAAACCAGCAGCGGATGGGATCGTCCTGCTGCACCCGCTCATTGACCAGCATTTCCCAACGGTCAATTTCTTCGTCATTGAGCCGGGTACGGCCATCGGGAAAAGAAAGATCAATGCTGGATACTTCATTGCCCATGTGCAGGCCGATGGTAGTGGCCCCAAAAAGCTGCCATGCGGCTCCGGCCAGCATATGGTCGCCCGCGTGCTGCTGCATGTGATCGAAGCGACGCGGCCAATCGATGCGGCCGTGTACGTGGATGCCCTCGAGAATCGATGCGCCGATTCTGTGCCATACCACATTGCCCTGCACCTGCACGTCGGTTACAGCATAGTCCGTGCCCTCTGCAGTCAGAACGCCCGTATCGAAGGGCTGACCGCCCGAAGTAGGGTAGAAGGCCGAGCGGTTCAGGGCTGCCCATCCGTCCCGGCAAGATAGAATCGCGGCGTCAAATGCCGTCAGGTACGCGTCGTCGTAATACAGCCTGTCCGTGGGCGTCAGCATGCCGCTCTTCTCCTTTCCGGAAATTTAATTTTATTTTAGCATGCTTCCCAGCCTGATTCAAGCAAAGCCGGAGAATATACCGAAAAAATACGGATAAAAAATCGGCAGGCACTGAAAATTTCAGCGCTTGCCGATTGAAGTGCTGCCGGCTCAGGCTTCCTTGGCAATTTCCACCAGCTGGGCAAAAGCGGCGGCGTCGTTCACGGCCAGGTCAGCCAGCATCTTGCGGTTGACTTCGATGTTCTTCTTCTTCAGGCCGTTGATAAACGTGGAATAGTTCATGCCGTTCAGGTGAGCAGCGGCGTTGATACGGGTAATCCACAGGCGGCGGAAATCCCGCTTGCGCATTTTGCGGCCTTCGTAGGCGTAGCGCAGGGAACGGCGCACCTGTTCACTGGCGGTACGGTACTGCTTGGATTTTGCACCCCAATAGCCTTTCGCCAGCTTCAGTACCTTCCGGCGTTTTTTATGGGCGTTTACAGCCCTTTTAATGCGTGCCATATTGTTTTTCCTCCTTCAGACGGGCGATCGGCTTATTTGTAGGGAATCAGCTTGCGGATGGTAGCGGCCTCGGCGTTGTTCTCCAGGGTGCCGCCCATGCGAAGATGACGGATGCGCTTGGTGGTTTTCTTGTTGAGAATGTGGTTCACATTCATCTTCTTGTGCTTTACCTTGCCGGTCTTGGTCAGGGAAAAGCGCTTGGCCGCGCCGCGGTGAGTCTTTTGCTTAGGCATAGGGAATTTCCTCCTTCCGGAAAATGTAAGGGTTAAGCCTGCGGGGCAGCGGGCTGCTGCTTCGCGGCAGCCTTTTCCGCCTTGCTGGCTTTTTCCGTCTTGGGCGCAAGGATCATGATCATGTTGCGCCCTTCAATCAAGGGCCTGCGCTCCACCATGGACACCTCTTTGGTGCGCTCAATGAAATCCTGCATGACCTTGAGGCCAATATCGGAGTGGGCGATCTGGCGGCCCCGGAAGCGGATGGACACCTTGACCTTGTCTCCATCCTGCAGAAAGCGGATGGCGTTTTTGGCCTTGATGGCCACGTCGTTTTCCTCGATCGTGGCGGACAATTGCACTTCCTTGAGCGAAATCACCTTTTGATTTTTGCGCATTTCGCGCTCACGCTTGGATTGCTCAAAGCGGTGCTTGTCGTAATCCATCAGCTTGCAGACAGGGGGCGTGGCGGTGGGTACGATTTTGACCAGGTCAAGCTCGTTTTCCTCAGCCAGCTCCAGAGCCTTGGGCGTGGGCATAATGCCCAGCTGGGTCCCGTCCGCGCCGATGACGCGCACTTCACGGTCACGAATTTCTTCATTGATGAGCAGTTCAGCGGCTATGGTCGATGCACCTCCCAAATTTGATTGCCATTAAAAAATGGACGGATGAAGCGCACCCGTCCATGACAATGAAAATCAATGCCGATACCCGTGCAAAACATGTTCGCATCGGAGAGAAGCGGGCGGCTTCTGCTTGAAACATAAGTATTATAAAGGATACCGCGCCGCCTGTCAAGGGTTTGGGAAAAATTTTTCCGCCTTAGTTGCCAAGGTACGCTTTGCGCACGTTGTCATTGGTCAGCAGATCCCTGGCATTACCTTCCATAGTGAGCTTGCCGGTCTCCAGTACGTACGCCCGGTCGGCCACGGAAAGGGCCATCTGAGCGTTCTGTTCCACCAGCAGGATGGTGGTTCCGGCGGCATGCAGCTCCTTGATGATTCCGAAAATCTGTTCCACCAGGATGGGGGCCAGGCCCATGGACGGCTCGTCCAGCATCAGCAGCCGGGGCTTGCTCATAAGTGCGCGGGCCATGGCCAGCATCTGCTGCTCGCCGCCGGAAAGCGTTCCGGCAATCTGCTTTTCCCGCTCTTTCAAACGGGGGAAACGCTGGAACATTTCGTCGATGGTGTCCGGAATCTCCTTGTCAGGGCGCGTAAAGCCTCCCATTTCCAGGTTTTCACGCACCGTCATTTGCTGGAAGATACGCCGCCCTTCCGGGCACAGAGCGATGCCCTGACTGACCACTTTATTGGTGGGCATGCTGGTCAGGCTCTTGCCGTCAAAGGTGACAGAACCGGAACGGGGCTTCAAAAGACCGGCAATGGTGTTCAGCGTGGTGGATTTCCCCGCGCCGTTGGAGCCGATCAGGGTCACGATTTCATCCTCTTCCACTTCGAATGAAATCCCCTTGATGGCGTGGATGGCGCCGTAATAAACGTGGATGTTGTCGATTTTGAGCAAACTCATCCCTGGGCCTCCTCTTCTGCGCTTTGCTTGCCGAGGTATGCCTCGATGACCACGGGGTTGCGCTGAATTTCCTCTGCCGTGCCCTTGGCAATGACGCGGCCGTAATTGAGCACGCAGATGCCCTCGCAGATGCCCATGACCAGATTCATGTCATGCTCGATGAGCAGCACGGCAATCTGGAACTGGTCGCGGATCTTGATGATGTTTTCCATCAGTTCTTCAGTCTCGTGGGGGTTCATACCTGCCGCGGGTTCGTCCAGAAGAAGCAGGGAAGGATGCGTGGCCAGAGCGCGGACGATTTCCAGCCGCCGCTGCGCGCCGTAGGGGAGAGAACCGGCCTTTACGTCGGCCATCTTCTGCATATCGAAAAGAGACAGAAGATCAAGGGCCATTTCGTGTTGCTTTTTCTCTCCCTTCCAGTATCCGGGCAGGCGGAAAATGCCCGTCATCAGACCATAGGAAACCTGATTGTGCAACCCGATCCGAACGTTCTCTTCCACGGTCATATTGCTGAACAGGCGGATATTCTGAAACGTACGGGCCAGGCCCAGTTTGTTGGCCTGCACGGTGTTCATGCCGGCGGTGTCCTTTCCGTTTACAAGCACGCTGCCGGAAGTGGGCTGGTATACCTTGGTCAGCAGGTTAAAGACGGTGGTTTTTCCCGCGCCGTTGGGGCCGATCAGGCCTGCGATTTCCGTCTTGCCGATGATCATGTTGAAGTCGTCCACGGCCTTCAGGCCGCCGAACTCGATGCCCAGATGGCTGGCGACCAGCACGGGCTGCTCGTTAATGTCCCGCTCAGGCACGATGGCTTGAGAGGGGACGGGCACCATTCTGGTATCGGCATTGAATTTTTTCTTCTGCTGCTGTGTCATGCCTTGCCGGCCTCCTTTCCCGGTTTCATCCTGTGGGGACGGATGCGGTTAAACAGGTTCCCCAGCAGCGGACTGTTGGTGGCAATCATGACCGCAATCAGCACAATGGCGTAGACCAGCATCCGGTAATCGCCGAATTCACGCAGCACTTCGGGCAGGATGGTGAGCAGCGCCGCCGCGATAATCGAACCACGAATGGAACCGATGCCGCCCAGCACGACAAAGACCAGCACAAGGATGGAGGTATCGAATTTGAATTTGGCCGCGGCGGTATTGGCAAAATTCAGGCCGTAGAGGGCGCCGGCCATGCCTGCCAGCACAGCGGAGGTAACGAAGGCGATCATCTTATACTTGGTCACGTTAATGCCCATGGCCTCGGCGGCAATGCGGTTGTCCCGCGCCGCCATAATGGCACGGCCGGACCGGCTGTTGACCAGGTTCATGACCACAAAAAGCGTGAAAAGAACCAGCACAAAGCCCACTTCAAAGCTGGCCAGACGGTTCACGCCTGTGGCGCCCATGGGGCCGTTAATGACCAGTTTGCCGGCCAGATTCGGATTATTGAAGCCGAAATGCAGCGATTTTCCGTCCAAGGAAAAGTACATGCAGTTGATCAGATTGCGGATAATTTCCCCGAATGCCAGGGTAACGATGGCCAGATAGTCGCCCCGCAGACGCAGCACCGGAATACCGATCAGAATGCCCGCAATTCCTGCAAAGATGCCGCCGGAAACCAGCGCGGCAATAACGCGCGCCAGGCTGGGAATATCCGGAAAAGCGGAACCCAGCCACTGGGAAATGAGCACACCGGAAAAAGCGCCCACACTCATGAAACCAGCATGGCCCAGGGACAATTCCCCCGAAAAACCCACGGTCAGGTTCAGCGAAACGGCCATGACGACGTAAACGCAGATGGGTACCAACTGTCCTTTGAGGGAACGGCTCATTTTGAAGCCGCCGATCAGGCCGGATATTGCCAGCTCACACAACAGGAACGCAACAATGACCATGCCGTAGGTAACGGCGTTATTCAGGAAGTTTCTTTTGTTTTTCCTCATGCCGTTCACCTCAAACTTTTTCATGCGTCGGCTTGCCCAGCAAACCGGTGGGCTTGACCAGCAGCACCACAATCAACACGGCGAAAACGATGGCGTCGCTCAGCTCGGTGGAAATGTAAGCGCGGCCGAGTATCTCGATGACGCCCAGCAAAAGCCCGCCAATCAGCGCGCCGGGAATGGAACCGATTCCTCCGAAAACAGCCGCGGTAAAGGCCTTGATGCCGGGCATGGCACCGGTGGTTGGCATCAGCGTGGGGTAGGAGGAGCAGAGCAGCACGCCCGCCACGGCGGCCAAAGCGCTGCCGATGGCAAAGGTCATGGATATCGTCGAATTGACATTTACGCCCATCAGCTCCGCAGCGCCCTTATCTTCGGAAACGCAGCGCATGGCCTTGCCCATCTTGGTACGGTTGGTAAAGAGGGTCAGGGCAATCATGATGACGATATTGGCAAGGATGGTCACGAAGGTTTCGCTGGTAATGCGCAGGCGCCCGTCAAAAAGCGAAAGCGTACCCAAACTGATGACGCTCGGAAAAGATTTGGGATTGGCGCCCCAGATCAGCAACGCTACATTCTGCAGCAGGTAGCTCATGCCGATGGCGGTAATCAGCACGGCCAGGGACGAGGCTTGGCGTAAGGGCTTATAGGCAAGGCCCTCGATAAGAATTCCCAGCACCGTGCATACCACCACTGCCGCAAGAACTGCCACCAGCGGCGGAAGATGCAGATACTGTACCGTGCAGAAAGCAATATAAGCGCCGATCATAATGACGTCGCCATGCGCGAAATTCAGCATTTTAGCGATTCCGTAAACCATCGAATAGCCAAGGGCAATGATGGCGTATACACTGCCAAGGCTGATTCCGCTGATCAGAAAGGACAGGAATTGAATCATCTCAGGGTGCAACTCCCCTCATGTTGTGCGTGCGGCCGGATGAGCCTGTGGCTTTGGCCGCTGATTGGCCGATGCTTGCTTTGTGTAAAATAGGCGCAGGGCGCTTCCCACTCCCGACGGGTACCGGAAACAGGAAGCGCCCCTTTACCATGTGAAACTGTCACAAATGGAGCTTACTCCGCTTTGACATAAATGCCATCCTTGATTACAAAGGGGCTGGGCGTCTTGTCAACTTCGCCGTCGGCGTTCCAGCGGATGGTGCCGGTCAGGCCGGTAACCTCAATGGTGGGGAAAACGGCAATCAGCGCCTCGCAGGCATCTTCGGGCGTCGTTTCGGGAGTGATGTTCGCAGCCTTCACGGCTTCGTAAAGAGCGTAGAT
Organism: uncultured Clostridia bacterium; assembly: GCA_947624355.1. GTDB lineage: Bacteria > Bacillota > Clostridia > Christensenellales > Aristaeellaceae > RUG563. The sequence continues at coordinate 1,287 of CANQKI010000005.1, read as the reverse complement.
GCCGTCATAAGCGTCCGCAGCGAACTGGTTGGGCACTTCGTTGTTGCTCAGTTCGGCATACTTGGCCACGAAGCTCTTGGTCAGGTCGTCCTGCGCGTCGGCAGAGAAGGGGGTCAGCAGCATGACGCCTTCGGCCAGGGAAGTATCGAAGCCTTCCACACCGGTCAGGATGCCGTCCATGCCGTCCACACCGAAGAAGATGGGCTTATAGTCCACAGCAGCGGCCTGGGTCAGGATGTTGGAAGCGGGGGTGTAATAGATGGGCAGGAAGACCAGCTCGGCGCCGGCATCCTTCATCTGGGCAATCTGCACGGAGAAGTCGGCATTGTTATCATCGGAGAAAGCGGAAGCCGCGACGATTTCCAGCCCCAGTTCCTTGGCCTTTGCTTCAAAAGACTGATAGATGCCCATGGAATAGTCGATGGAGTTGTTGTAGATCACGCCCACCTTGGTGGCCAGCTTATGGTCGACAATGTACTGCGCCGAAGCGGAACCCTGGGCGCTGTCCTTGAAGCAGACGCGGAAGATCATGTCCTTGCCTTCCAAGATATTGTCGGCGGAACCCGAGGGGGTCAGCATGAAAACGCGGTCTACCATAGCCACATCAGCTACCGCCAGGCAGGCGCCGGAAGTAACGGTGCTCAGGAAAATCTTACCGCCCTTATCCAGAATGGCGTTGTAAGCATTTACGGCCATCTCGCCGTCGCCCTGGTCGTCTTCCACCAGCAGTTCAAACTGCACGCCGCCCTTGGCATTCACTTCGTCCACGGCAATCTGCGCGCCATTGGCAACGCCCATGCCGTACTGCGCATAGGGGCCCGTCAGCGGCCCGATAACGCCGATCTTAATGGTTTCTGCATCCTCCGCCAGGGCGGGAATCGTCAACGACAGCGCCAGAATCAGCGCCAACACCCCAGCAATTACAGATTTGAAACCAGTCTTCATAGAAAATCCCTCCTTGCGGATCTGTTTCTTTCGCACTGTGCGAAAGTTGCAATTAGTATATAAGGAAAACATAAAAAATGCAAGGCGAATTTTGTATTTGCATTGTATTTTCAAATAGGAAAATGCAGGTATTTCAAGGCTTTTCGGCACTTTTGGATGTCAGGATTTAACGCTTTTTTGACCGATTCAAACGTGTATCCGGGGATAAGATACAGGATCGGGTACATTTTTATCCGTTTTTTCAATCAGGACCTGCTGCGAATAATTTTTGGCTCATTGTAAAATGAAGTTGCAATAGAGAGAGGAGTGAAGAAAAGAATCCATCGTGATGGATCTGTGGTA